>CAZERR010000041.1:0-15452 GCA_964514785.1 uncultured Ruminococcus sp. | reverse complement strand
ACCGATAATAAAACTGAAATTAACTTTTTCATAAAACTCACTCCCTCTTATGTAACCTTAACATTCAGTTTAAGTATAACTCCGTTCACTTTGATTTTAAGCACCGTACTGCCCTTTTTAAGTCCGCGGACTGTAATTTTATCCGCCTTAGCCTTAGAGATAATCAGGGCGTACTCTGTACTCTTATACTTATTCTTAACATTTGAAGCTCTGCCGATAATTTTAACGACGGCGGTCTTACCCTTTTTAACCTTAACCTTACTGTCGGAAAGCTTCGGGCTCGTTACAACCTTTACGATACAATATAGCTTTTTCTTACCTACCTTAGCGGTAATTTTAGCCCTGCCCTTTTTAAGGGTACTGATAATTCCCTTTTTATTAACCTTCGCGATTTTATTATTGTCAGAGGTGAAGGTAACTTTTCTGCCGTTTTTATTCTTAACATTGAGGTTAACGCGTTTACCGCATTTTAAGGTTGCGGTAGTGAAATTAAGCTTAACCTTTCTGCTTTTTAAAGCCGCTGCGCTGTTTTTAGGGCTGTTTTCAATAATAATCCTTCCGTCTGAATTTTTTCCGTCAGGAGCCTGAGTTGCGGCAGGTTTATCGGGAATATTTGCCGTAGCCTCGGCCTCCTCAACGGGAGCGACGGTAGATGCCTGAGTAAAGGGCTGCCAGCTTGTCGGTAATACAACATCAGGGTTCTCGGTCGGTTCTATACAATTCGGAGCTTCGGTTTCAGGTTCATCAGGCTCGGAGGCGTTTCCCTCGGTAGACTCGGGAGCTGAATCCTCTGTTGCGGGTACTTCCGCTGTCGTTTCAACCGTTTCTGCGGAGGCTGTTTCCTCCAGACTGTCGAGCATAAGCTCTACGTCAACTATTCCGTGTATGAGCGGTTCGGTTTTTTTCTCAATCGCCTGAGATACAAGCGTTACGACATTAATCGTATCTTCCTTACGCAGGAGGCTTCCTACCGCGCTCTCGAGCGGTCTTTCAATATCCTTATACACGAGATAAAGCGGTACGCTCTCACTTCTGACGGTGAAATAAGCGCAGCCGATAGCAACAGATTTATTATTCTCTAAAAGAATTTCAGGCTCCTTGTAAACGAGATAATAATCCCCCATATTGCCGATAACGCAGTCGTATTTCTCGAGGAATTCGGAGTCGCCCTCCCCGATTACAAGCGCGGAAGCGCTGAATGAGGAAAGCAAAAGAATAAACGCAGCAATAACAGCCGTTAATTTTTTCATTCTTCTCCCTCCCCTGCTGTTTTAACCGAGGCGGCGATTTTAAACATCTCGTCCTCGTTCTCAAAGCCCGTCAGCTCAAAGACGTAACCGCCCTTTTCCCATACGAGCATTATCATATCCTCGTACGTTCTTATGATGTAGCTTACGCCGTTTTTCTCGATTTTCTTTACGGCGGAGAACTCGCTGTCCGAGGCGGAGGAGTATGACTTTTTCGTAAACTGCTGGAAGTCTATATAGCTTTCGCCCTTAGTATAATACTCCTCGTAAGCTACGGAAGTCTTACTCTTTTCCTCAAGCTTAAAGCCCTCCGGCACATAGCTTACGGAGAAAATGCTCTCGAGCGTTTCGGGGCTTTTTGCGGATTTACCGTTACCGTACTCGATAACGTCGACCTGCGGAGTGCGCGAGATAAAGAAGCCTAAAATGCTCTCCCTTATCGCCGTTACGCTTAAAGCAGACGATATAATTACCGCTGCCGCAACTACCGCCGCGAGCACCCTGCGCTTCGGAGTTCTCGTCGCCTTTCTGAAATAGCTCGACTCGGATTTAATGAGCTTTTCCATTTTCTTCTCGAAATCCTCTGAGGGAGTAAACGCTTTTTCCTCATATTCGCCGAGGCGTTTATTCTCGTATATTTCAAGTGCCTTTATAAGCAGCTCATTATTCAACGCCTTTTCCATACGAACCTCCTAAAAGCATTTTTAAGCTCTCGCGCGAGCGCTGGAGCCTTTTTCGCGCCGCCGCGGAGCTGATCCCGAGAGCGGATGCGATTTCCTTATCGTTTAAGCCGTTTAGATATTTCAGCACCATAACGTCCCGGTATTTTTCGGGCAGAGCGGCGATTTTTTCAGCCAGATACTCGGCGGTAAGCTTATGCTCGGTATCGTTCTCTATGCTTTTATCCCACGCGATATTTTCATCGAGCTCAACGATTTTTTCCTTCTTACGCTTAACGTACATAGTTTTCGCGACGTTCTCAAGCACAATCATAACGAAGCCCTTTGAGCACGGATGCTCAGCCTCACCGATTTTATCGAGGTTATTCAAAATCCGTATAAAGGCGTTATGCACCGCGTCCTCGGCGTAATCTCTATCGCCGAGGATCTCATACGCACGCGAGAGCATAAGCCCCTTATAAAGCGTATAGAGCTTCTCAAATTTTCCTTTTTCATTCTCGCAGTCAAGGCTCAAAAGATATAATGCAAGCATTTTTTCTCCGATTTATAAATCTCTTTACTATCTATAACTTTATCAAAATGGTTTTTGTGACATTTTTATTTTCGGCACAAGATAAAGCAATTCATAATACCGACAATATTATACATCATTTTTCACAATTTTCAAATAGCTGGAGCCTGTTTTCGGTCAGCGGAAAACCACGCGGATCATATAAACCTTTTATAACGTAAAAATCCCCATCCTTTAATTGACTAAACTGATAAAAAATGGTATTATAGTATCTGCTGTACAAGAAAAAATCATCTAACTATATACTAAAAGGCGGAAGATTAATGAGAATAGTAATCAAGGTGGGCACCTCTACTCTTGCCCACGATACAGGACTTTTAAATATCGAAAGAGTCGAGCAGATGTGCAAGGTCATTTCCGATTTAAAGAACGCCGGTCACGAGATCGCTCTCGTATCCTCGGGCGCTATCGGAATGGGGCTCGGTAAAATCGGTTACACGAAACGCCCCGACGATATCCCGACCAAGCAGGCTGCGGCGGCTATAGGTCAGTGCGAGCTGATGTACACCTACGACAAGCTCTTTTCCGAGTATAACCACACGGTAGCTCAGATTCTTATGACAGGCGCGTACGTCGCGCTCGAGGACTACGGAAAGAACCTTAACAACACGCTTTTCAGGCTGCTTGAGCTCGGAGTTATCCCGATCATCAACGAGAACGACACCGTTACGACCGATGAAATAGTAATCGGCGACAACGATACCCTCGGCGCTACCATCGCACTTACCCTAAAGGCGGATTTACTTATTCTTTTATCCGATATCGACGGGCTTTTCACCGACGACCCGAATGTAAATCCCGACGCGAAGCGGATCGACGTTGTAGAGGAGATAACCCCCGAGATCGAGGCGCTCGCGGGCAAAAAGGGCTCGGTACTCGGCACGGGCGGTATGATAACGAAAATCAACGCCGCTAAAATGGTGACCGAAAAGGGAATCGAAATGGTAGTAGCAAACGGCAGAAACCCCGAAATCCTTTACGATATTTTAGAGGGAACGGCAGTATGCACAAGATTTAAGCCAAAAAAATAAACGAAAACTAAATCAAAGCTTACGCCTTATCTGCTCACGGTAGGGCTATAAAGATTTTTAAATAAAGTTGTGGACGGAAAGGTTACGGAAATTATGACTACTAAAGAATTACTTATAAAAGCAAAAAACGCTAAAGCGGAGGTTAACACGATCTCACCCGAAAAAATCAACGAGGCGCTCGAAGCTATGGCTCAGGCGCTTATCGACAACACGGAAAATATCCTGAGCAAAAACGCCCGGGATATCGAAAACGCGAGAGGCACCATAAGCGACGTTATGATAGACAGACTCGCGCTTTCAGCCGACAGGATCAAGGGTATGGCAGACGGTATAAAAGACGTAGTTAAGCTGCCCTCACCCGTCGGCAAGGTGCTCAAATCAAACGAACCCCAGCCCGGGCTTATTATCGAGAGAACCTCGGTTCCGCTCGGAGTTGTCGCTATTATCTACGAAAGCCGTCCGAACGTAACCTCGGACGCCGCCGCGCTCGCCTTAAAGAGCGGCAACGTATGCGTGCTCCGCTGCGGTAAGGAAGCTCATCAGAGCGCTTCGGCTATCGTTGAGGCACTTCAGAAGGGCTTAGAGAACACGGGACTTTCAAAGGACTTAGTTCTCCTCGTTGAGGATACAACGCGTCAGAGCGCGACCGAGCTTATGACCGCCGACGGTTACGTTGATCTACTTATCCCGAGAGGCGGAAAAGGTCTTATCTCAGCGTGCGTAAAGAACGCCACGGTGCCCGTTATCCAGACAGGAACGGGAATATGCCATATTTTCGTTGACGAGAGCGCAGATATAGATATGGCGCTGAACATTGTTGAAAACGCTAAGACGAGCCGTCCGTCGGTTTGTAACGCCGAGGAGGTACTCGTAGTTCATAAGAATATTGCAGAAAAGTTCCTGCCTAAGCTTAAGGAGCGTATTGTTGACAACCGTAAGGAAAATCCCGTTGAGCTCCGCCTTGACGAAAAGGCGATTAAAATAATCGACGGTACTCCCGCGGGCGAAAACGACTTTGACACCGAGTTTTTAGACTATATCCTCTCGGTAAAAATCGTAGACAGCGCCGCTGAGGCGGTTGAGCATATCAACACTCATTCGACCGGTCACAGCGAGGCGATAGTTACCTCGAGCGACGAGATCGCCGAGCTTTTCACTAAGGGTATAGACAGCTCGTCGGTATACGTTAACGCGAGCACCCGCTTTACCGACGGCGGCGAATTCGGCTTAGGCTGCGAGATGGGAATTTCTACCCAGAAGCTCCACGCCAGAGGTCCGATGGGACTTGAGGAGCTCAACACCTACAAGTATATAATCAGAGGTAAGGGACACATAAGGTAGGTAAAAGTCCCACTTCCAACTTACGCCTTATCTGCTCACGGTAAGGTTGTAAATAACTCTAATGAATATTTGTGGGCAGAAAGGCTATGAAAATTAATGTTCGGATTTATCGGCGCCGGAAATATGGGCGGCGCGTTATGTAAGGCAGTTTCAAAAAGCACAAATGATATAATGATAGCCGACTTTTTCGAGGAAAAGGCTCAGGCGTTAGCCGAAAAGAGCGGCGGAAAAGTAAGCGACAATAATAATATCGCCGCTCAGTGCGACTTCATCTTCCTCGGGGTCAAGCCTCAGATGATGGCGGATATGCTCGGCGGTATCAAGGATACGCTCTCAAAGCGCAAGGACGATTTCGTACTGGTAACGATGGCGGCAGGGCTTTCAATCGACACGATCAGGAAGCTCGCCGGCGGCAGCTATAAGGTCATCCGCATTATGCCCAATACGCCCGTCGAGGTCGGCGAAGGCGAGATCCTTTACACTAAGGGCGATAACGTAAGCGACAGCGAGCTTAACGAATTTCTTGAGAATATGAAGTACGCAGGCAACCTTACGGCTATTCCCGAGAGCCTTATGGACGCGGGATGTTCGGTTTCGGGCTGCGGACCTGCGTTCGTTTATATGTTTATTCGCGGACTCGCAGAAGGCGGCAAGGAATGTGGTATCGACGAAAAAACCGCCCTTACAATGGCAGCTCAGACGGTTATCGGAAGCGCAAAGCTCCTTATGGAAAGCGGCGAGGATCCGTCGGTGCTTATCGAGAAAGTATGCTCACCCGGAGGAAGCACTATTGAGGGCGTAAAATCGCTCGACGACGATAACCTCGAGGACGTCGTAGTAAACGCCGTGCAGGCGGCTTACAGGCGCAATATAGAGCTCGGAAAGCTGAGCTGAGCATAAATTAAAAAAATGTCACAAATATTGATATACTGACGAAAATGTGATATAATAATCCGAGTTTTGTTGATATAACAAGGAATGGATGAATTTTATGGAGACTACAGAAAAGGTAATCACCTTCGCGGTTCCCTGCTACAATTCCGCCGAGTATATGGATCACTGTATCAGTACGCTTCTCTCGGTCGGCGAGGACGCGGAGATTATCCTTATTGACGACGGCTCAACTAAAGACAACACACCCGAGGTTTGCGACTATTACGCGGAAAAATATCCGAATATCGTTAAGGTTATCCATCAGGAAAACGGCGGTCACGGCGAAGGCGTAAACCAAGGACTGAAACACGCGACCGGTACATACTACAAGGTAGTTGACAGCGATGACTGGCTCGACACCGACGCACTCAGACAGGTGCTCGTAAAGCTAAAGGAACTCGAGGTAAAGAACCTTGATCTTATGATCTGCAACTACGTTTACGAGCATATTGAGGATAACACCTCGCACACCATGCACTACCGCAACGTTTTCCCTCAGAATACGATTTTCTCGTGGGACGATATAAGCGGCTTCAGCATTTCTCAGTGTCTTTTAATGCATTCGGCAATCTACCGCACTCAGCTTTTAAGGGACTGCGGGATAACTCTCCCGAAGCACACCTTCTATGTTGATAATATTTTCGTATACACTCCCCTGCCCTACGTTAAGAACATCTACTATATGAACCTTGACTTATACCGCTACTTTATCGGCAGAGAGGATCAGAGCGTAAACGAAAGCGTTATGGCGTCGCGTATCGACCAGCAGCTCAGAGTTACCAAGATTATGATAGACGCTCATAAGATCGACGACGTTTTCAAGATAAGCAAAAAGCTCGGCAAATATATGCGCAAGTATCTTACGATGATGATGACGATTTCAAACATCTTCTGCGAGATCTGCGAGTATGAGGATAAGGACGAAAAGCGTAAGGATTTATGGCTTTACCTTAAAAACAAGGATAAAAAGATTTATAACTACATAAAGCATAAATCAATATGGAGCTTCGGCAACTTACAGAACAAGCCCGGGCGCAAGCTCTCGGTTTTCCTCTACAGGATCGCGAGAAAGATATATAAGTTTAATTAATCGGTTTAATTTAACTGATTTAAAAATAATAACGCAAAATCGGAGCGGCTCATTTTGAGCCGCTCCGTTAGTTTATTCACTGAACTTAAAGCTTCCGACCTTATATCTGCCCTCGGAATCCTTTTCGGTAAGATAGAAGGCGTTTCTTGTATAATCGGCCAGGTCGATATTGATCGTTTTCGAGGAGCCGCCGCCCGCGTTGAAAATAATCGAGGTGAACTGTCCGGCGCTTGAGAATTTGACCTTGTAGACGTCGTGACCGGCGTTTGTGCCGACCTTGCTGAGCTTAACTCCCGGCCACTCGGCGTTTTTAGAGGAGCCCTTCCACGCGTAGGCGTACATCTTATCCCAGTTCTTGGTATTCTCAACGTAGTAGGTGTCCCTGTAGGAGCCTGTGCCGCCGATATGATCAGCGATCGCCTTCAGCTTAGCCGCGGCTTCGCTCAGCTTCGTTTCGGAAGCGCCGTTTTTATACAGCTTTTTGAGCGCCTGATACTGGTCGTAGGACGAGAACGAGTAGTAATTCTCGAGCATCTGCTTATAATCCTGAGCGCCGACGGTTTTTTTGGCGCTGTCGGAAGATTTAACGGGAAGCTCTAAAACAAGCTTCGCGATATATTTCTGAATAAGGGAAGCGTCCTTTATATTCACCGTGCCGTTCAAATTAACGTCCGCAAGCTTAAGCTGCGCGTCGCTGAGCTTGAGCATAAGCGCGAGGTGCTTCTGAACCGCCGTAACGTCGCGGATGTTTACGCTCGAGTCCATATTAACGTCGCCGTACATAAAGGAGCTACCGGTTTCGGGGCGGGTTGTATCGGCAGCCGTATCGGAAGCCTTTGTTGTATCGGCGGCGGAGGTCGTTTCTTTTTCGGTTTCCTCCGCAGGCTTCGATGTCTTTTCTGTCGTTGACGGCTCGGTATCGCCGGAGGGCTGAGTCGCTTCGGTGGTTTCAAAAGCCGATGATGACGGTACGGTCACGGAGCCTGTTTCTGTTTCCGGCTCGTCGGTCGGGGGCTCCGTAACGGGCTCGTAAGTCCATACCGAGGCTTCGACCTCTATTTTCTTACCGCTCTGTCCCTTTTTCGGGGTAAAGAAGTTGTTTTCCGAGTCAAGCGTTATATCAACTGTCTGTTCGTCCTCGTCGCCGTTATTCCACACTATTCCCGTATGATCGGCAGGGATATCGGCGTAGTAGAGGTCAACACCCTCATCTGTGGTACCGTAATACTTAGCGTAATAACCCGGCCACACGCTTTTCACGTTTGAGCCCGAGCCCCAGCTGTGGCAGTAAACGCTGCCCCAGATGTTTTTATCCGCAAAATACACTCTCTTTGTTTCAACTCCGGCGGGGATCGTACAGCCGTTTTGCGGCTGAGTTTCAACCGTAACATCGGTAGGATCGGTCGCGTTAGTCGTAGGCTGAACGTTAGAGCTGCCCGAGCCCTCCATAATATACGAATAGTAGGGATATATCTTCTTTTCGGTGATATTCGCACCGTAGAAAACGACCTCGTTCTCGTAAGCTTCAACTATATAACCCTGAACGTTCTCTCCCCATCCGTCCTGGTATTCGAGCGCGGAATCGCTGTCGTTCGCTATTGTGGAGCCGGCAAGCGCGGGAATATGTATCATCGAACAGGCGGTACCGTTTTCGTTCGAGAAATTGTAGCCGAGCGAAAAGTCCTCGTGGGTATGGCCCGACATAAATATCAGTCCCGGGTATTTTTTAAGCAGGGACTTAAACTTCACCGTAGAGGGGAACTCCTCGCTTAAATGAGCCTTATAGTAAGGCTTGCTCATCCTGTCGCCGGCGCCGAAGCCGTTGATCGGCGAGTGCTCGACGATATAGATATTCTTACCCTTACCGTAGTTGTTTTCGATCAGGTTCGTCATCCACTTCATCTGAGCGTCGGAGAACTCGTCGCATTTAGCAGGGCTGTACTCTTTTTCAAGCGCCATAAAGATGAAAATATCTCCGGTAGTTTTTTCGGTGATATAATAGTAAGACTTATTCGCGTCGTAGTTCGCAATAGTATTATCGGTACCCGAACCGCGCATATACGCCTTCCTGCCCTCGTCGGCGTTGTTTCTCAGGTCGTGGTTGCCATTCGACTCCCACACGGGATTAACGTAATCGGACTCGCTGAGGATCTTTTCATATCTTTTCCACTCTGCCGTCGGGTTGGCGGCATTCGTTATAACGTCGCCCGAGAATACGATAAAGTCGGTTTTTTCCCGAACGCCGTAATCAAGAGCCTGAGCCCAGTTTGTATCGGATCTTTTATAAAAGCCGTTTAAGTCTATATGCAAGTCGGAAAAGGCGTTGAATTTATAATTAAGGCTTCCGGCTGAGGGCTTAAGACGCTTTCCCGCGGGAATACTGTACTCGGCGGCGGTATTACCGTCTTTATCGACAGCGATCACACGAGTCGCGTTATACGGAACAGCCGTATGCTTGCCGAAGGTAAAGCTTTTAGAGCCGCCTGCGGATAGACTGAACTCATTAATGATCGGGTAGTAACCGCTGAGCTTTTTATTATCGTCAGCCCAGTAAAGGATAAAGCTTCCGTCGGTATCGGTCTTAAACGTAACCGTACCCTCGGCGTAACCCGGGGTAGAATTATTAAAGCTGTAGCTGATAGTTTTCCCTGAAGCAGCCGAGGAGCTTATCGTAACTGCCGAAGCAAGTACTAATACGGCAATCAAAACCGCAATTATTCTTCTATTCATACATCATTCTCCCTTTCCTTTTATGTATTAATAATATCACTTTCGGAAGATGATGTCAAAACGCAAAAAGAAAAGCCGCCGCGAAGAACGCGGCGGCAAATTTATAAGATTGATTATGATCTTGTAGCAGAACCGGTGATCGAACCTGTAGTGATAGTTACCACAGCTCCGCCCGGGAGAGGCTTGCCTGAAACAGTCTGAAGAGCCGCAACTCCGTCAGTGAATTCAAGGATAACCTTGCCGTTGGAGTCAACCTTAGAGGATGAGAAGTAGTTATTCGGCTCAAGCTTGTTGCCGTTCTTATCGCTTAAGGTCATATAGGATGAGCCCGAAGCGGTATAATCCTTAACGGTATTTCCGAACTGGTCAACAGCAGTAATCATAACAACAGTTACAGTCTTGGACATAATTGTCTTATTAACTGCGGTCATCTTATAAGACTGAACCGCGCCTGCGGAAATGTTTACAGATTCAGCAGCAGCTATATTCAGAGTTGAGCCGCCTGCAACAGAAATCTTGGTAGTAAAGTTAACCTTTTCTGCCGCAACCTTAGCGGTTACCTGAACGGTAGCAACACCGTTTACAAACTCAACATCCTTAAACTCAGTAGAATTGCGTGACGAATCATTAGCGTCGGTCTGAGTAAATACGATATCTGTGTACTTGCGGTTATAGCCGTCGAGCTTAGTAGTCGAATTCTTATAAGCCGTAAGCGTGAGAGTAACTGTCTGACCTGCCTTAGCTGTAGCCGGGTTAGCGTTCATCTTAATGCTCGAAAGGTTCGGATATACAACAACGCTGAAGCTGTTCTCGGCAACTGTATTGCCCTTGTATACGAGTCTTACCTTAACCTCGGTAGCGGGGTTAGTGTTGCCTGTGCTGTCCATCTTACCCTTGAGAGTAATTGAACCTGTACCGTCTGTGGCAATTGATGAGTAAGAGCCTGAGAGATATGTTGTATCCTTAATTTCAACAACAATGCTGAGGTCGGTGTTCTTCTGCCACTCGTCGGAGCGGTTATCCATAATCTGGTATGTAACCTTAGCCTCCTCGCCTACGAGAAGCGAAGCGGGAATTCCGCCGTTTGTAAACTTAACAGAAGCGGGAGCGCGCTCGGGGTCAACCTTGATTACAAAGCTTGAGGAAGCGAGCTGTCCGTCGCTCTTGTATGTGCTGAAGGTTACGTTAACCTTCTCTGTTGTTGAATAGCTCAGGTTCTTAGCGTTAAAGGTTACGAAGTCGCCTTCGTTAGTGGAGGTGTAACCTACGATAAGATTATTGTCGCTCTTGATAATACCTGTGAAGGTAGAGTTGAATACAGAGTTTGATACAGCGCCCTTAACCATAGTAATACCGTACTGGTCTACGAAGGTTACGGGAACCTTAAGAGTCTTATTCTCGCCTGCAACAACGGAGTAACCGCTTGCGTCGGGGAATACGATTGTCTCGGGCTTAGCGCCTGCAAGAACCTCAATTGAAAGCGGAGTGTATTCGCTTGCGCCTACAACAGCGTAAATGCTCGCCTTACCTGTCTTGTTTGCCTTAACGGTAATAGTGAGCTCTCCGTCGGTAACTGTCGGAGCTGTAACGAGATCTGTGTTATCGGAGTAAGCGTTAAACTCATTGTTATACGCGCTGTTGGGTGAGCCGGGATGATACATCGACCAGTCGATCGGATCGCCGAACTGATCCACCGCGGTATAAGCGAGCTTATATACCTTATCGTAAGCCTCGGTGTAAACGCGTGTAGTAACGTCGGTAAGCGCGATACCCTCTATATTAACGCTCTTAATCATAAGAGACTTAACCTCGACATCGTTGGCGCCGCTCTTGATTGTAGCGTCGGTCTTAAGGATAGCCTGAACGCTGAGGATTGTGCTGTCGGCTTTAATGCCGATAGAATCGTTGGCAAAGTTTGTGAGAACGATATAATCCTTGTTAGTGGTATCAACCGTAATCATACTTGTCTTAACCTGAGCGTCGGCGCAGGAAAGCTGCCAGTTAAAGTCAGACGCCTGTGTGCCTGCAATCTTGTTGCCGTAGTTATCGATAGCGTCGAAGTAAATCTTTACCTTATTAACGCGGGCAACACGCTTTGTGGTAATCTTAACCTCCTTAACGCCGTTCTTTGAAACGGAGCAGGAAGCGGAGCTCTTGGAGTTGTCGATCGTAAGGCTCGGTGAGGAGATAGTAGCTGTGTAATTTGTAGCCTCAAAATCGGAGCCGGCAGTAAAGTTAACGGTTGAACCGTCAGCCCATTCCTTGGAGAGAGTGAGCGCGGAGCTGCCCTTCTTGATTGTGAATTCAAGCTTATTCTTTTCGTCGTCGGAAAGCGACCTTGTTAAGCGGATTGTGAGAACCTTAGAGGAGGTTGCGCCGAAGGAAGCGATTCCTACCTCGCCTGAAACGGGAGCCTGAGTTACAGGCTGAGTCTCGGGAGCCTTAGTTTCGGGCTGAGTCTCGGGAGCCTTAGTTTCGGGCTGAGTCTCGGGAGCCTTGGTTTCGGGCTCTGTCGAAGGCTCGCTGCCGTCTGCAACGCGCACATAAGCTGTAACCTTCTGGGGTGTTCCGTCATTATGGAATACCATAATTGTAACAGCTACGGGAATATCGGAAGCCTTCTTACCTGTTACGATACCCTTGGAGTTTACGGAAACAACGCTGTCGTCGTCGGAGCTGAACATTGTAGCGTCCGCGTCGATCTGGTCTGCATACTCTGCAAAGAAAGGCTCGAGGTCGAAAAGATTTGCGCTCGCGCCGTTTGTAACAGTGAACGGATTCTCAAAGGTGCTTGCGCTCTCATAGGTAGTAATCGAGGAGGCATGTCCGTCAGTAACGGTAACCTTGATTTTAGCGGAGAGCTTCTTGCCCTTCTTACCCTTAGCCTTAGTGGTAACGGTGATCTTGGCGGAACCTGCATTTTTAGCGGTGATCTTAACCTTGGAACCTTTTACCTTAGCAGTGGCAACGGATTTTTTACTTGACTTAACAGTGAATTTCTTACTTGTTTTTCCGGAAACCTTAACGGTAACCTTAACGTTTTTCGATTTGCCCTTGGCAATCGAAACACTCTTCTTAGCGACCTTAACGGACTTAACGTACTTTTTCGCCGCGTCAGCGGTAAAAGAGAACGAGAAGAGAGTTGTCAACGCAACTAAAGCGGCAAGTGTAACCGCAGTAGTCTTTTTTAACAAACTAATGCTTTTGCTCATAAATTTTCCTCCCTTTAAAAGATTGAAGCATACTGCATCAACGTAATTATATGTTTTTTAGGGATAAAAGTCAAGAAGAATGTTTTTAAAGAGAAGCTGTCAGTCCAAAGCGGAGCAACAAATCGCTTACTGTTTGACAGGAGCAACCGATATATCAAGGTAAATAATTATACAAATCGTATACTTCATTCATACTGTTTATAATACTTTTCTGTCAAACAAGAAGGGCGTGCCTTTCGGCACGCCCTAAAGTTTATTCAGTTACGAATAAGTCAGTTTACCAACTACATTCAGTCAGGATTAATCAGCAACCTTTGAGCCTGTGATCGAGCCTGTTGTGAATGTAATAGTCTGCTGGTTAACGAACCATGCGTTGTTATCGGTATCAAATGAAGTAACACCGTTAGTGAAGCCTGTGAGTACCTTACCGTTAGAGTCAACGAATAAAGAATCGAAGTGATCGTTAGGAGCAACAGACTTGCCTTCCTTATCCTTGATAGCAATATAGTGGCTCTCGGTCGGGTTGTAAGACTTAACAGTGTTGTTGTTCTTATCTACGCAGGTTACCTCAACGGTAGTAGTCTCATAGACAGAATCCTTAGTAAGAGTGATGTTGTAGTGGTCAGCTGTACCTACGTTGACCTTAACCATCTGACCTGTAAGAATGCTTACATAACCGTAGCCGGCAGCGTCAATATAAGCAGAGAACTGGAGATGCTCTGTAGCGAGCTTAGCCTCGATTTCAACCTCAGCTACGCCGTTCTTGAATACAACGTCCTTAAAGTCAGTAGCAGTCTTACCTGAATCGGTATCTTCCTGAGTGAACTGAACGTCCTTATAAGTATGAGTATAAGTGTTGAGCTTCTCTGTATCGCTCTTCATAGCCTGGAGAGTGAGCTTAACTGTCTGGCCGGAGTTAACCTCGAGAGGAGTAGGTGTAGCCTGGATCTCTGTTGTACCGCCGAGGTTCGGATATACTGTTACTGTAGGCGGTGTGAAGGTTGTGGAAGCTAACTCTGCGCTGTAGTAAGTGAGCTTAAACTTAAGCGGAAGCTTAGGATCCTTATTAACTGTGCTGTCCTGAAGAGCAGTTACAGTTACTGTACCTGTACCGTCTGTATTGATCGCACTTACAGTAACGTTTACATAAGCGTCGATACCTGTTGTGATAGGATCAACATAGAGAGCAGTGTTATCCTGCCATGCTTCACCGCGGTTGTCGATGATCTGGAACGGAAGATTTACTACCTCGCCTACTACCAGCGACTCGGGAACCGCATCCTTGAACTTGATGGAGTCAGGTCTTCTCTCCTCGTCGATCTTGATGATGAAGGAAGACTGAACGAGCTTCATCTCGTCATCATAGGTCGAATATGTTACGTTGACCTTTTCTGTTGTCGCGGAGCTTACGTTCTTCGCGTTGTAAACTACGAAGTCGCCCTCGAGTGTAGAGCTGTAGCCTGCGATAAGGTTGTTATCGCTTAATGTCGGTGAGAATGTTGAAGTGAATAATGAGTTATCTACCGCATTCTTAAGCATCTCGTCGCCGTACTGGTCGGTGAAGGTTACGGGGATCTTAACGTCCTTGTCTTCCTTGGCAACGAGCGAATATGCGCTGGAGTCGGGGAAGTTGATCGAGAGAGGCTTACGCGCTGCTAATACCTCTACGTCGTATGTCTTATACTCGGGATTCTCGGCTACGGCGTAAATCTTAGCCTTGCCGTGCTGATTAGCCTTAACGTCGATATAAAGCTCGTTGGTAGTAGTATCGAAGTAAGGAGCTGTAACGAGAGTGGGGTTATCTGTATAAGCTTCGAAGTCGTTGTTGTAGCGGCTGTAGTCAGTACCCGGATTGTACTGCTCCCAGTCGATGGGCTCGCCGAAGTTATCCTCAGCGTCAACAACGAGCTTATAGGTCTTATCAGTGCTCTCTTCGTAGATATGCTTAGCGCCGCCCTCGAGCTCGATGTCTACGATATCTACCTTAGCGATCTTGATGGCCTTAACGTCAATGTCAACTCTGCCGCTCTTGATAGTAGCGTCGGATTTAAGGATAGCCTGAACGCCGATAACTGTCTTATCAACAACAACATTGTTGTTTACGTCGCCGAAGTTGTCTAATTCGACATAGTCCTGATAGTATTCATCTAAAGCGAAGGTCGTTGTCTTAACCTGAGCGTCGTCGCAGGAGATCTGCCAGTTGAATGTATTACCTGGTGTATCTACGATCTTATCGCCGTAGTTATCGATAGCGTCGAAGTAGATTCTTGCATAATTAACCTTGTTAACGCGCTTTGTTGTGATCTTAACGTCCTTGATGCCGTACTTCTCAACAGAAGTCTTGGCAGTCTTGTTAGCGTCGTCGATAGAAACTGTATCGGAAGCGATAGCTACTGTGTAGTCTGTTGCCTCAAGGTTAGCGTCTGTGGAAAGATCGATGGATGAGCCGTCCTCAGCCCATTCCTTCTTCATATCCATAGTAGCGGAGCCCTTCTTAACAGTGATAGTGATCTTATCTCTGTCGTCCTTGGGAACTGCTGCTGTGAAAGAAAGCTTGAAGATCTTAGCGTGAGTAGCCTTAAAGGAAGCGATTCCTACGGAATCCTTAACTGTTACA
>CAZERR010000040.1:0-15925 GCA_964514785.1 uncultured Ruminococcus sp. | reverse complement strand
GCTGTGCTGTGCTGTGCTGTGCTGTGCTGTGCTGTGCTGTGCAAGTGTAGCCCATTCTCATAACCGTGTCAAGCCCTTTCCGCATAATAATAGAAACATATTATATTTTACAACAAAATCCTCAAATTTTAAACCCCATAAAAGAAAAATCTGCTTGGATTGTGTACAAAATTTTCATACGCTTTTTGTGCAAGATGACAACGAAGCGGAAGACGATTTACTCAGCTCCCGTCCTTATCATATGTTGATTATGCTGAATCTCAAAATCCCTTTTCTTTGTTATGCGGCTCATTTTTTGAAGCGGTTTAAAACGCCCATGAAGGGGTTATTTGCGCGAATTGGCATATATGGTATAACTACCTTAGCTCTTCAAAAACCGTTGAAAAAACGGCTTAAACAGTGGCAAAAAAAGCCCGAACTTTTCCCCTTTGAGGGTAATAATTCTTTTTTATCCTCTCACACATGGTGAGAGGATGTTTAGTGTGCTGTTCCGTTTTGTTTTTCACTCTAAAAAAATTAACTAATAACGAGCACAAAAACACCGCGCAGACTTTCGTCCACGCGGTATTCTTCATTTAAGTCTCCCAATCGGCTTTCTTCTGCTTATTTCATAATATCCTTATGAGCAGTAGCCTTTCGGGAGCTTTTTTTACGCTCTTAAAGCGTTATCTGTATTGTGGTCGAAGTAAACCTTTTTGATATCAGCGCCGAGATTAGTGAGCTTTTCGATAATATTCTCATATCCGCGCTCGATATACTGGATCGAGCTTACCTCGGTAGTACCGTCGGCGCAAAGTCCGGCGATTACCATAGCGGCTCCGGCGCGAAGATCGGTAGCCTTTACGGGAGCGGCATGAAGCTTAGATCCGCCCTCGATAATAGCGAGTCTTCCCTCAACGGAGATATGCGCGCCCATTAAAGTGAGCTCGGAAACGTACTGATAACGGTTATCCCATACGCTCTCGTTGATGATACTCGTTCCGTCTACCGTACAGAGCAGAGTCGCAAACTGCGGCTGGCAGTCCGTCGGGAAGCCGGGATGAGGCATAGTCTTTATATTACAGCGGTTTAAGGGACGCTGAGTAGCGTCTACGAGGACCGCCTCGTCAAATTCACGGATCTCACAACCGATTTCACGGAGCTTAGCCGTAATCGACTCAAGGTGCTTAGGAGTTACGTTAGTAACGAGAACTCTGCCCCTTGTTGCTGCGGCAGCGCACATATAGGTGCCCGCCTCGATCTGGTCGGGAATGATCGAATAGGTTACGCCGTGGAGGAAATCTACTCCGCGGATCTTAATCGTATCTGTACCCGCGCCGCGGATCTGAGCTCCCATAGAGTTCAAGAAGTTCGCCAAGTCAACGATATGCGGCTCCTTAGCGGCATTCTCAATAACCGTAAGTCCCTCAGCCTTAACGGCAGCGAGCATAATATTAATAGTAGCGCCGACGGAAGCGAAATCGAGGTAAATATGATTACCCTGAAGTCTTCTGTCGGATTTAACGTCAATAATAGCCCCGTTAACAAGCTCGTGACGCGCGCCCATAGCCGCGAAGCCCTTAAGATGAAGGTCAATAGGTCTCGCGCCGAAGTTACATCCTCCGGGAAGGCATACTCTCGCCTGATGGCATCTGCCAAGTAAAGCTCCGAGTAAATAGTAGGAGGCTCTCATTCCGCGTACTAAGTCGGAAGTAGCCTGATACGAGCTGATTCTTGCGGGGTTTATATATAAAGTACTTTTATCAATTCTTCTTACCTCAGCGCCCATCTCCTGAAGGATACGTCCGATAAGGGTTACGTCGCTGATATTAGGTATATTCTCAATGCGGCAAGGCTCGTCGCAAAGAATAACCGCGGGGATTATAGCAACCGCGGCGTTTTTGGCTCCGCTGATGGTAACTTCACCATCAAGCACATTACCGCCGTTAATTACATATTTTTCCAACGTGGCACACTCCAATTTCCAAACATTGCTCTTCAGCGGAATAATTCCGCCACGGCAAAACATAAAAACAATTTCATTAAGCTTATGCTTCTTATAGCTTATACCATACCTTCCAAAATATCATAAAAGTTACAAGAATGTTAAAAAAGCACAAGCTGTTGTGGCAACATATATTATGCACCACAATTTCATCCAAATAGAATGATACTCCAAAATGGGCATAAAGTCAATACATTTTCGGAAAATGTAACCTTAATTTGGTAAACTTGTATGAGAATTATAAGGGTTTTGTAATTTTTATTCTTAATGTGACTAACTAGGTTAAATTATTGTTATTTTCTTGTTAAGAAATTTAATTTTTAAGTAATAATTTTTCACAGGAATCATAATTGAAGGCAGAAAAATTGACCGCACTTTTTATTCTGTGTCCTTACTTCATCCATTTTTTTACGCGCACATAACATAACTAAAAAGCCTGAAAAAAAATCGGGAAGGATTCACCTTCCCGATCAGTATTAATTATTTAGCCTTCTTGCTTTTTACCTTGCTCCAGCCGGAACAGAACTTTTTACCGTTAAACAAACGGTAGGTTCTTACCCTGAAGTAGTATTTTTTACCGCTTTTCAGCTTAGTGATTTTCTTTGAGGTATTTTTATTACCTTTTATTGTTACGGATTTAGACTTTTTAAACTTTGCGGATGTACTGTACCCGACAATATATCCGCTGACCTTATTAGTCTTTTTCTTCCATTTAACCTTAACGGCATTTTTGCCGGGCTTTAATGACTTGATAGATGTACCCTCGGGAGCTATGCCCTTCGCGCTTACCTTGAGCGTAACCGCCTCATATCCGCTGTTGCCGGTATAAGCGACAGCGTAAGGATATGTATAAGGCATCTGAACGTACTTCGTGCCGACCATTTTTGTCGGATACGGAGAGGTATCAGTGCTTGTACCGTTCCAGTAATAAGTCATTATTGACGGATTGAATGAGGCGCCGCCTGCGAGCCAGCTGTTGAAATTATAACTGGATCCGTTGAGGTTATATGCTCCGAGAGCAAAGGTCGGGTTAAAGCTTCCGGATTTTGTATTGATAAAGCTACCGTTCGTGATTTTTATTTTACCGTTACCCATCAGCATAAGTCCGAACATATACGAGGTCTTGAATACTCCCCCGTTTATGCGCATATTAGCACCCCCGACGGAAGCGCCTATATGGTCGCCGTCAAAGATACCGCCCAGTACGGTGCAGGTGCCGCCGCCGGCATGAAGTCCGACAGGGTTATTCTGACCGTTGCTTGCGCCGCAATAGTAACCGTTCTTCACAGTGAGCTTACCCGAAGTGATCTGAACGGCGCCTAACCCGTAGGAACGAACGCTCGGACGATTCCTTGAGGCTGTATTAGCCTTGGAATCCTTTAATATAACGTTAGCTCCCCTGATATCGATAACAGTCTGTTCGCTGTCGGTACTCTGGAGAGTGTTGCCGTTTAAGTCGATAACAAACTTACCCTTAGTGAGCAGGCAGGTACCGTGCTCGCCGCTCGGGAGATTAGTTGCAAGGTCCATCCCGTTGCCGAGCTTATAGGTATTTCCCGGGCCGAAACCCTTATTCTTCCAGTTGATGTTTCTCATCTGCTCGGGAGTTTTTATAACGATAGTTTTAGCATCCGCCTTTGACGAGCATAAAAGAGAAAACAAGAACAGCGCCGTTACGCTGAGAAAAATCATCAGCGGAATTCTTATATATGATTTTTTAAGAACAGTAAACATACCTATCCTCCTTAATAGCTTTTAATGTACGAAGGCTTGAAGTTGTAAGAGGTAACGCTGTACGGCGAGCTTGAACCGCTGACATAATAAGCCGTACTGTCGGCAGAAAGTGAAATATCGGCGGTCTGGTTGCCTCCGTCGGTAAAGGTGATCTTATTGTACTTCTTTGTATCGACGGTGAACTCGTAAAGCTTGTTTCCGTATTCGTTCTTTCCTACATAAATCATACCTGTACCCGGCCAGGCCGCCAGCTGAGCGTTTGACGAGCTGTTCCATACATATGCTTTTATATCGCCCCAGCCCTTGTTGTTTTCGAAGTAAACGGTTGTATCATCGTCAACAACGGAGAGCAGCGCGTTCTCAAGAGCAGTAAGCTTGGTGAGGTCGTTTGAGCCGCTCTTATACTCCTTCTTTAGCGCCTGATAAGCGTCGTATGACGAGTAGCGGTAATACTTCTCAAGGTTCGACTGAACCGAGCTGAGCGAAGCACCCGAACGGAGCTTAACGCCCTTGCCGCCGTTTGAGAAGGAGGTAATGATCTTAGCTATATGCATCTGGATTATTGTAGCGTCGCGGATGGTGACCTTATTGTCAAAATTAACATCAGCGGCATTTTTTTGATTATCGGAAAGAGAAATTTTATTAACAAGGTACTTCTGAACAAGCGTGGTGTCGAGAATATCAATAGAGCCGTTGCCGTCAACATCGCCCTTAACGATTTCAGCCTGAGTCGAAGTTTCGGAAGCATTTGTCGTTTCGGTAACCTGAGTCTGAGCCGCAGTAGTAGTAGGTGCAGCGGTAGTAGTCGAAGCTGCGGTAGAGGTCGGAGCCGCTGTTGTCGGAACAACCGTTGTAGCAGGCTCGGGAGGTTCAGTTGCGTAGGGATCGGTTTTATAATAATAAATATGCAGCTTCATACTTGAGGTGTTAAGCGAGAACAAATAATAGCCGCCTGTCGCGTTTAGCGTACAGTCTCCCGCGCCGGTTGTGAAGTCCCAGCCGCGCGTCGAGGATGTTGTTGTAGTATCAGGAATCGTACCATCATTTCCGTACCATGTATTTGAGCCGGTAAAGAGCTTAAACTTATATGTACCGGCATTCAGTTTTATGGTTGTGGATAAGATTCCGCTCTGATTTGTTGTATAGAGCGGGTTCGATAATGACCAGCTGTTGAAACTGCCCTTGACGTAATAACCGGAAGCGGAAATCGTCTGAATAGCAGTGCTTGCAGGAGCATTTGTCTGCTGAGCTGTTGTCTGCTGAGCCGTTGTTTGCTGAGCTGTCGCGTCAGTCGCGGTAGGCGCCTGAGTAGACTCCGCAGTGCTCGTCGGAACGGGGTTATTCTTATGGTTAGAGGTTCTTACAATATAGCAGCAGTTCGGGTCATACATATTGTAGCAGAGAGCCGCTCCGTTAAATACGATCGCGCTGCCGAATACATCGACGATATAACCCTCGGCATCCTCTTTCTGATAGTTTCTGTCGAGACCGTTGCCCGTTACTCTGCGCACACCGCCTATCGAGCTGTTGTGAAGCATAATAGCGGAGGTTCCGCCGTTGGTCGAGTAGTTATACTGAGCGTTGAATGCGATATGAGTATGACCGGAAATAAAAATCGCGTCCTTATATGTCTGTAAAATACTCTTTAAGGTTTTTGTTGATTCCTGATCGTCCTTAAGAGGAATATCATAGTACGGTTCGCCGTCAACGCGGTCGCCGGCACCGTATTTATAGAACAAAGAATGTTCGATAATATAAACGTTCTTTCCGTCGTTTTTATAAGCCTCAAGGCGATTTCTCAGCCAGTTAAGCTGATTGGTGGTAAATCCCTCGGTCCTGTCGGGATAGAATCCGCCCTCGAGAGCCATAAAGATAAAGTGATCGCCGCCGAGAGTTTTTTCAAAATACGGCGCGGAGGAGGTTTTTGAGTTACCTTCAAGACCGGTCGCTTTTATAAAATCTCTCGTACCGCCGGAAACACTCTGCCAGAGCTCGTGGTTACCGATAGCCTCATAAACAGGGTTGCAGAAATTGGAATCGGCAAGCACCTTCTGATACGCTCTCCATTCCTGAGCCGAAACTCCGGGAAAATCGACGTTATTGTTCACATAGTCGCCCGACATAACGATAAAATCGGCGTTTCTCGCTGCGGCGGTATTGAACGCCTTCTGAAGATGATAATCATCGTAGTAGTATAATCTTCTTCCTGTGCTGTCGGGAACCTTATCCATATGGACGTCGGAATAAGAAGCGAAGCGGTACTTTTTAGCGGATGAAGCCTCGGGGAAACGCTTAGAGGCAGGGATATCATAAACTGCCGCAGCGGATGCCACGGTTTTAGTCGAAGGCTCCGAGTCGGATTTGATTGCGATAAGCTTAACTGCGTCCGCAGGAATAACCGTTTGAGCCGGCATAGTATGCGAGGCAGAAGCTCCGGAAACGGTAAGCTTAGCTATCTGATAATAGCCGCTTAACGCAGATGAACTATCCGCCCAGTAGAGCCAGTAGGTACCTGTCGGAGCGGTAAGAGTAATAGTACCCTGAGCGTAACCGGCGTTCGCAGAGTCCGCACCCGAATAGCTGTACGAAATAGTTGCTCCGGCAGCAGTCGAGGTAAGCGGCAGCATCGCAAACGCTGAAATGATCAGCACAGCAGATAGCACTATAGAAATAATTCTTTTCATAATTGTCTCCTGTTATTCAATATCATTTATGCGGGCAGCCCTTAGACCGCCCGCATAAAAGCTGAAACTGAATATTACATTTTAATGAATTACTTCATTTCCTGTCCGACATTCTGAGTGATCGGAATCAAAGCAATATACTTCTGGATAATAGTAGCGTCCTTAATGCTTACGGAGCCGTTTCCGTCAGCGTCAGCTCTCTTAAGAGCCTGAGCGTCAAGGAAAGCAAGATTCGCAAGGTGCTTCTGGATAGCTGTAACGTCCTTGATGTTGATAGTCTTATTTCCGTCTACATCACCGAGGATATTGCTGTCGCCGTAGGTTACAGGAGCAGTAGTACCCGGCTGAGGACTAACTGTTACGGGTGCTGTGGTAGCTTCTGTGGGAGGATCTGTATCCTCTTCACCGGTTGTGTTGTAGAGATATACAACGTTGGTCGTTCCCGGCTGATAGAAGCCTGCAGAGTTAGCAGGAGTCTCAACGAGCTTTCCGAGTGTATCGTCGCCCTTTGTTGTATACTGATCGGTATTCTTCTTAACTGCTGTAGAAGAAGCGTCAGCCTTAAGCTTCTTACCTGTCTTGATATCGATATAGGATGTAACAACAGTTGATTCGTAAGTTACAACGCCGTTATCGATAAAGCACTCGCCGCCTACGGAATATCCGGGCTCGTTCTGACCGGGTTCCTGACCGGAGCCGGACTTCGGATGGAACATTACGCGGCATGCAGGTACGTTAAGAGTGCAGGTATACCAGCCCGAACCCTTAGAGGTATCGTTCGACATAGTCGGGTTAGTAGCCCACGCGCCGTTCGGCTCAACGCCGTCGTCGGTGTATGCGTAGCAGCAAACTGTTGACCAGCTGTTTGTCTTATGATAATGAACTATAGTTTTCTGAGAAGTGAGAGGCTTATACTTGAAGGTGATAGTCTTATCGCCGTTGATTCTTCCGGTTGTATCGGAAGGATAGCTGTCTGTATTTAACTGATAGCTCTGAATCGCACATACGGGGATTGAATACTTGGAGCCTTTTTCAATCTCGTAAGTCATATTAGGTGTGAGAACCTTGCCGTTTGCGTCAACATACTTAACTGTGAGGGTGTTGATTGTCTTTCCGTTTGACTCATAGTAGTAATCAACAGTTGTATTTCCTGAGAATGTACCTGTAGCGGCGCCCTCAGTCTTAGTTACATTATATCTCTTGAGAAGCTCTGCGTCCTTAGCGGCATGATATGTTGTGCCGATTCTGTAGAGAGCCTTCTTTGTTGTTACGTTAGCGCCTACATGGTGGTTAACTGTAAGTGTTCCGTACTTAAACTTGTCGCTGAAGTCCTTGAATGAGGAAGTCTCAACAAGTATAGCCGCCGACTTTCCGGGAACGCTGTAGGTGCCGGAAGCTGTGCCTAAGCTTGAAACGCCTGCCTTTGTAGCGTTAGCTACAACTGTCCAGTTACCGGAGAGTGAGATCGACTCGGCGCTGTTGCCGCTGTTGAGGCAAACTGCGACCTTGCCCCACTCGTTAGCCTTATTGGCGGTATTATTGCTGATTGTATAAGCAATAATCGTTCCTGAGGACTTAATGAAGCTCATTGTCGAAGCGGAGGAATTGGAATCATCGTTAAACGGTGAGTAAACCTCGTTGATCTGACGGAGACCCTTGTAGTAATTAACTACCTCTGCATATGTCTGAGCACGCTTCCAGTCGAGCTTATTGATAGAGTCGGGTGAGTTGTAGGAGTTACCCTGACCGTTCTTTGTACGGGCAAATTCTGTACCCGCGTTAAAGAAGGAGATACCCTGAGAAGTCAAGCCGAGAGCTCCGGCGAGCT
Source organism: uncultured Ruminococcus sp. (assembly GCA_964514785.1). Classification (GTDB taxonomy): domain Bacteria; phylum Bacillota; class Clostridia; order Oscillospirales; family Acutalibacteraceae; genus Ruminococcoides. The sequence goes on along the minus strand of CAZERR010000040.1, from coordinate 7,695 downwards.
TTAAGCGGCCTGTATACTCAGCGGATGTGCTGTTAACGTTGGTGTAGGAAGTCTGAGAAGCCTTACCCTCACCGCTCTTTGTATATGCGCCTGTGATCTTATCCCAAACTGTGAGGTCATCGTGACAGTCAAGGAAGTTTACAGACTTCGATTTATCGCTTGAATCATGGATATTACCCTTGATACCGTTTACTACTACGGAAGTACCGCCGCCGTGCTGAGCGCCGTTTACCCATCCGTAAGCAACAGAACCGGAAACAATATCATACTTAGTCTGCTCAACTGCGGTAGCCGCTGAACGGAATTTACCCGAGAATACGCCTACGCCCTTTGAAAGGCTTGTTGTATTATCCTGTGTGGGGCCGTTGGGAACAGCGGACTCGCCGCCAGTCCAGGGCTCGCCGTACATAAGGATATTCTGATCGATAGCGTTGAGCTTTGTACGAGCCTGATTAAGAGTTGTGATATCGATACAGCCCATAAGGTCGAAACGGAATCCGTCGATATGATACTCATTAGCCCAGTACTGGAGGGACTGGATGATGTAGTTTCTTACCATTCCCTTTTCGGAAGCGAGCTCGTTACCCTGACCGGAGCCGTTAACGTAAGCAAGCTTGCTCGACATTCTGTAGTAGTAACCGGGAACTGTCTTTGTGAAGCAGGAGCCGTCAGCGCCGGCGGTGTGGTTGTAAACAACGTCCATTACAACCGAAATGCCTCTGTCGTGAAGCGCCTGAATCATCTGCTTAGTCTCGTTGATACGAACGTTACCGTCGTAGGGGTTCGAGGAATAAGAACCGTCGGGAACGTTGTAGTTAACGGGGTTATAACCCCAGTTACGGTCCTTCTCGGAAGCGCCGTAGATTTCATCAACGCCGTCGAAGTCCGCGATAGGAAGAAGCTGAACCGTGTTGATATTATTCTCAACAAGATAGTCCATACAGGTCTTTAAGGAGCCCTGCTTCTTGTATGTTGTGCCGCCCTCTGTGAAAGCAAGGTAACAGCCGCGATTCTTATCGCTTACGCCTGAATCGGGGTCGCAGGAGAAGTCACGAACGTGAAGCTCCCATACAGCGGCTGTAGTCTTAGTCTTAAAGGTAACGTGCTTATCCTGAGCCCAACCCTCGGGGTTAGTTGATGCGAGATCAACTACCATTGAACGATTACCGTTGGCGCCTACTGCCTTTGAATAAACGTCCTGAGTTTCGTTGGTTACGGAAGTACCCGCTACGTTTTTAGCTGTAACAAGATATGTATAGTAAACATTCTTGTAATCGCCCTGTAATGTCTTTGACCATACGGCGCTGTTGCCCTTAGTGAGGTCATAAACGCCGATTACACCCGCGCCGTTTTCACGGTCGGTACCTGTCTTGTACAGCTTTACCTGAATCTTAGTAGCTGCAGGAGACCATACCTTCCAAGTCGTAGCCGAAGGTGAGTAGGTTGCGCCTAAGTCGCTGCCTGAATAAACAGCACTCGCGTAACCGCGGCCCGAAGCCTCGGCTGAGTTAAAGTAGCTTGCGCCTGCGGCATAACTGTCGGTATCAACAGCGTTAGCAGCAACTACTGCCATTGTGCTGATCATAAGTACAGTCAGTACAAGCGAAACTATTCTTCGCATTTTCATAATTATCAACTCCTAAATTTTTGCAATAATATTGCATTCTTAAGTATTATCATACCAAATTGAGCGCTCGTCAATATTCCTATTTAGAATTATCACATTGTTACAGTAACAAAATTTCTACCTGATTTTTGTGCAGTTTGACATATTTAAAATACGCTTTTAAAAGACTCGGCAATATGCTATAATATCCACGGTGATTTATATGAAATGCAGTTTATGTCCCCGAGGCTGCTTTGCCGAAAGAAACGAAACCGATGGAAAGGGCTTTTGCGGACTTAATGAAAAAATAAAGGTCGCGAGAATCGCGCCTCATATGTGGGAAGAACCTCCGATAAGCGGTACGCGCGGCAGCGGAGCGGTGTTTTTCTCAGGCTGCACGCTGAGGTGCGTGTTCTGTCAGAACTATGAGATATCCGCGCTTAACAAAGGAACGTATATCAGCGTTAAAAAGCTCGCGGACGAGTTCAAAAGACTCGAGGAAAGCGGAGTTCACAATATAAACCTCGTTTCCCCCACTCCCTATGTTAACTCAATTATTAAAGCGCTCGATATTTACAGGCCGAATATTCCGATCGTGTATAACTGCGGCGGATATGAGAGCACGGATACAATTAAAATGCTCGACGGCTATATCGATATTTATCTCCCCGATTTCAAATACAGCGACGATACCCTCGCGCTTAAATACTCAAAAGCACGGGAATATAAAAACACCGCTATAAAAGCGGTAAACGAGATGATAAAACAGGTTGGAGAAAACCACTTTGACAGCGGCGGTATTATGGAAAAGGGAGTAATAATCAGGCACCTCGTCCTCCCTAACCATACTAAAAACAGTATCGGCGTACTGGATATTATAAACGAAACCTTTCCCGGCACACCCGTGAGCCTTATGGGACAGTATGTGCCGTGCTATAAGGCTTGTGAAATTGAAAAGCTGTCGCGCAAAATTACACGGCGCGAATACAATAAGGTAAAGGAATATATGGAAAACCTCGGGCTATCGGGCTTCGCTCAGGAGCTCAGCTCCGCAGATGATAAATACATACCCAACTGGGATTATTAACACTGAATACTGAAAATGCGCGCACTTCATTTAGTGCGCGCATTGTTTTCTTATTATTTGATTAGCGTAAGATTACACTAAGTGCTCCATTTAAGCTTAAAATCGGATACGGCGTAAACCGCGCCCATCCTGCCTAAGGTCTTATATTCTGAGCTTTTAAGAGTTGAATATAAGCCGAAGAACATCTTTTGATTCAGCATATAATCTCGGAAGGCGGTTTTTGTACCCAGCACAAATAGGCTTTCAAAATTAAGGCAAAGCAAGGTTTTCACCTTGTTTTTCTTGCACCATTTAACCGCTTTATAGAGATGGTTTTCATCCTGAACGTCGGAAATAACCGCTAAATCAAATCCGGTTCCGACAAACGGCTTGATATAATTATACGAGCCGATCAAAGTTGTACGGGATTTCATCTTATACTTATTTAGGAGTTTTATTACCTTCTCCTCGCCCTCCTCTGAGAGCTCGTAATCCTCGTTGCCTTTAATATGAAGCATAAAACGCGTCTTGGTACCTTTTATCGCCTTTAAGGTTTCCTCGAGAGTAGGAACATAAAGCGGATCAGTGAATTTCGCGATATTCGCACCGCCCTTAACCGGATACTCTAAGATCTCCTCTGCGGTCATATTCCAGATATAACCGTCGGTCTTAAGCATACGCTTTAATGTCTGGTCGTGATGAATGAGCAGGAGACCTTCGTCGCCCTCCCAGAGGTCGCACTCAATGCCGTCGAAGCCGTTTTCAACAGCTCCCGTAAAGGCAGGGATCGTATTTTCGGGATACATAGACGAATAGCCCCTGTGCCCTATCAGCCAAGTTCGCACATAAACGGCGCATTCATAGTATCCACCCCTGAAATATGCCCATACATAAGCGATGCCCGGGCGCTTGGCGGTAACCTTACCCTTGGCGCTGACTGTCGCGACGCGTTTATCCGATACGCTCCATTTTACCTTTGAGGAGGCGTTTTTCAGCTTCAACGCGTACTTATCCCCAACATTAAGGTTGATTTTAGTTTTATTAAGCTTTACCTTTTTTACGCTCAGCGCTGAGGTCTTAACGTCAATGCTCATAAGTCCGGCAGAAGCGCACAGTACGAGTATCAGCGTCAAAACCAACGATATTAACCTTTTCATATAACCTCCGAATCCTTAATCATATTATACTATAAAAGATTTATGAGCGCAACGCTAACAATATTCACATTTAAAGCTATCTTTCATCAAGGTTATCATACTGCTTATTTACAAGCTAATATTGAACACCACCCGCTCATAATAAACGGGTGGATTTTTCTATTGTCAGATTTTCGACCGGCAAGGCGCAGTTTAATCCCTGCCGTTTCCGAGAATCTGGATCAATAAGTCGAGTATCTTAATATAAAGCCATAAAATAGTAAACGTTAAGCCGAACGCCGCCGCCCACTCATACTTAGCGGGAAGCTTAGATTCGACAACGTGATCAATCATAGCGAAATCGGAAATCAAAAACAGCGAAGCAATTATTATCGAAAGAACCGAAATGCCGATTGAAAGACCGATGTTTGCGGTAAGCTGAGCAACAAAAGGTCTTGTGAACGGAATCAAATATCCTATAAGCTCAACTAAAAGAATACCGAATAAAGCCGCTACAAGAGTCGTTAAAATCATTCTGAACTTTTTCGTTACCCTTATGATCTTCTTAGCGTAAAGAAATGCCATAGTGAATACCACGACTACCGTAATCGCGAGAGCGAGAAGTCCGATATATTCGTAGCCCTCGAGCACGGTAAATACAATAAACGAAATTATAAAGCCCTGGCTTATCGAGTAGATAGTACCCGTAACGGGAATTGTCCCGCGCGCAAAAGCTGCAACAAGCTGTGTGATTATAGCTATTATTGCCGCACCTGCAAAAAATCCGAGCTGCATCGCCGAAGCGCTAAACTTAAAGCCGTAATACTCAGCGCTTATCACATCGGCCTGTCCTGCGAAAATCGTCCTTTCCAAAAGCAGATAAAGCATCATACCCGCTACTGTCCAAAGCAGCAAGAACGCGGTTTTCAAAGCAATTCCGCCGTAAGCCGAGGCTTTAGAGTCACCTGCTGTTTCGTCAACCTTTCCGAGCCTGTTTAGTACAGGATTGGCGTGGAATTTTGATTTTGTTTTAGTTGCAGTATTGTTGGATAAAGCCATAGACATCTCCCTTATCTTATCAGTATTTAAGCGTATTCCCGCTTTAATTCAAATTGTAGCATATTTACTTGCATATTCAAGTTACAATTTTGTATCAATGTTAAGTGAAAAACGGTAAATATCTCAGTATTGTAAATTGATTTCAAGAAATATAAATGTTAAAATTTAATTACGGATTATAATAATTCGCATCTGTTTTTAGCAGAAAAAAGAAAATGAAAAGGAGAACAAAATGAGAGTACTATCAATCATCTTCGGAATTCTGATGGTTATCTTCGGAATTCTATGCATCTGCACACCTTTAATCACCGCTCTTGATTTAACCGTATTTGTTTTTATTCTGGCGGCTGCTTATGGTGTTGTCGGTATTATCGACGGTATAGCGAACAAATACTACGGTATTGGATTTGTGTTCAGCATTATCAGCTTTATTTTTGCTATTGCGATGCTGTTCATCCCGAATATGTTTGTTCTTGCAAACAGCGTTATTTTCAGCATTTTAGCCTGCTGGATAGCGATTATGGGAATCGTCACCGTTGTATCCGCTATTCAGGTAAAAAGCGTTACCGATTCAAAAATGTGGATCCTTCAGCTGATTTTCGGAATACTCGGTATCGGCTTAGGAATTTACGCTTTCTTACATCCCATGCTCTTCGGACTTACCATTGCCTGGATAATCGGAGTACTGATCGGTATTTTATTTATCGAAACAGGCTTCTCGGTAATGTTTATTGCATCAAACGCTGAGGAATAATCATTAATGATACAGCACAACAGGGCGGTTTTAATTACCGCCCTGTTTTTCTTCGTTTTTTATATATTTTACATACTCGAAGCTGTTTTTCTCCTTCGCGGTTTCAGTCATAAACGCGTATGCCTCATCGCGAAGCTTCTTTCGCGCCTGCTTTTCAGGCAGCGAGGCATCGGGATAAAACGGCTCGCTGAGGTAAACGGTTATATGAGGATGGAGCTTCTTGAACACCCTGCGCTGACGGTAAACCGTCACTGCTGCCACAACCGGCGAGGATGTACGGCACGGATATGAAAATGATTTATCGGAAAAGTTCCTGATAAAGTTGCAGTAAGGCCAGATATGCGCCTCGGGGTAGATATAAACAGCCGCCTTTTCGTTCATCGCCTCCTGAAGCTTTTTATCAAAGTTACGGTAAGCTGAAAGCGCCGACGGAAGCGGAATCGCTCCGAGAAGAGCCACAAGCACACGGATACCTTTTATTGAAACGGTTTCGGGGCCCGTAATTATATACGCGCGCTTCGGAAATGCCGAAATAGTCGGGATGAAAGCGTCGGCGATATTCTGAGTATGATTCATATACACGAAACATCCCTTAACCTTTTTCAGCGCTTTACGGTTTTTAACTCTTACTCCTAACCATACCTTAGTATACAGCCACACAAGCGGCGTAGCGAAAATACGATACGCAAAAAACACCACGATTTTCCAGCCCGCAGAAGGATGGCTGTAGCGGTAGGAGCCGTTAACCGTATCGCTGTTTATCTTTCCGTTGGAAGAAGCGAAATCGTCATTCACCTCGTCGCTGTAATAATACACCCGCTTCATCTTAAAGCCTCATAAAACATCTTTTCCATCTTATCCATACAGGCTTCCTGAGAAAACTCCGCAACGATCCCCTTGTAGCGTTCGCGGTATTCCTCAAGGACGTCCGGGTTCTCAATAAAAAAGTCTATTTTCTCAGCTAAGTCCTCCGGGTCGCGGTTTTTAAAAAGATTGCGTTCATCTAGAGCGAACTTGACCGTTGCGCTGCGCGGAGAATCCGCAATAACGGGAACCTGACCGCAGGCGAGCGCCTCCATACAGGCTATAGCCTCTATCTCGATTTCCGCGGGATGCACATACAAATCGGCGTAGTTGAGGACGTTAAGCATCTGGTCATGCGGGAAGAAATTAAAAAGCGGCATATTTGCAAGCTTCTTTGACTGTTCCTTAAGCTTTTGCTTCAGCGGACCGTCGCCGGCGAAAACAAGCTGGATCTCATCGCTGTGCTTCGAAAGAGCGGCAGCGTCAATCAGTACGCTGTGGCTTTTCTCCTTGCTGTAGCGCCCGGAAAACAGGATAACAAATTTGTTGCTAAATTCAGGCGGCTTTTCGGTTTTTATCGGCTTAAAGCGCTCGCCGACTCCGTTCGAGATAACATACCCGTTCGTTCTTTGATGAACAGCCTGCTCAAAAACGTTTCGTATAAACTCGGTAGGATAATGCACCGCGTCCACATAACGGTACACGCTGCGGTAAAATCTTAGATACGTCATCTGATTCGCAAGAGAATTGTTCTTAAGAAAAATATGGCTTGTAAAATTCTCAGCCTGGCAATGAAATCCAGCAGTTACGGGAATATCGTATTTTTTGCACAGTCTTACCGCCGCGGTTCCGAGCATAAACGGTATCATAATATGAACGATGTCGCTGTTTTTTATAACAGGCTCGAGCACCTTTTTATTCGCGCGCGAAAGCGATACGCCGTTCTTGTTTATGTAATTATTCACGGGGCCGAGGTTGAGCTTAGGCATGATAACATACCCTTCTTTTCCCTTTTTATCCTCGTCAGAGCAAACAACAGTGACCTCATGCCCGCGGTTTTCCATCGCGCGAATGAGGTTCATAGCAGCAATAGTTGTTCCATTGTTCTCAGCGCCAAGCACATCACAAACTATAGTAATCTTCATCTACCCTATTATTCCTTTAAAATTATAAACCCTTTTCGAAACATATAATAACAGAAAACGTCAGATTTGTCTACAAAAGCACAACAATTATTCCCTAAATTACGACAAAAAGCGCACACAGAAAA
>CAZERR010000039.1:0-15932 GCA_964514785.1 uncultured Ruminococcus sp. | reverse complement strand
TCGGCTTTGCGGATTCTTCGGGCGCGTTTGTAAACGCTGTAAGGATCAGTAACGCTGCCGGGCTTGTATCCGCGGTAAAAAAATTCGAGGAGAAAAGCAAAAAAGAAAACCCGAACAGAATAAACGCCTACTTCCTCTCAAATCACGACCAGACGCGCAGCGCGAACTATTTGAAAACTACCGGATTAAAGGGCACTAAGCTTGCCGCGGCGCTTTATCTGCTTATGCCCGGAAGTCCGTTTATCTACTACGGTGAGGAAATCGGTTTAACTCAGAACGCCTCCGCTGTCGGCGACGAGTATAAGCGTGAGCCGATGATTTGGGATAAGAACAACCTGCCGGAAATTATCGTAAACGGAAAGACCAGTGCGGATTCCTCGCAGGCTCCTTACGGCGGAGTAAAGCAGCAGGAGAAGAAATCCGATTCTTTGCTCAGTTATTATAAGCGAGTATTAAAGATAAAGAATCAGAATCCCGAAATTGCCCGCGGAACGATCTCGGAATACAAGAATAAGGACATTGAAGTTGTCGCCTATTGTACTGAATACAAGGGTAAAAAGGTCTATATCTTCCACAACCTCAACAGCAGTAAAACCAAGACCGTTAAACTAAAAAGCGAGCTTACTCTTCGCGGAGATCTGTACGCCGCTAAAGCTAAGGATGACGCTAAGGTTGAGCTAAACGGAAAAACACTGACTCTTCCTCCGTATTCCAGTGCGATTTTAAGATGACGGATTTCGAGTTAAAGGTTTATAAGCTGACCGAAGAAATCCCGAAAGGAATGGTTACTACCTACGGCGAGATAGCGCGCGCCCTTGGAAATAAAGGCTTAGCACGAGCGGTCGGCAACGCCCTGCATAAAAACCCGTATGAGGGAATAGTGCCATGTCACCGAGTTGTCAACTCAAGCGGCCGTATGGCTGAAAATTTCGGCTTCGGCGGACCGCTTCTCCAGCAGGATATGCTCCGTAAGGAGGGCGTAGAGGTAATAAACCTAAGAGTAGATTTAAAAAAATTTATGTACATTTATAAATAAACAACAGGCTCTCTTTCGGGAGCCTGTTGCATTTTCTGCTTATATTGTTTTCCTGTTCAAATATTCCTCAACGCTGTGGACGGCATTTGCTCCGTCTGATACGGCGGTGCTTATCTGGCGCAGGCGTTTTGTGCGGACGTCTCCCGCGGCGAAAATACCTTCTGCTGAAGTAACGGTGCTTTCATCAGCTTTTATAAAGCCGTTTTCCGTATCGATAATTCCGCTGAGGAGCTGTGAGTTCGGCTCAAGTCCTACCGCGATAAAAACGCCGTCAGCCTTTAGCTCGGTGCCGCTTTTAAGCTTAAGCGCTTCTACGCTGCTTTTTCCGGTGATCTCCTCGATCTCATCGCTTAAAACAAGCTTGATCTTCTCGTTGCTTCTGACCTTATCCTGTAAATACTTAGCGGCGCGGAATTCATCGCGTCGGTGGATAAGATAAACCTCAGAGCAGATATTCGCAAGGTAAAGCGCGTCCTCGAGAGCTACGTCTCCGCCTCCGACTACCGCGGTTGTTTTATCGCGGAAAAAGTTTCCGTCGCAGGTCGCGCAGTAGCTTACGCCGCGGCCTGCGAGTTCTTTCTCGCCCTTAACGCCGAGTTTTTTCGGGCTTGCGCCTGTAGCGAAAATAATAGTTTTCGTATAGTATTCGGATTTGTTGCCGCGCAAGCGCCAACCGCCGTCGGTTTTTGAGATCTCAACGATCTCATCATTTACGAACTGCGTACCCTTGCTTTCCGCGTGCTTACGGAATGTCTGACCGAGAGTGAAGCCGTCAATTTCCTCGAACCCGAGATAGTTGTTGATATCATAGGTATTGAGCATTTGACCGCCGGACATCGGGAATTTTTCAATAACCTTAAAATCGAGCATAGCGTTGCTCGCGTAAACTGCGGCGGAAAGTCCTGCGGGACCGCTTCCGATAATGATTAAATCCAACATCACGCGTTCTCAACCAGCGCTTTGATATCAGCCTCGGGGATAACGCCGACGCTCTGATTAACGATCTCGCCGTTCTTAAACACGATAAGAGTCGGAATGCTCATAATGCCGAACTCCCTCGCAAGCTCCGGCTCCTCATCAACGTTGACCTTATAGAAATCGGCGCCTTCAACCTGTTCGCTTACGCTGTCAACGGCAGGGGAGAGCATTCTGCAAGGTCCGCACCATGCAGCCCAGAAGTCAACAAGCACGGGTTTATCATTATTTATAACTTTTTCTGTGAATTCATTAGTTTTAATATCTTTTACCATAGTAAACTTCCTTTCTTTTAACAAATTGCAGATAATTAAATTGTACGCAATCTAATTTCTGATCTTATTATAACATATTATTTCCGTTTGTCAAGTGTTTTATTTGTCCTCGTCAGGCGTGTTCGTTCCTATCTGAAATATGATATCCCCCGAACGTTAAATTTTCTATGAAGTTTTGGATAAAGAGGACAGGTTCTGCTGTAGGCTGTCAGACGTAGGCGTTCCAATCTGAAATGTAATATCCCCCGAACGTTTAATGCACTATGAAGTTTTGGATAAAGAGGACAGTTTCTGCTGTTGGCTGTAGAATTTAGATGTATTTAAAAAACATAGCAAAAAGACAAGCCGGAGAGCTTCCGGCTTGTTTGAGTATATCTTATTTGCTTTTTACAACTTCTCTGATGACCTTACCGATGTTCTTTTCGGTAAGACCGAATTTTTCGAGAAGCTCCCACGCGGGGCCGCTGTAGCCGAAGCGGTCCTGAACGCCGATTCTTGTTACCTTAACGGGATATTCGCTGCTTGTAACCTCGCATACCGCATCGGCAAGTCCGCCGATCACGTTATGCTCCTCGACTGTTATTATCTGACCACATTCCTTAGCCGCCTTGATAACGATTTCACGGTCAATCGGCTTAATGGTGTGAATGTTGATAAGACGCGCGTTGATGCCCTCGCTTTCAAGCGCAAGCACTGCCTTTCTTGCTTCATTAACAACAAGTCCGCTCGCGATAACCGCAATATCATTACCCTCGTGGAGCGTAATTCCCTTACCGAGTTCGAATTTATAGGTATCGGGGTCGTTAAAGCTGTCGATAGCAAGACGTCCTAAACGGATGTATACGGGGCCGACGTGCTTAAGCGCTGCCTTAGTCGCTTCCATCATCTCGAAGTGGTCGGCAGGATTTAAAACAAGCATTCCGGGAAGAGTACGCATAAGCGCTATGTCCTCGAGACACTGATGAGTTGCGCCGTCCTCGCCGGTGGAAATTCCGGCATGAGAGCCTGCAATCTTAACATTAAGCTCAGGATAGGCAACGGAGTTTCTGATTTGCTCATAAGCTCGTCCGGTTGAGAACATCGCAAAAGAAGCGGCAACGGGGATTTTACCCGCCGCGGCTAAGCCTGCCGCTGTGCCTATCATATTTGCTTCGGCAATACCGCAGTCGAAAAATCTCTCGGGGAATTCCTTCTGGAAAATTGAGGTTTTAGTAGCCGCCGCCAAATCGGCGTCGAGTACAACAATGTCGTTATTTGTTTTAGCCATTTCGCAAAGCGCCATACCGAAGCTTTCGCGAGTTGCCTTACATACAACCTCTGCCATTATAATTCAGCCTCCAATCTCGCGATCTCGTCCTCAAGCTCCTTAGTCGCGAGCTTGAACTCCTCATCGTTACATGCCTTTCCGTGCCAGCCGACTTCATTTTCCATAAAGCTTACGCCTTTACCCTTAACGGTGTCCATAAGAATGGCGAAGGGCTTGCCCTTAGTAGCTTTAGCTTTGTTTAATGCGTCGGCGATCTCATCAAAGTTATGACCGTCGATCTTAGCAACATCAAAGCCGAACGCCTCGAATTTTTTATCAAGAGGCTCGATTCCGGCAACCTCCTCAACGGTGCCGTCGATCTGGAGCCCGTTACAGTCTACGATAAATACGATGTTGTCAAGATTGTTGTGAGCTGCGAACATAGCCGCTTCCCAAACCTCGCCTTCCTCGCATTCGCCGTCGCCGAGAACCGTATATACGCGGTAATCCTTTTTATCGAGCTTAGCGGCAAGCGCCATTCCGCACGCGGCGGAAACGCCCTGTCCGAGAGAGCCGGAACTCATATCAATACCCGGAGTGCTCTTCATATCGGGGTGCCCCTGAAGCATAGCGCCAACATGACGGAGAACCTCAAGCTCTTTCCAGTCAAAAAATCCTTTAAGCGCCAAAACGGCGTAGAGGCTGGGGCAACAATGTCCCTTAGAGAGAACGAAACGGTCTCTGTCAGCCATCTGAGGATTACCCGGGTCAACGTTCATTTCGTTAAAATAGAGATAGGTAAACATATCCGCCGCGGAGAGAGAGCCGCCGGGATGACCCGATTTAGCGTGATAAGTACCTATGATTGCGCCTAATCTCGCCTTAGCGGCAAGAACCTTTAACTGTGCGTTATCAACCATCGTTATTACTCCTTTTTACCAAAAGTGTATCTCTGCATACAAATTCATATTAACATATATATCATTAGATATTGTTCACTAAAAGAAAAAATATTATTTTACTGTTGAAACTTTTCGATTTATGTATTATACTATACTGTGGTAAAATTTTGAATTATAGTTTTGAGGTAGTGAAAATGATACTTTGTACCGACGTCGGAAATACGAATATTAAATTCGCTCTTTATAAAAACGATAAACAGCTTGTGAAGCTTAGGTTTTCCACCGATGATAAGAAAACCGACGATGAGCTTGCGGCTGAGCTTTATACTATTTTTTATTTAAATAAAATAGATACGGGGGAAATAGAAGGCTCGATCATCTCAAGCGTAGTCCCCGGAGTTAACGAGGCTCTTGTTAAGGCTATCAAGAAGGTAACGGGTAAGGATTCTGTTTTGCTCGGACCGGGCGTAAAATCGGGGCTCGACCTGCGGATAGATAACCCTGCGTCGCTCGGCTCGGATATCGTCGCGATGTGCGTAGCCGTAAAGGAGCTGTATACCTGCCCTGCGGTTATTATCGGTCTCGGTACCGCTACTACAATACTTTATATGAATGAAAAAAGGAGCTACTGCGGAGGAGCGATCTGTCCGGGTATCGGGATTTCACTTGACGCGCTCACCCGGCACGGAGCGCTGCTTCCGAGTATTGACCTTAAACCGCCTAAGAAGGCTATTAGTACAAATACCGAGGACTGCATAAGAAGCGGAATTATCCTCGGGAACGCCTCAATGCTCGACGGAATGATCGACCGATATAACGAGGAGGCAGGCGTAAACGCCGCGGTTGTCGCGACGGGAGGCTTAGCGCCGCTCGTAGTTGACCGCTGTAAGCACGATATTATTATAAACGACGATCTTGTTCTGGAAGGATTAAGGTTAATATACGCAAGAAACGCGAAATAATGCGTAAATAATAATTCTCAATTACAAAAGGCTTTGCCTTTGTGATAAATATTGCGCTGTACTCCTATTTGACGGGAGGCGGCAGCAGGAGGTTTTTATTATGTCAAAAACAAATTCATCAAAGGTGTTGAGAATGACTATTCTCGCCGTACTGATTGCGTTGGAGCTTTTAATGGCTTTCACTCCGCTCGGGTATCTTAAAATCGGAGCGCTTTCGATTTCGTTCCTGTGTATACCGATCGCGATCGGAGCGATTGTCCTCGGACCGACAGCAGGCTTAACATTGGGTACGATCTTCGGTATAACAAGCTTTGCCCAGTGCTTTGGTATGGATCCGTTCGGAACGGCAATGATGGCGATCAATCCGTTTTTCACATTCGTTATTTGCGTTGTTTCAAGAGCGCTTATGGGCTGGTTAACAGGCATTATTTCTTCAGCCTTAGCGAAAGTCTTAAAGGATAAAAAAGCCGGCAAGTTTTACATAAACGATATTGTTGCCATAATTCTTTGCCCCGTAATGAATACGGCGTTTTTCTTAGGCTTTTTAGCTCTTTTCTTCCACGGAATTAAGGTAATGAACTTAGATGTAATACCGATGGTAGTATTACCTGCGTTATCCATTAACTGTGTGATTGAAATTATTGCCTGTACGGTTGTCGGCTCAGCTGTTTCGATCGCCGTTAAGAAAATCGCGAAAATATAAACGCAGAACCTGTCCTCTTTATCCAAAACTTCATAGGACGATAAACGTACGGGGGATATGACATTTCAGAAAGGAACGTCCGCGCTTTGCGAGGACATTTAAAGTATGCAGGGAAAAATCATTAAATTATTGTATAACGCTCAGGATTACGTCTCCGGACAGCAGATGTCCGACAGCTTAGGCGTATCACGCCAGGCGGTAAATAAGGCGGTAAAATCCTTAAAGGAAAAAGGCTTTAAGATAAAGTCGATAACCCGTAAAGGCTATCTGCTCGAAAAATTCCCCGCCGTGCTGTGCGAAGAGGCGGTAAAGTGTTATCTTAATACAAAATTCATAGGACGAAACCTTAAGGTGCTCGATACCGTCGATTCTACCAACGACTACCTGAAAAAGCTCGCCGAGGAAGGCGCAGAGGCAGGTACAGTCGTGCTTGCGCGGGAGCAGACCGCCGGCAAGGGCAGACTCGGCAGAGAATGGGTCAGTACTAAGGATAACGGAATCGCGCTTTCCCTGCTGCTGCGTCCTGAGCTTGCTCCGGGCGAGATAAGCTCTATTACTCCGCTGTCCGGGCTTGCTATGTGCAGAGCTATTAACGACTTTTGTATGCTTGACAGCCGTATAAAATGGCCTAACGATATTATCGTAGGGAAGAAGAAGCTCGTCGGTATTTTAACCGAGATGGCGGCTGAGGCGGACAGGGTCAAGTATACTGTAACCGGTATCGGTATAAACGTTAAGCAGAGTGTTTTCCCGGATGATATATCTCATAAGGCGACTTCTATTATGCTCGAAACGGGACGTCATATCGACCAGAATAAGTTTGTTGCGATTATTTTAAACTATCTTGAGCAGGAGCTCGTATTAAATCACTACAGCTTAGGCGGTCAGGCTGCGGCGGATTATCAGAAGCTGTGCGCTACGATCGGACGTCAGGTGACCTTCAGCCGCGGAAAGAGAAATATAAGCGGTATGGCGGTTTCGGTAAATAACTCGGGCGAGCTCGATGTTATGCTCTCGAACGGTACGATCGCCACGGTCAATTCGGGCGACGTTACGGTTCAGGGAATATATTAATGAAAAAAGGTCGGAAGATTTTAAAATCTCCCGACCTGATTTTTTTAACTTTTTAAAATCTTAAATCAAAGAATGCCCATACTCTGGAGAGCAGTGATTACATACATAAGAAGGAATAAGGCGACGATTACATACATAAGCGGATGAACCTTCTTAGCCTTGCCCTTAGCGATCATAACAACGATATATGAAATAAAGCCGAAAGCGATACCGTCTGTGATCGAATAGAAGAACGGCATACCTACAACGGTGAAGAATGCCGGAACAGCAAGCTCCAGATTTGTCCAGTCAATATCTTTAAGGGAAGCTGCCATAAGGATACCTACGATGATAAGTACGGGAGCGGTTGCGGATGTAGGAACAAAACCTACAACAGGTGAAATGAACAGCGCTAAAGCGAAGCAGATACCTGTTACTGTTGAGGTCAAACCTGTGCGTCCGCCTGCGGCGATACCTGATGTTGACTCAACGTATGTTGTAACTGTTGATGTGCCGAATACCGCGCCTGCTGAAGTAGCGATAGCGTCAGCAAGCATAGCTCTCTCGATTTTAGGAAGGTTTCCGTTTTCGTCGAGATAACCTGCCTTATCAGCAGCGCCGATGAGCGTTCCGATCGTATCGAACATATCAACAAGTACGAGCGTGATCATAACCGCTAAAAGCGAAGCGATAGGAGCCGAGAACAGCTCGCCCATACCTACGAAGCACTTGCCAAACATCGAGAAGTCAAGGTGCGGAACCCAGCTTTTCGGAAGCGCAATGCCCATATCCATACCGAAAACAAACTGCATAACATTTCCGATAACGGCAGTAACGATCATACCGATAAAAATACCGGCTTTTACATCACGGACGATAAGGACCGTAATGATAAGGATGCCGACGATTGCAAGCAGAACCTTAGGATCGGCGAAGTTGCCGAGGTCTACGGTTGTAGCGCCGCCTGTTGTTTTATCAACAACGATGCCCGCGTTTACAAATCCGATAATAGCGATAAATAAACCGATACCCGCCGTAATAGCTTTTTTAAGCGAAAGCGGAATAGCCTCAACGATCGCCTTTCTCGCGCCTGTAACTGTGAGAAGAATAAAGAATACGCCCGCGATAAATACAGCGCCCAAAGCGGCGGCAGCCGAAAGCTTGAATCCTAAGCACAGAGTGTAAGTGAATACCGCGTTAAGACCGAGTCCGGGAGCCTGAGCCATAGGATAGTTGGAAAGCCAGCCGATAAGCCAAGTGCCTAAGGCTGCCGCTATACATGTGGCCGTGAACACCGCTGAGTGCTCCATAGCTCCTGCTACGCCTGCGAGCGCAGGGTTACTCTTACTGATAACCTGCGGATTCAGAAAGATGATATACGCCATCGTAAGGAATGTTGTGATACCGGCGATTATCTCTGTTCTTATGTTCGTACCGTGTTCTTTAAGTTTGAACAGTTTTTCCAAGAGAAATTACCCCCTATAAAATTATTTGTACCCCGGCATTTAAGCGCCGGGTTTTACTGCTATATAAGAAACCGTACGCACTATAGCGCGCACATTTTCCTGCACATTACGATTATAAAGAAATTATAAACATAATTCAAGGGCATAGAAGAAAAAAATTGATAAAACTGCCAAATGTAACAAAATTGGAATTGTTGGTTCGGTATAAGAAAAAACTCCCTTGCGGGAGTCTTTTCCGTTATTATAAAGTGTAATCAATTTATTTAGTACCGAAAATTCTATCGCCTGCGTCGCCGAGACCGGGGCAGATGTAAGCGTTTTCGTTAAGGCAGCGGTCCATACAGCCGATATAAAGCTCAACGTCGGGGTGAGCCTTAGTGAACGCCTCAACTCCCTCGGGAGCCGCGATAATGCACATACATTTAATATCCTTGCCGCCGAGCTCCTTGATTTTTGTAACGGCGTCAATAAGCGAGCCGCCTGTAGCGAGCATCGGATCGACTACGACGATAAGTCTTCTTTCGATAAGCGGAGGAAGCTTACAGTAATAGGTATGAGGAATATGAGTTTCCTCGTCGCGATACATACCGATATGGCCTACCTTAGCTAAAGGAACAAGCTCCAGCATACCGCTGACCATTCCGAGTCCGGCGCGGAGAATAGGAACGATCGCAAGCTTTTTACCGTCGATAACGGGCTGAACGGTATCTTCGATAGGAGTTCTTATTTCCATTTCAGTTGTTTTTAAGTCGCTTAGAGCTTCAAAACCCATAAGGATAGTGATTTCCTCAACTAAGCTTCTGAAGTCGTTAGTTACCGTAGTATCCATACGAAGCATAGTGATTTTATGCTTGATAAGCGGGTGAGTCATAATATGTACTTTATCCATTCTTGTTTACACATCCTTTCAAAGTATAGTTTAATATTACAAAAAACCGTGGTAAAAGTCAACCTGAAGACGGTAAAAAAGCCGAAATAACTCAAAAAAGCAAGAAAAGTGTTGTAATAACGCCGTGTTTTCAGTATAATGTCTATTTGGTAGAATTTAATAAAGTAATTTTGACCAAGTAAATTTAAGGAGGAAAAACTTATGAAAATGATTTACGGCGTTAAGGATAAGCCGAAATTCGGTCAGCTTATCGTATTCGCTTTCCAGCAGCTCCTCGCTATTATGGCGGCTACTATTGCCGTGCCGATGATAGTCGGCAACGGTATGAGCACTTCCGCGGCTTTATTCGGCGCGGGCGTAGGTACACTCGTTTATGTTGCTTTTACAAAAGCTAAAAGCCCTGTATTCTTAGGCTCGTCCTTCGCGTTCTTAGGTTCAATGGCTGCGGCGTTCGGCGGCGGTGTTGCTGTAGGTCTCGGTTATATCGGACTTATTATAGGCGCTATACTTGCCGGTCTCGTTTATGTTGTAATCGCGATTATCGTTAAGGCGGTAGGCGTAAAGTGGATCTCCAAGATTATGCCCGCTGTTGTAATCGGCCCGACGGTTGCTATTATCGGACTTTCTCTTGCAGGAAACGCTATCGGCGATTTAGGCGCTACGGCGGCTAAATTTGAGGGCGCGGCTACTCCCGTTACTCAGTATGTAAGCATTATCTGCGGACTTGTTACCTTAGCTGTTACAATGCTCTGCTCCGTTTACGGTAAGAAGATGGGTAAGCTTATCCCCTTTATTATCGGTATTCTCGCGGGTTATGTTACAGCGTCCGTTTTCTTTATTATAGGAAATGTTACCGGCAACGACGCTATTAAGGTTATCGATTATTCCGCTATCACAAAGTTATTTGAGAATATAAGCGTAAGCAGCTTTATCGCTGTTCCCGATTTCACATTCTTAAAGGCGTTCGGTTCATTCGGACAGCTCACTCCCTCTTATATCGGTACGATCGCCGTTGCTTTTATTCCGGTTGCTTTCGTTGTATTCGCGGAGCATATCGCTGACCACAAGAACCTTTCCTCAATTATCGAGCATGACCTTCTCGAGGATCCGGGCCTTTCCCGTACACTCCTCGGTGACGGCGTAGGTTCAATGGTAGGCGCTTTCTTCGGCGGATGTCCCAACACTACTTACGGCGAGTCCGTTGGCTGCGTTGCTATCACAAAGAACGCTTCAGTTTCCACAATCATCGTTACTGCTATCGAGGCTATGGTTATCGCGTTTATCGCGCCTTTCGTAGCGTTCCTTTCAACAATTCCCTCATGTGTAATGGGCGGAGTTTGTGTGGCTCTTTACGGCTTTATCGCAGTATCAGGTCTTAAGATGCTCCAGAAGGTTGACCTCGACGACAACCGCAACCTCTTTACGGCTTCCGTTATTCTTATCGCGGGCGTAGGCGGTATGGTTCTTAAGTTCGGTCAGGTTACTATCACTGAGGTCGCATGCGCGCTTATCCTCGGTATTTTAACCAACATTATGCTCGGAAGAAAGAAGAAAGACCAATAATCAGAAAACAGCATATAGCTAAGGGCTGTCGCTTAAGTGGCAGCCCTTTTTCGTTTGATTTCAAATGTACCGAAGCTTATTTCATAATCTTAATAGCGGTTTCGGCCTTATTGATTATCCGCAGGTCGTTGTCATAGGAACACAGCTTTCTCGCCTGCTGTAAATCTACCCAGATATACTCGGCGATCTCCTCCTCCTGGATTCTTACGTTATCAGTAAACGCCTGAGCGAGGAAAAATACAACGTGCTTGCGGATCTTTCCGAACGGACAGTAGTCGCTGACTTCTCTGAAGCCGTCTTTTATCTCAACGTCGAGCGAGGTTTCCTCCTTGATTTCGCGGACGGCGGTCTCCTGCTCGGTTTCGCCGATTTCGATATGGCCTTTCGGGAAGCTCCAGTAACGACCGTTGTTGTTTTTTACGAGTAAGATCCTGGTGTTTGATTTTCCGTTATAAAAAACTACTGCGCCGCAGCTTTTCTCAAAAAGACATTTTATTGAGGTGAGCGTGATGTTTTTAAGCTTGGAAAGCTCCGTGCGGATGTCGGGCTCATAGTAAACCTCGTTTTCGGGAGCGACAATAACTCTTTCATCATCGCCGAATTTCGCGATTGCGATTATTATACCTTTAAAATATTCATTCACCTCGGCATCGGAGAGAACATACGCTTTTCCGGAGCCTGCGCCGCCGCGGCTTAAGTAGCCCGAGTAAAGATGATTACTCAGCCTGCCGAAAATATTAACGCTTACCTTTTCCGCCAGCATATCCTCTCCTCCTTTCGGTAAATCAATTTTTGCAGATTATTTAAGAATGTTGCTCAGCTTATCGAATTTTTCGGTATCGATTGAACCGACGGTATCGTTTATGATCAGCACATTGTCGATATCGTTTTCCTGACACAGAGCCTTAAGGCTGCCCTCGTAGCTTCTTAAATCAACCGAGTAAACTTCCTCGTAGTTGTATGTGAAGTAGGGAACAACAGGGCACCCGGTGCTGTCGTGAACTATAGCGATCTTGCCCTCGGCCTTTTTATTCTCGCTCTTGATGACCTCGAGCGGATTGTTGCCGTAAAGGAATACGCTGAACGCGTTGGAGCCGGTCTCGGCTTCCTTATTGTAGCAGCTGTAGGTCGTTTCGGTATCGCCCTCGGCGTTTGTTATCGTGTTGGTCATATTATATGGTAAATCCCAGTAATGAATAGTATCTACCGCGAGCTCCGAGTCGGTGACGTTATTGTACCAGCCGTAGTAGTTTTCGACGGTCGATTCCTTACATTCAGCGAGTGTAATCGCCTTTTTCTTCGTTGCCTCGGCGAAAGCCTTATATACATAGTATCCGCCGAGAGCGGTAGGATTATGGTCGGAATCAAAGTAAATATACTCGTTGCAGTGCTCGGAAAGCTGATTGTAG
Source organism: uncultured Ruminococcus sp. (assembly GCA_964514785.1). Classification (GTDB taxonomy): domain Bacteria; phylum Bacillota; class Clostridia; order Oscillospirales; family Acutalibacteraceae; genus Ruminococcoides. The sequence goes on along the minus strand of CAZERR010000039.1, from coordinate 3,453 downwards.
CAGTTTATATACTTGACCTTTTTTGAGTAATTCGAGTAAGCGGCGCTGATATAATCCGCCTCGGATTTGGTCTTGATACCATCCTCGGTGTTTTTAAGCCTGCCGGGAAGCCCCATCTCTATATGGGTGGGCATAATCACGGAGTATACGTTGGTTTTAAGCCCGAGAGTTTCCTTGGCGCCGTTTATTAGCTTGGCGTATGACTTCGCGTTGGATTTAACGCCCTTAAAAGACTCGAACACCTTTGTGTTCCAGATATAATAATCGCCGTCAAAGGTGCCGGTGCTTTCGCTGTCCTCGTCCTTAATATCCGGTTCCTTAAAGGTGAGATTATCAGCCTTGGGCTTTTCGACCTTCTTCTTGGGCTTGTTTTTACCGAGCGTCGCGGTGTCGACCGTTGGATTAGTGCTTGCCGATCCGGTACAGATACAGCTGAATACGGATGATATAAGAGTGATGATCAGCGCTAATATTATAATCGCTGCCGCAATTATAATCGCTCTGTTGCGAAACCGTCTGCTTATATGAAATCTCTTGCTGTTATAGGAATTGTAGTTACGTCCGCCGTAATATGCCATAGTTTTCCTCCGGTTTTACGGATTTTTGTCTTTATTTCGTCTGACGGCAAATAAAAAACGCCGTCCTGACCTTCCAAACCCGATAGCTTTACATATATATAATACATTATACACTAAAAAAATGCATATTACAATGTTTTTTTCATTTTATTTGTCAATTTTTCAGAGAATTTTACGAAAATATTGCACTTGAAACTGAATATAATATGTGGTAAAATCTTTTTATATATATTTTTAAGATATTTTTAAGCAAGCGAGGAGTATTTATGGAGTATAAATTTTCTGACAGAACAAACAACCTTAAGCCCAGCGCGATAAGAGAGATTTTTAAGTATGCCGCCGATCCTACGGTGGTTTCGCTCTCCGCCGGCAATCCGTCGCCCGACGCTTTCCCGGTAAAGGAGCTTGAGGAAATCTCCGCAAGACTGTTTAAGGAGAATCCTATCGGACTTTTACAGTACAGCGTTACCGAGGGGTATGCTCCCTTAAGGGAGTACCTTCTGAAATATATGAAAGAGAAGTATGATATCGGAAGCGCCGACGATGATATCCTCATCACTACCGGTGCTCAGCAGATCATGGACTTTTCGACTAAAGCTCTCGTGAATGAGCACGAGGTTATAATCACCGAGGCTCCGAGCTTTATCGGTTCGCTTAATTCGTTCAGAGCGTATAACGCGAAGCTCGTAGGAGTTCCGGTAGAGAGCGACGGAATGAGCATGGAACTGCTCGAAAAGGCTCTGAGCGAAAACGACAACGTGAGATTCATCTACACAATTCCCAATTTCCAGAATCCCTCAGGCGTAACTATGAGCTTTGAAAAGAGAAAGAAGCTTTATGAGCTGGCTCAAAAATACGACGTTATGATACTCGAGGACAATCCCTACGGCGATTTGCGCTACAGCGGAGATTTTATCCCCGCGATAAAAACCCTCGATACCGACGGCCGTGTTATTTACGCCGGAAGCTTCAGCAAGGTTATTTCACCCGGAATACGCGTCGCGTACGTTATAGCGCCTAAACCGATCATTCAGAAGCTCACCGTTTGTAAGCAGGGAAGCGACGTTCATACCAACATCTGGTCGCAGATGCTCTGCTATGAGTTCCTTTCAAAATATGACTTTGAGGCTCACCTCGAAAAGCTGAGAAGCATTTACCGCAAAAAGGCTAAATTCGCTATGGATTTACTCGATGAATACTGCGCGCCCGAGATCACCTATGATAAGATCGACGGCGGATTGTTTATCTGGTGTAAGCTGCCCGAGGGTGTAGATATGCCCGGTTTTGTGAGACAGGCTATTGAGCGCAAGGTTTGCGTCGTCCCCGGAAACGCGTTTTTGACCGACGAAACCGAAACGACAAACGGTTTCAGAATCAATTTCTCTACCCCGACCGACGAACAGCTCGAAAAGGGTATCAAGGCGCTCGGCGCGCTTATTAAGGAAATAGTATAGGAGAGGTACAAATATGGAAACAGAAAAGAAAAAAGTCGCCCTGAGTTTGATCCAGCCCAGCGGTACGATCACTCTCGGTAATTACCTCGGAGCTATAAGAAACTGGGTGAAAATGCAGGATGAGTTCAACTGTATCTTCGCTTTAGCCGATTTGCATACGATAACCGTGCGTCAGGAGCCCGCTAAAATGCGTAAGAATATCATCGACGCCTACGCTTCGATTTTAGCGTGCGGAATAGACGTTGAAAAAACTCTGTTCTTTATTCAGAGCCACGTCCATACTCACGCCGAAATGGCTTGGATACTGAACTGTTATACTCAGTTCGGAGAACTTTCGAGAATGACTCAGTTTAAGGATAAGAGCGCTAAGCACGCGGATAATATAAACGCGGGACTCTTTACATATCCCTCGCTTATGGCGGCGGATATCCTGCTTTATCAGGCTGACTGCGTTCCCGTGGGAGCCGACCAGATGCAGCACCTCGAGCTCGCGCGCGATATTGCGAACCGCTTTAACGGGCTTTATCCGAATGTATTTAAGGTGCCCGAGGCGTATATCCCGAAGGCAGGCGCGCGTGTAATGAGCCTTCAGGATCCGACGCGCAAGATGAGCAAGTCCGATGAAAACGTAAACGGCTGTGTTCATCTTCTTGATCCGCCCGAGGTTATTATGAAGAAGTTCAAGCGTGCTGTAACCGACAGCGACGCCTGCGTGCGTTACGGCGAGGGTAAGGACGGTATAAATAACCTTATGGATATTTACGGCGCCGTTACGGGACTTACTCATGAGCAGATCGAAAAGGACTTCGACGGAAAGGGCTACGGCGATTTTAAAACAGCTGTCGGCGAGGCGGTCGTCGAGGCGTTAAGACCGGTCAAGAACGAGTACGAAAGACTTATCGCCGACAAGGCTTACCTTGAAAGCTGTTACAAAAGGGCGGATGAAATCGCGCTTAAGCTTTCATCCCGCACTCTCGCTAAGGCGAAAAAGAAGATCGGCTTTATTTGATCCGTCTAAAGCGTGATAAATAATTACAGAATTAAAAATCGGGACACGGAGTAAACCGCTCTGTGTCCCGTTTTAACTGAACGCTTGATAATATAACCAAAAACGACCGCTAATATTTATACAAGTTTCACAATTGATTTTGTAACAAATTAGTTATAAAATAGTAGATGAATTATAATATTTATTTATTATAACGGAAAATTTTTGCAAAGGAGTAGAAGAAAATGCAAATGTTTAAAAAATCGGTTGCAATCGTACTTTCAGTACTTATGGTACTGTCAATGCTTACAATTGCCGCCGGAATGACAGCTTTCGCCGATGACGGTTATAAAATTACCGTTACAAGCAAGCAGGGCGTATTCCCTTCAGTGGCGAAAAAGTACAAAGCAGGTGACGAGTTCGACGTAGTATA
>CAZERR010000038.1:2695-16004 GCA_964514785.1 uncultured Ruminococcus sp. | reverse complement strand
TCAATAAACTTGAACTCCCAGCTGCACCACATAATTATCTCCTCGGAAAAACGGCTTAAGTGAACCATAATAATCGAGAGCGCAGCGGCGAACTCAATGCAGTAGTCACGGTCGGAAACACCGTCGAGCGAGTTGTTGGTGATACCGTCAAAGCCGAGAAGCTTCTGAGTAATTGTTCTGTCTATGGGGTAAGTTGTGCCGGCTAAGGCGCAGGAGCCTAACGGCATAACATTCATACGCTTATAGCAGTCGTCAAGACGGCTGATATCGCGAAGAAGCATTTCGGCGTACGCAAGAAGATGATGTCCGAAGGTGATTGGCTGGGCTCTCTGAAGGTGAGTATAGCCGGGCATAACAGTATCGCTGTATTTTTTCGCTTTATCGGCCAGAATACCGACAAGCTCCTCCAGCTGAGCGCGGATATTTTTAAGCTCTTTACGAAGATAGAGCTTGTTGTCGAGCGCGACCTGGTCGTTACGGCTTCTCGAGGTGTGGAGCCTTTTACCGTCATCGCCGATCCTCTTAGTCAGCTCGCCCTCAACGAAGGTGTGGATATCCTCAGCTTCCATATCGATCTTGAGTTCACCCGATTCGATATCATTAAGAATTGAGTTTAACCCCTCGATAATATGCTCCGACTGAGATTTTTCGATAATACCGCATTCCCCGAGCATTGTCGCGTGAGCGATACTGCCCTCGATATCCTCGCGGTACATACGGCTGTCGAAGGGGATAGAGCTGTTGAAGTCGTTAGTTGTTTTTGAAAGCTCCTTTTTGAAGCGTCCTTTCCATAACTGCATAAAATCACCTCATAGATAATAGTGATAAGTGGTAAACGGTAAGAGATAGGGCACTGTGTTTCCGGGATTTCCCTACCCTTAAAAAGCACTTAATGGGACAGAGTTTCCCCTGTCCCGATAAGCCTGAAAAATAAAATTACTTAATAAGTCCCTTTTTTGCGCGAACCTTAATCGGAAGTCCGAAAAGGTTGATGAAGCCTGCCGAGTCGTTCTGATCGTAAACATCGTCCTCATCAAAGGTTGCGATTTCCTCGTCGTAAAGTGAGTAGGGGCTTGTAACGCCTGCGTCGATGATATTGCCCTTATAAAGCTTCAATTTAACGTCGCCTGTTACGAACTGCTGAGTGCTGTCAACGAAAGCAGAGAGCGCCTCGCGTAAGGGCGTATACCATTTGCCGTCGTAAACAAGCTCGGCAAATTTTATAGCTAAAACTGATTTATAGTGCTGAGTGTCCTTATCAAGACAAATCTCCTCGAGCTTATTATGAGCGGCAAAGAGGATTGTTCCGCCGGGTGTTTCGTAAACGCCGCGCGCCTTCATACCTACGAGACGGTTCTCAACAATATCCGTAATACCGATACCGTTCTTTCCGCCGATTTCGTTGAGCTTCTCTACAACGCTTACCGCGTCCATCTCAACTCCGTTAACGCTCTTAGCCTCGCCCTTTTCAAAGTGAATTGTAACGTACTCGGGCTTGTCGGGAGCCTGAAGCGGAGATACGCCCATCTCTAAGAAGCCTTCCTTCTCGTACATAGGCTCGTTAGCGGGATCCTCTAGGTCAAGTCCCTCGTGGCTTAAGTGCCAGAGGTTCTTATCCTTGGAGTAATTTGTTTCACGGTTTATCTTAAGAGGGATTTTCTTTTCCTCGGCGTAAGCGATTTCTTCCTCACGGCTCTTGAATTCCCATACACGCCACGGAGCAATGATCTTCATATCGGGTGCGTATGCCTTTATAGCGAGTTCAAAACGAACCTGATCGTTACCCTTGCCTGTGCAGCCGTGGCAGATTGCGTCGGCGCCTTCCTTTTTAGCGATTTCAACTAATCTTTTGGCGATGATCGGACGTGCGAAGGATGTGCCGAGCAAGTACTTGCCCTCGTAAACGGCACCTGCCTTGATTGTGGGATATACATATTCCTCTACGAATTCCTTGTTTAAGTCCTCGATGTAGAGCTTTGAAGCTCCGGTAGCGATAGCCTTTTCCTCAAGGCCGTCGAGCTCGCCTGCCTGACCGACATTTCCGGATACCGCGATAACCTCGCAGTTGTCGTAATTGTCCTTTAACCAGGGGATGATGATAGATGTGTCAAGTCCGCCTGAATAAGCGAGAACTACCTTTTTGATTTTATTGTCTGCCATAGTGTTACCTCCGAATTTAAAAAACAGTATTTGTTAAAACTATCTCGTTGTTACTTTATACATTATACTCGTAATATACAAAAAATCAAGCCTTTTTGTATAAATATTCAAAATTTATGAAAAGTATATAAAATATACCGATATTGCGCTAAAATTCCGCTATTATTGATGAAAAAGGCGATACGGAGCTTTTTTTGCCTCCTGAAACAATGGCTTAAACAGAGTATAAATAGCAAACAAAATGAATATCATGAATAAATATACAAAGATATTGAATATTATTCAGTTATGTGGTACAATATGTGCATACGAATTCATTTTAGAAGAAAAATAAGCATACAATTATATAATGATTATGAAAGGATATGATGAAATGTCAGCTTTTAGAGAAATATCCGTAAACGAGCTTAAAGATAATCCGTTTACATTAATAGGAAAAGACTGGGCGCTCGTTACCGCGAAAAACGGTGACGGCTGCAATACTATGACTGCCTCATGGGGCGGAGTAGGCATAATGTGGAATAAGCCCGTTGCGTTTACTTTTATAAGACCGCAGAGATTTACCTTCGGCTTAATTGAGAACGAGGAGTATTTCACCTTAAGCTTTTACGGGGAGGAGTATAGAAAGGCTCTTCAGTTCTGCGGAACAAAAAGCGGACGCGACTGTGATAAGGCTAAGGAATGTAATCTCACTCCCGTTTACGACGAAAAGGCTCCGTATTTCGAAGAAGCGAGATTAGTGCTCGTTTGCCGTAAGCTTTATGCTCAGGACTTAAACGAGCAGAGCATAATAGCCGCTGACGAGGTCGCTAAAAACTATTCGGGCGACGATTACCATAAGATGTATATAAGCGAAATTGAAAAGGTTCTTGTAAAATAAGAGGGATGAAAATGAAGTTTAAAAAGATATTATGCCTGGCGCTTTGTGCGGTTATGAGCTGTTCTCTCTTAGCGTCCTGCGCTTCGGAGGAAAAACCGTACGACGCCGCTGATATAAAAATCGGAGCTCATGAAAAGGCTCAGATTGCAAAGAATGTTAACAAAGCTCTCAAGACTAAGGATTTCACCGGAGGAGTTTCGATAGCCGTAAACGATTCTGTTGTTTATTCAAATTCATTCGGCTACGCGGACCCCGTAAGAGAGCATAAGCTTGACGGTCAGACAGTTTACAACATCAGCAGTATGACAAAAACCTTTACCGCAGCGGCTATCTTAATGCTGGTAAAAAACTCTAAGCTCAGCTTGGACGATACGCTTGATAAGTTTTTTGGCGCCAGCGGAAAAAGACGTTACCTTTCTACTGTAACGGTTGGTCAGCTTCTTTCGGATAAAGTTAGCTTCGGAGCATATGCTCCCGAGATTCAGACGGATCCCACTTTGTCGGCTATTCTTAAGAAGTATACTTGGGGAGAAGATGCAGACAAGAATAATGTAAAGGTTAACAGGTTCGTTGAAAAATATATTCTTAAGCACGGTATAGTGAAGGATAAAAAAGACATAACCTCAAACTATTTCCTGCTCGGAAGAATAGTATCAAAAGTGTCCGGGACAAGCTACAGCGAATATGTTCAGAAAAATATTTTTGACAAGCTCGGTATGAAAAACTCCGGCTTTATAAGCAGTAAGTTTAATTTCGGCGGATATGACTTAAATAATAAAAAGTGGCACCGCGGAAAGGAATTTCCCCATTTATTCAACTTCGGATATATGTACTCGAGCTACGGTATTATTTCAAGCCTTGATGATATGGCAAAGTTTTATATGGCGCTTATCGACGATACTCTCGGAATAGACCTGGTTCAGAAAATCAGGCTTGCGCCCTCAAGAGAATACTGCGGCTTCAGGTGTGACGGAAACAACCTGGTAGCAGGCGGACAAATGGATATATACAGCTGTTATGTTCACCTTAACATTCAGAATAACGAGGCTGTCGTAATAATGTCGAACTGTACCGGACGAGACGGCGTTATGACTACAGGTGAGGATTTGTATACAGTTATTAGCGCAAAAGTCAACGGCGTTATAATATCTTCAATAAAAAATAATTAACAACAGTTGACGTTTTGTGCAAATTGTGGTAAAATAAACTTTACAATAAATCCAAATTTGTTAATTGGAGTGCTTATATGAAAGATTTAGAATTATTGATTCCGATAGCCGCGGGCGTTATCGCGCTTGCTTTTGCGATTTATTTTGCGTTGTTTATCCGTAAACAGGACGCCGGAACCGACAGGATGAAAAAAATATCCTCCGCCATCTCAAAGGGAGCGAGAGCGTTCCTTTTCGCGGAGTATAAGATACTTATTGTGTTTGCCGCCGTGCTTTTCGCTGTGATAGGATTTGTAATCGACTGGGCAACGGCAGGCTGCTTTATTCTCGGAGCGGTATTCTCAACGCTTGCAGGTTATTTCGGAATGACCGTAGCGACCATGGCGAATGTCCGTACAGCTAACGCCGCAAGAGAAAAGGGAATGAATAAAGCGCTTAAGGTTGCCTTCAGAGGCGGCGCGGTTATGGGACTTTCCGTAGTCGGCTTAGGCGTAGTGGGACTCGGGCTTATCTTCGTAATTCTTAACAGTGTATTCAACCTCGCCGATAACAGCGAGATGTTAAGGATTTTTACCGGTTTCAGCTTAGGAGCCTCGTCAATAGCGCTCTTCGCGCGAGTTGGCGGAGGTATTTATACTAAGGCTGCCGATGTAGGCGCCGACCTTGTAGGTAAGGTTGAGGCAGGAATCCCCGAGGACGACCCCCGAAATCCGGCTACTATTGCCGATAACGTTGGCGATAATGTAGGCGACGTTGCCGGTATGGGCGCAGACCTTTTCGAGAGCTATGTAGGCTCTATTGTTTCCGCTATCACACTGGCATTTGCTATGTTCAGCAAGTCGAGCGATAAGTCGGGCGCTATGGCTGCGGCGCTGTTTCCGCTTCTTCTCTGTACAATCGGCATTTTAGGTTCGGTTATATCTGTATTCTTTGTGCGCGGAAAGGATAACTCCGACCCGCAGAAGGCGCTTAATATAGGCGAGTACCTCGCTACCGCTCTCGTTATAATCGGCGGAGGGCTTCTCAGCTGGTTTATGTTCAACAGCTTGAATCCGTTCTGGTGCGTGCTTGCGGGACTTGTCGTAGGTACGGCAATAGGAAAGCTCACGGAGATGTATACCTCCGACCGCTTCCATTCTGTTAAGAGTATTTCCGAAAGCTCAAAAACCGGTTCGGCTACAAATATTATCACGGGTCTCGGCGTTGGAATGAAATCCACCGCTATTCCGATTATCTTTATCGTAATAGGTATTCTTGTATCCTATTATGTTATGTATATGCAAAGCGGCAACGCGACTGCCGGACTTTACGGAATCGCATTAGCGGCTGTAGGTATGCTTTCGACTACGGGTATGACGATCGCGGTCGACGCATACGGACCGATAGCCGATAACGCGGGCGGTATCGCAGAAATGAGCGAGCTTGATCCTCATGTACGCGAAATCACCGATAAGCTCGACAGCGTCGGAAATACTACCGCAGCTATCGGAAAAGGCTTTGCAATTGGTTCTGCGGCGCTTACAGCGCTTGCGCTTTTTGCATCCTTTGCGGATTCGGTAGGAATTGCGGATCAAGGCATGTCGATTTTAAGCCCGAAAGTAGTTGTTGGCTTGTTTATAGGCGGAATGCTTCCGTTCTTATTCTCGGCGTTCACAATGGACAGCGTCGGACGCGCGGCTAATAAAATGATAGCCGAGGTTCGCCGTCAGTTTAAGGAAAAGCCCGGGATCTTAGAAGGTAAGGAAGACCCGGATTATTCAAGATGCGTTTCGATTTCTACTAACGCGGCGCTCAAGGAAATGATTTTACCCGGCGTTATGGCGGTGCTTGCTCCGTTAGTCGTAGGCTTTATCCTAGGTGTTGAGGCATTAGGCGGATTGCTTGCCGGCTCGCTTATCACGGGCGTTATGCTCGCTATATTTATGGCGAACAGCGGCGGTGCATGGGATAACGCTAAGAAATATATAGAAACTACCGAGCACGGTAAGGGCTCCAGCGCTCACAAGGCGGCGGTTGTCGGCGATACGGTTGGCGACCCGTTTAAGGATACATCCGGACCGTCAATCAATATTCTCATCAAGCTTATGACGATAGTTTCTCTCGTGTTCGCTGTAGCGTTCACGGCAGTAAACAACGGACAAGGCTTACTGCATTTTTAAAAAATAATACAAGAATTCAGCAGGGTTGGCGAAAGCTGACCCTGTTTTTTTGAAGTGTTACCATATTATGACAAAAGTTTTTTTGTTAGGTGACTATAATAGGCTTACATCAAATGTAAGGAAGTTGAAATATGAAAGCTGAGAGAATCGTTTTCAGGAAAGCAAGCGACGACGAGCAAGCGGTGAGACTGTTTATTGAGAACGCGGTCTATATGCTGCTCGGCATTGTTGTATGCCGTGGCAGGATATTCGGGGACTTAGCTCCGTTCGGGGCGAGTTATGTAGCGGCGGTGCCGAGAAAAAAGCTGTTTTTCTCAACCTTCGGGACCGCGCTTGGCTATGTTATCCTAATGCCGGAGAGCTGTTTTAGGTATATCGCGGTATCAACTTCGGTTGCGCTTTTAAGATGGCTGATTGAGGATTATAAATTGATTTCAGAAAACGCTTTTTATGCTCCGGCAGCGGCATTTCTGCCTGTGTTTGCCTCGGGCGTGGTGCTGATGTTCGCCAGCACGAGCACAGTTTCGGAGCTTTCCAAGGTGTTTGTTGAGGCGCTTATATCGGGGGCAGTGGCTTATTTCTTTTCGAGAGCTTTATATTTAAGCGCCTCGGGACGGCGTCCCGCTTCGTTTTCCCAGTCTGAGCTTGCGTGTATGGCGTTGAGCGGATGTGTAGTGATATTGTCGCTCGCGAATATCGAGTTCGAAAAGGTTTCTGTAGGGCGGATACTGGCGGTGCTGATTATCTTGCTCTGCGCTCGTTACGGCTCGGTAACGGGAGGAGCCGTAAGCGGAGCCGCAACAGGTGCGGTGTTCGGCATGAGTACGGTGAATTTTGCGTTTATCTGCGCCGGATACAGCTTCGGCGGACTAATAGGGGGACTTTTTGCGCCGTTTGGAAAGGCGGCGGTTTCGCTGGGGTTCGTTATCTGTAACGCTATGATGTTATTGTCTTCAGCGGATAACTCGGTTATGCTGCCGATGTTTGTTGAGACAATAATCGCTTCTGCGGTGTTTTTAGTTCTTCCGAAAGATATCGAGCGTTATATCACGCCTGTTTTTGTGTCGCGTGAAATCTCGCAGGGAGAGAAATCCCTCAGAAATTCGATAGTGATGCGCCTTGATTTCGCCTCAAACGCGCTTAACAATGTCAGCGGATGCGTCAACAGCGTAAGCCGTCAGCTCAAAAAGCTCTATGCTCCGAGCGTCGGCGATGTTTATAAGGACGCGGTGGAAGATGTGTGTAAAAACTGCGGGATGTACTGTTACTGCTGGGAGCGTATGAAAAAAGCAACCGAGGAGGATTTTTCACGGCTGTCGGCTCCGCTTAAAACTCAAGGATTTGTGACCGAAAACGACGTAATTAACCTGTTTTCAAAAAAATGCTGCCGCGGGATCGAGATTGCCGATGCTGTTAACCGCGGTTACCGCGATTATCTCGGCGGGGTCGAGGCGGCGGCGAGAATAGGAGAGATACGTTCAATGGTTGCCGGACAATTTTCGGGGTTGTCGGATATTCTCGGCGATATGGCGGAGCAGTTTGAGGGTTATAAGAGTTTTGACGCTGACTGCGCGGCAAGGATTACCGAGTATCTGCACCGTATGGGCTTTGTTCCCATGGAATGCAGCTGTATGGTTGATCCAAACGGAAGGATGTCTGTTGAGCTCGAGCTCGCTACGGGAAAAAAACGCATAAAAAAAGAGCGCTTAGCGAGGGATATATCCTCGCTCTGCGCACGTTGCTTCGATACTCCGCTGATTACGGAAATCGGGAACCGAAGAAGAATTGTATTAAACGAGGTGCCGCTGTATGACGTCGAGGTCGGTGTTTATCAGCACGTTTACGGCGGAGGAAAGCTCTGCGGCGACTGCGTTAACTGTTTTTCAAACGGCTTCGGGGAGTTTGTCGCTTTGATAAGCGACGGAATGGGCACCGGTGGCAGAGCAGCGGTAGACAGCAATATGACCGTTTCGATCCTCACGAAGCTTCTGAAAGCCGGTTTGAGCGAGAACTGCGCTTTAAAGGTCGTAAACTCGGCGCTTATGGTTAAAAGCGAGGACGAGAGCCTTTCGACTGTTGACCTCGTAAAACTAAATTTATTCAGCGGAAAAGCTGAGCTCAATAAGGCGGGAGCGCCGTTTACCTATGTGCTAAAAAACGGCAGGCTTATAAAGAAAAGTCTTAAATCCCTGCCGGTCGGAATATTAGGCGACGTAAGCTTCGCCGGGGACAGCATAAAGCTTACGGGAGGAGATGTGATAGTTATGGTATCTGACGGAGCGGCTTTAAGAGATGAAAAATGGCTCGAGGACATTATCCGAAAATTCAGGGATAACGAGTCGAGCGCGGATTTAGCTAAGGCTGTTGTCAATGAGGCGATAAAACGCAGAAACGACGGTCACGACGATGATATAACCGCGGTAGTCGTAAAGGTATTGGAAAACTAAACAAGAAACAGGGAGCAGGCTCAAAAGCACACCGAGTCTGCTCCTTTAGATTTTATTCGATAGTAAGTACGATAAAAAGTATAATGGAATTATACGATTGATATTTATTTTCTTTAATATATCGGTGACTCCTATCGAAAATAATTTTCGGCTAAGTTTTCTGTTTCGCAGAAATAAGCGGAGAGTAGCGAAATACGCGCTTTTGTGTTATTTTTCCGGAAGCAAAACCGGCGCATTTAACTGCTTTTCCCAACGCGCAGAGGATTGCGGCGCGCTCGGGCTTTTTGAGTTTTATGAACGAACAAATAACAGAGTGAGGTTTTCTGAAAATATCGTCAAAATTATCCATCCCGGTTTTGTAGAACATCTTAAAAAGCGACCTTATAAACTCTGTCTTTTCGCCCTCGCTTAATGAGCCTGTGAACAGGATGAGAGCATTTTCTATATATTCGCTTGACAGCGTGCGGCGGTTTAAATAAATAAAATCCCTGTCGTTTATTTCCCACGTTGTTATGTCGTGTTGAAAAAAGCCCTTAGCACGGCTTTTTATAACGGAATAGTTTTCGTCTTTCCTGAGCATCATACCGAAAACAGACGCGGAAGGAATAAAAACACGGTACTTTTCCGAATTGAGCGGCCTGTTTAGGGACGGACCGTCAAAGTTATAAACTTCTTTTATACGTTTTTTTAAATCGCTCCCGCAATACTGTGCGGTATAGAGCGCGTGGTTTCCGCCCTTAGAGTGACCGCCCAATATATATTGTATACCATTTTGTGAGCTGGAGGAAAAGTATTTCAGCGCGCAAAGCTGAGAGGGGAGCGCACGCATACTATAGAGAGAAAAATCCTCCTTCCACCCGGTTACGGAATGATCAGTGCCGCGGAAAGATATAAATTTTAGCTTTTCGCTTAGAGTAATCGTAAGCGCGCAGAACTGTTTCATTTCATCCTCAGCTGTTTCGTCCGCAAATCCGGATAGTTTTAAATTTTTGTACCGTACGCACGATGCAAGCGCGTTAAACAGCCGCGTGTCGTTTTTCCATATGACGGTACGGCTTTTTCTTGTACGGCTGTAAAGCGCGTAAGCTTTTTTGATGGTTATGAAATAGCCGGTCGATTTTGGTACGATCCCTCTTAAATCAAGATAAGAGAGCTGAGAGAGAATAAGCGCGTCGATTTTATTGAATTCCATTTTTTCGAGCGGAACCTTTCCGTATATGCGTAAATAACCGAAAATATCAGACATTTTTTCACTTCCTTTCTTTGGCAGAAAAGTACAACAAACTGACTAATAATTGTTATACTATATGTGATATTCGAACTGTGATAGAAAACTGACTCCTGCTAAATAAAAAACGATTTATGTTGTCCGCTCAGTTTTCTGCTGCGCAGAAACGAGCGATGACTATCCGAAAGGCGCGCAAAGCGTGCTTTCTTGATAATTATATATGATAAAGGAACTCAAATAAAGGGACGTAAAAGGATTTACAGCAAGGTGTAAACGGATATTTACATAAAATAATACATTTTTCACCGTGAAACAGGTTTTTCCATTTTCTCTGATAAAGTCCCTGTATGTTGTATGAAACAGTCGGTAATCGACAATATATTGAATGTGAAGAAAATTATAACTTTTAGCGCAAAAAAGTGTACAAAAAAATATGCAAATGTTTAGTTAAGTTTATGTTAATTTTCTCTAAAATAATTCTAATAAAGAAATAAAACAAAATTTTTCTTTGATATAATCAATGTGAATATTATTGTGGTTTTCTATCGGAAACTGCAAACAGGAGGGAAAAGATTTGAAACATCTTTCTAAAAGATACGGCCTTTTAAAAACCAAAGTGCTTCCCGTACTCATGGTTGTTATGATGGTCGTTACAACCGTATCGGTTGCGTTCTCCGTATCCGGCTTCAGCGCATTTGCTGCAGGTGAGGACAGGGTACCTGTAGGTACCGGAGCTCAGTCACAGGCTAAGGACGCCTTCTGGGTAAATGCAACCTATTTCGATTACCTCTCTGACGCCGAAATGACAAACGGCTGGCTCAAGCCTATTCAGGGTGGTACAGGTTATAACGGTGCCGATGATAACTGGTATTCGTTCTATAACTTCAACACATTCGTAAGCAATAACGCTGGTGCATGGGCAACTCCTCTGTACCTCGGTAACTTCTGTAACAACCACGATGCATATCCTTATGATATCGATAATACCGGTCATGTTACAGATCAGACAAAGCACGGCGGTCCTTATGATACCGCTAAGAACGGTCTTACAAACTACAGCTATCTTGTAAATAATTCGAACTCCTTAAAGGATTATCATACCTCATTAAAGGGTATCGTATCCAATAAGCTTTCCGACGGCACTATCCAGAGCAGCGACGATAAGAAGATGATTTACTTCGATAAGGACAAGCTCGGCGATAAGGCTAAGGTGTTTGATTCATACTTCCCCTTCCGTTCAGCTCAGAACGGTAAGGTAACACAGTATTCCTTCGATTCACAGGATGCTAAGGATAACGTTTACTTCGACTGGAACGGTACAACTCCGAAGGCTGTAAACTACGGTCAGGGTACTACCTACGGCGTAGAAGACGGTCTTAAGTACTTTATGAATCCCGATGAGGTTTACGACGAGACAGGAAAGCCCTATAAGGATGGTACATATTACGGTATCTATCCCTTCAATAACTCCGCAGCTACCAAGGGCGCAAGAGGCGGCAACGACAACCTCGACCACGGCTTTGGTATCAAGATGGATATGGACTTTAAGGTTCCTAAGGATGGTCTCCTCGAGGACGGCTCACCTGTTAAGTTTACTTACACAGGCGATGATGACCTTTGGGTATTTATCTCCAAGCGCGACGGCAGCGAGTCTCAGCTCGTACTTGACCTCGGCGGTAACCATAAGAAGGCTTCAGGTTCTATCGACTTCAGCACAATGACAGCTACAGCTAACAAGACTGCTCACGTTAATGATAAGAACGACAGCAAGTCGCTTTATATCTACGATAAGTTCGGCTGGGGCAGTAATATGAAGGTTCATGCCTGGGGCAACGGAGCAGGCGAGTGGTACGACGTAACTAAGTGCGACGGTTTCCCGGTTGCTAAGGGCGAAGGCGGCGCAAATGTTGACGTATATTCCGTATCCTCCGATACAAAAGGCTCCGGCGGAACCAAGCTCGGCGATATGAAGTATTTCTCAGTTACAAAGGCTATGGACGATTGGTCCGAGACACCTAAGTACAACGGCAGCGAGGCTACTGAAATTGAGAATACTGCCGCCAATACCGAAAGCCATAACGGCGACGCCAAGGCGGGTATCATTTCCGAGCGCCTTAACAAGATGACCTACAGCGATAACCCCGGATATAACATGGGAGGTACCGTAACACCTCAGGTGGACGGCGCAAGCGAAACTACAAGCTTCGGTTTCGTTCCCACAATGGGTACATATCAGACTCTCGATCCTAACGAAGTTTATCATATGACAATCTTCTATATGGAGCGAGGCGAAATCGAGTCGAACTGCAGTATGGCGTTTACAATGACTCCTGCAGCTAACGAGCTCGAGGTTACAAACAAGGTTGGAATCGAGGGACTCAACTCCTCTCCCGAATTCAAAACCGATGTTGATAAGAAAATCAAGAATGAAGTCTTCCACTATGACGTAACAGACGGCAACAAGCCGCTCGACGCTGACCTTAAGGACGGCGAGAGAACTGAGGATAAGTTCGATAACAAATACCTCATCGGCAGCAAGATCAACGTTAAGGAAACATATACTTCCAACTTCACTTATAAAACCGACTGGAAGGTAGTTGATGTTGCAGATAACGAAAATGTAGTTAAGAAGAGCCCTGACGGTACAGACTCGAAGGATACTGACAATTTCGATTTCAAGAATAAAAACCCCGAAATGGATTTTGCTAGTATGAGAGTTGACTATGTCAATATGGCTAAGTGTGCTCCTCTTGATATCGACAAGAAGATTGTTACTGCAGCAGGCGATCCTTCAAGCGACACCGACGAATTCACCTTTACAATGAAGGTTGATATCAACGGCGGTACAGATTATAAGGCTTATCCCCTTACCTATAAGGTAGGCTCAACAGAGAGTACGATGAGCAATGACGGTTCCTTCAGCTTCAAGTCAAGCGACAAGGTTACTGTTGAGGGACTTCCCGTAGGTTCCACATATCAGATCACAGAGACTGATAAGACAGGCTATACAGCAGAGAAAAAGGTTGTTACAGGTAAGATTGAGTCTTCCGAAAACAAGGCATCCTTTACAAATAAGCAGGATCCCACCGAGCCTCCCACAACGGAAGCTCCGACAACCGAACCTCCCACAACCGAGCCTCCCACAACGGAGCCCCCGACAACTACAGCTCCTCCTACAACTGAGGCTACCGAACCCGCAACACAAGCTCCCACAACCGAGCCTCCTACGACTGAGCCTCCCACAACTGAGCCTCCGACAACGGAGC
>CAZERR010000038.1:0-2595 GCA_964514785.1 uncultured Ruminococcus sp. | reverse complement strand
ACAACCGAGCCTCCTACGACTGAGCCTCCCACAACTGAGCCTCCGACAACGGAGCCCCCGACAACTACAGCTCCTCCGACAGCTCCTCCGACAACTCTCCCCGTAACAGAGCCGGCTACCGAGAAGGAGCCTACTCCCGAAATCAGCAAGAAGATAGTTAACTCTAAGCTTACCGATACATATACAACGGCAGCTCTTAACGAGACCGTGACCTTCGGACTTACCGCTAAGAGATGCGGTACTTCTACAAGAAAGCTCAACGGCTTTACTATCGTAGATACTATGAGCGAGGGATTAACCTTCGATAAGATTAAATCCGTAACACTCGATGGTAAGAAGACTCTTACTAAGGATGATTATAAGCTTAAGATGACCGATGAGGGCTTCGAGGTAAGCATCACCGACGCTCAGCTTAAGACCAACGAGTTCTACACCTACACTAACGTTATTGTGACTTATACAGCTAAGCTCAACAAGGATTCCGTAATCGGAGCCGAGGGTAACCCGAACAGCGACGCGCTTAAGTGGGTTGACGCTGATAACGCTTCTCACGATAAGGACGGTAACGAGGTAATCGTTTACACCTTCCAGATTGACGTTAATAAGGTAGACTCTAAGACAGATGAACCCCTCGAGGGTGCTATATTCGGAGTTTATAAGACCGAGGATGACGCTAAGGACGGTAAGAACGCTATCGCCGAGGTTAAGTCCGATGACGAAGGTCTTGCTTCCTTCGAAAGACTTGACGCAGGCACATACTACGTTAAGGAGACAAAGACAATCAAGGGCTACAACCTTAACACCAAGGTTTACACCGTTAAGATTCAGCCTAAGTTTGAGAACGGTGAACTCGCGGATTCCGATGACGGTATTGTTTCCGTTACAATCGAGAACACAGCCGCAGCTCTCCCGAAGACAGGTTTTGCTCCGACAATCGCGTTCACATTAGCAGGCTCACTGCTTATCGGCGGTGCTGTTCTCCTTTTCCTTATCGCTTTAAGAAGAAAGGCATACAGCAAGCTCAACCATTGATTAAAAAGTCTTAAAAATGAATTAAGATAAATGTCGGCTCAAAGCTCAGGCTTTGAGCCGACGGACTATATTATAAACGAGGTAAAAATGAGGAAGGTTATTATTATAATCGCGTCGCTTATGCTTATCGCGGGAATTTCTCTGCTGCTATTTGAGCCGGTATCAAACACGATAAATAAGTGTAAGGCGGAAAGAATAACCGAGGAATTCGATAAAACCATCGAAGCGATTCAGAATATTGCTAAAAATAAAAAATCAAATAATAAAAAATCTTCCGCTGAGTCCTCGCGGCAGACGGAAAGTAATTCCCCGGCTGACAATATTCCTACTTTCGAACAGCTCGAAAAGCTGCTTAAGGCAAGTAAAAGATATAATGAAAAGATATTTTCGAATCAGGGGACCGTTGACACAAGCGATTACACCGCTTCGGCTCTCAACCTTAAAAAGTACGGAATATCGAATAATATGTATGCATATGTAAGCGCTCCGTCAATCGGAATGAAGCTTCCTGTTTATCTCGGCGCGAATATGAGCGTTATGAATTACGGAGCCGCTCATCTTAACAATACCTCTCTCCCGATCAAAGGCGAGAGCGTCAACAGTGTTATCGCGGCTCATACAGGTTATATTGGACGGGTGTTTTTTGATAATATAAAGCACCTTAAAAAAGGAGCTTCGGTCAGCGTAAGAAACTACTGGGGAACGATAAATTACAAGGTTATTAAAGCTCATCGGGTTGCCGATAACGATACGAGCGATATTTATATCCGTCCTCACCGACAGCTTCTTACCCTTGTTACCTGCGTTTACAGGGAAAAGAATAAATTTGACAGATATATTGTTGTATGCGAGCATAAATAATACTGTTTTTTCCACTTTTCAAACAGAAATATTTGTGATATAATCGAAATATAAGCATAAGAAATTCAGAGGTGCGCTATGTTCAGGAAGATACAGGCGCTTGACGATAAGGTCGTAGACAATATCATAAAGCTCCGTACCCCGACTAAAAACAGAATAATGATAGCTGCCTCGTCAGCAGGTAACGGCGGAATGATATGGTTTGCGATTTGTATGCCGTTTCTGATTTATGCTCCTTGGAGGCTTACCGGGGCGAATATTATTTTTGCGCTTGCGTTTACTCAGACTCTTTGCGAGCTGATTTTAAAGCATATCGTGAGGCGTGAGCGACCGGTATGGAAGTTAGCGGATGAGGAACAGCTCATCCACCGTCCGAAGTACTACTCATTCCCCTCAGGGCATACATCAGCCTCGTTCTGCGTGGTAGCGGTAACGATAATGAGATGCCAGCCGATCACGATACTGCTTGTGCTTTTCTGTGCGATTATGATTGCGGTGTCGAGGGTATATCTGAGGGTACATTATCTTTCGGATGTAGTAGTCGGTATGGTTCTGGGGCTTGTATGCGGACTTGCTTCCGTTTCGTTATTTAACCAGATCGTACAGGCTTTTGTATAATAATACATATTTTTTCGCGGTCCGGCGTTTTGAACCGCCCCAAATTGTGTAGACAGCACAAAAACGGACTACCTAAGGTAGAAT
>CAZERR010000037.1:0-16402 GCA_964514785.1 uncultured Ruminococcus sp. | reverse complement strand
ACGAGCCGCACATCGCGCTGAACAATATCCGTCAAAGACTCGAAATGATGTGTAAGGGCAAGCTGATAATTTCCGACCGCGAAGGCGGCGGAACAAAGGTAGTTGTAAAAATCCCCGCTAAACCCGCTGAATAAAATTTGCCTATAGAATTCAAGTTTTAGTCAGTACCCACCAAACAATTTTCTCTATCTTTGTCTTGCGACTCATTTTTTGAGGAAGCTAAAGTGGTAGATTAAGGCGGTTGTGACCACACTTCCGAAAACAATATCTTGTGCATTATTTCAGCCTTAGTCAGGCTGTTTACTGTGCTGTTCCGTTTTGTTTTTATTCACTCTAAAAAATTTACTGAAAAAGAGCATATAAACACCTACTATATATTGTGTTGTTTAATGATATAAACCACAATATATAGTAGGTGTTTTTGCATATTTGCCTCTGTAGCCGTTTGATTTTTCTTCAACGTGCTATGGCTCATTGAAACAATTTCTATTCGATTCTACGGGTTTTCATATTTAAACTATATGAATCGCAGTTATTAAAATCAGTGTTAAAAGCAAAAAAACACCGCGCAGACTTACGTCAACGCGGTATTCTTCTTTTAAGTCTCCCAATCGGCATTCTGCTTTTTTCATAAATATCCTTATGAGCAGTTGCCTTCGCGGTGGCTTTTTCTTATTCAGTTTAAGTTATTAAGCGTTTTTTCCGTATCTTGTTTTAATAGCCTCGAAGGTTTCGTCGGAAAGCACATGCTCGATTCTGCATGCGTCCTTCATCGCGATTTCGCTGTCTACGCCTAAATCCTCGAGCCAGCTCGAGATGAATTTATGCCTCTCGTAAATCTTACGGGCGATCTTACCGCCTTCGTCGGTAAGCGTAATGTAGCCGTCGGTATCCATATTGATATAGCCGTTTTCCCTTAGCTTTTTCATAGCGACGCTTACGCTCGGCTTACTGAGCTTCATATGCTTTACGATATCTATCGAGCGGACGCGCTCGCGCGATTCTCCGAGCATTAGTATAGTTTCAAGATAATCTTCGGCGCTTTCCTGGATTTTCATAGCGAATACCTCCGTGTTAGTCTTATGTAACTATAATAACACATAATTCTGAAAATTACAAATAAACTTGATATATTTGTTAAAATATTATATACTGAACTAAAATACTGAAAGGATGATTTTGATGAAAAATCCTGTTGTTACAATAAAAATGAATTCAGGTAAGGTTATTAAGGCGGAGCTTTACCCCGAAGTCGCTGAGAATACCGTTAATAATTTTATCAGCCTCGTTAAGAAGGGCTATTATAACGGACTGAACTTTCACCGTGTAATCTACGGCTTTATGATTCAGGGTGGATGTCCCGACGGCACGGGTATGGGAAATCCCGGCTACTCAATTAAAGGCGAGTTTTTGGCTAACGGCTTCGTAAACGAGCTTAAGCATACCGAGGGCGTGCTTTCCATGGCGCGTTCAATGCGTCCCGACAGCGCCGGCTCCCAGTTTTTCATTATGCATAAAAACGCTCCGCACCTCGACGGTCAGTACGCCGCCTTCGGTAAGGTTATTGAGGGGATGGACGTTGTTGACGAAATCGCCGAGTGCGATACCGATTTTTCGGATAAGCCCTTAGATCCTCAGGTTATGGAGGAGGTTACCGTCGAAACCTTCGGCGTTGATTATCCCGAGCCGGAGAAGGTTTGATTTGCGATTCGTAACTGAAACCATATAGATGAATCTTTAGAAAGGAACGTCCGCGTTTTGCGCGGATAAATAAAAATGAAGGTTTTACTTACAGGCGGAGCCGGGTTTATCGGTTCCCATACCTGCGTTGAGCTTATTAACTCGGGGCACGAGCCCGTTATCGCCGATAATTACGACAACAGCTGTCCCGAGGTTATTAACCGCATAAAGGAAATCACGGGCAAGACCGTGCCGGTTTACGAGATCGACGTATGCGACAGAAAAGCGGTAGACAAGATGTTTTCCGAAAATGAATTCGACGCGGTCATTCACTTCGCCGGACTTAAAGCGGTAGGCGAGAGCTGTGAGATACCGCTTGAATACTACCGCAATAACCTCGATTCCACCATAGTGCTCTTAGAGGCTATGAAAAAGTACGGGGTAGATAATTTTGTGTTCAGCTCGTCCGCAACGGTTTACGGAGTGCCGGAGAGAGTTCCGCTCGTTGAGGGTATGCCGACCGGTTGTACAAACCCCTACGGCTGGACTAAGCTTATGAATGAGCAGATACTTACCGATACCGCCGCCGCGGATAAAAACCTTTCCGTGGTATTGCTGCGCTACTTTAACCCGATAGGCGCTCACGAGAGCGGAAGGATAGGGGAGAACCCTAACGGTATCCCAAACAACCTTATGCCGTATATCACTCAGGTCGCCGTAGGAAAGCTCAAGGAGCTCGGAGTTTTCGGTAACGATTATCCGACTCACGACGGCACAGGCGTAAGGGATTATATCCACGTTGTCGATTTAGCTAAGGCTCACGTTAAGGCGCTCGATTACGCCGCGGCTCATAAGGGCACGGAGATTTTTAATATCGGTACCGGAACCGGCTACAGCGTACTCGATATCGTAAACACGTTTATGAAGGTCAATGATCTTAAAATCCCCTATTCGTTTAAGCCGCGCCGCAGCGGAGATATCGCCGAGTGCTACGCCGATCCTGAAAAAGCGGAGAAGCTTTTAGGCTGGAGGGCTGAGAAAAATCTCGAGGATATGTGCCGCGACAGCTGGAACTGGCAGAGCAATAATAAAAATGGTTACAACTGATCATTTTTCTTTATTACAAAAATATATAATTCTTTAAAAAAATAATAATTCTTTTTACAATATTGTTACATTGTAGAAAATTGTTGTAAATGCGCTTGACTTTTTTCCTCCTGCGAATTATAATGAAGTTCCCATTTGGATGTTGTGTGTGAAAAACGGAGGAAAAAAGAATATGTTTCAAAAACATATTAAGGCAGTGAGCTTTGTGCTGGTCCTCTGCCTTATTGCGGCAATGTTTTTTATCGCTACCCTGACGGGAAGCGGTATCGAGGGAGTAGGTCCCGTAATGCTGCTGCTTTTTGTAGCGATAGCGTGCGTACCTATCTACCTTGCTCATGAAAAGCACGATTGAAACGGTTGCCTTATGGCAACCGTTTTTTAACCTAATTGGAAACGATTTGTACAGACAATGAAAGGGATGGCTGTTTTAATTGAGCCATCCCTTTTTTGTTGGATTATTTGATTTTAACTTTAACCGTCTTGGTTAATGTTTTAGAGTTGTATTTTTTTTTACCCTCGGCGGCGATTTTCAGCTTAATGCTGTATGTGCCTTTTTTATAGGTCCCCTTTTTTAAGGTTATCGCGCCGTTTTTTGAATTAACTGTTATATTTTTATAAATCTTAGCTGATGTACCGCTCTTTACCTTAGTTACCTTAACGCTTCCTTCGGCATTGCTGACGGTAAGCGGCTTAACGGTTTTCTTGGATTTTTTAAGCGCTGAGGCTTTAACGGATTTTGTTGAGGCTTTTGCGGTGATGGGGTTATCTGCCTTAATCACGGTAAAGCTAAAGGAGCCGACATAATCATCTTTATATCTGACCTTTACCTCGTATTTACCTGCAAGCGACATCTCAAATTCATCAAGGAAAAGAACGCTTCCTACATCTTCCTTGGAATATTCTGTAGGCGAGTATTGATGAAAATGAGGAACGCCGTCCCTGTAGTATTCAAGACATACATAATTTGTAGTGCTTGATGTAGGCAAGCCGTTAGAGCCGTAAGTATATTTAAATTTCTTCACTCTGATTTGTACATTTACGGTAGTACCTACGGTATAGGTTGCTTCATTAAGCGGAGCTAAAACCGTAAACGCGTCGCAGTCAAATTCCGACGCGGCGTCAGCAGTAACGGGAGCGGCAACAAATACGCTCAGCAGTATAACCGCCGCTAAAATAATACTTACCGATTTCTTGAATCCGGTCATAATAAGACCCCCTTATATTATTTGCGGTTCCATTCTATCATACTATCCGCTGCTTTTGAAACTGTTTTTTTGCACAAAGTCTTATAGTATTATTTATGCATATTACACAGTCGTTCAGCTTTATCTATATTTTACAAAACAAAAACAATGTGGTATAATAAGTCGATTCTAAAGTAACGGAGAGATCAAATTGGCTAAGGTGGTTCCGCTTTTTTCGGGAAGCAAGGGTAACAGCTATTATATAGGCTCCTCGGGCGAGGGCGTTTTAATTGACGCCGGAAGAAGCTGTAAGCAGCTCGAGGGTGCGCTGAGCTTAAACGGAATAGATATAAGCTCGATAGGAGCGGTGTTTATTACTCACGAGCATATTGACCACTGCTCGGGACTGAGAGTTTTCGCTAAAAAGTATAATAAGAAGATCTACGCTTCCGAGGGTACCGTTGAGGCTATGGCGGAGAAGAATCTTATTTCCCCCGGGAATATTTGCGAGGTGATCGGGGATGCCGTGGACTTAGGCGGTATGCGCGTTGAGCGCTGCGATACGCCTCATGACGCGCGCGAAAGCTGCTGCTATAAGGTTTATACCGCGGACGGCAGGTCAGCCGTTATCGCTACCGATATGGGCGTTATGACCGACGAGGTGCGCGCGCTTTTATGCACGAGCGATTTTGCCGTAATTGAGTCCAACCACGACGTAAGAATGTTGAAGCTCGGTGCTTATCCGCCTAATGTAAAGGCGAGGATACTTTCAAACAGGGGACACCTTTGTAACGATGCTTGCGCCGCAGAGCTTGCGGATTTTATAAGGTCGGGCAATATCAGAATAATGCTCGGGCATATTTCCGAGCAGAATAATACTCCGCTTCTCGCGCTCAATACCGGACTTAACGCGCTTGAGGAATACGGGATGAAGCGCGGGCTCGATTTTACGCTCGACGTTGTCCCGCCCGAAACCGACGGAACCTCGGTTGTTTTTTAGCTTATAAGAAACAGTCGGCTGAAAAGAGGATAATATGCTTACGGTTAATATAATATGTATCGGAAAAATAAAGGAAAAGTACTGGACGGACGCGATTGCGGAGTATAAAAAACGCTTGTCCGCGTTTTGCAGGTTCAATATAGTTGAGCTCGAGGAAGAAAAGACCTATAATAACCCGAACAAAGCTCAGATAAACGCGATATTAAATGCTGAGGGGAAGCGGATAATGAATTCGGTATCGAAAACCTCGACTGTTATCGCGATGTGTATCGAAGGGAAAATGCTCAGCTCCGGGGAGCTTGCGGATAAAATGTCCGATATAGCACTTTCGGGTAGCAGTACGGTCGATTTTATTATCGGCGGAAGCTGGGGCCTGAGCGATGAAGTCAAGAGGAGAAGCAATATAAAGCTCTCTATGAGTAAAATGACCTTTCCGCATCAGATGGCGCGCGTGATCCTCAGCGAGCAGATTTACCGCGCTTTCGAGATAATGAATAACGGAAAGTACCATAAATAGGTAAAAGTAATAAGAAAAAAGTCTATAGATGAACCTCCCCCAAGTTTTCAAAATTTCATAGTGAACTAAACGTACGGGGGATATCAATTTTCAGAAAGGAACGTCCGCGATTGACGCGGACAATTATAATAATGGCGTTTGACGGAATGATGCTTCATCATGTTGTGAATGAGCTGAAGCTCGGAGCGCTCAATTCGAGAGTGTCTCAGATTTACCAGCCCAACCGTGATGAAATCATAATAAACCTCCGCTCAATGAGCGGTAACAAGAAGCTCTTGCTTTCAGCGAGGGCTAATTCTCCGCGCGTTCATTTTACCGCCTACAGCGTGGAAAATCCATCCTCGCCGCCAATGCTCTGTATGCTTATGAGAAAACGTCTCGGCGGAGGAAAGCTCGTCGATATCCGCCAGCACGGACTGGACAGAATTGTTTCATTTGACTTTGAGTGTACAAACGAGCTCGGCGATAAGGTTATGATCACCGTTGTTGTCGAAATAATGGGCAAGTACAGCAACGTAATTATTGTTGACGGCGAGGGAGTGATTATCGACGCGCTAAAGAGGGTCGATATGACTATGTCGTCGAGAAGGCTTGTGCTTCCGAATATAAAGTACGAGTATCCGGATTCTCAGGATAAGCTGAATATACTGCTTTCTCCCGTTGATGAGGTTGTAGAAAAAATCGTAAATACTCCGGGTGAAAAGCCGCTTAATAAAGCGATCTTAGGAGCTGTTGAGGGAGTTTCCCCGATAATCTGCCGCGAGCTTGAGCACAGAGCCTCCGGCGGCAGTTCGATCAGCAATAAAACGCTAAAACAGTCCGATATACTAAGCCTTAAAGCACAGCTAGAAAAGCTCTCCGATACGGTGCTGACCTGTTCGGGAGAGGCTTATATGCTTTACCGTAAGGGCGATAACAAGCCGTTTGATATTTCTTTTACAGAAATAAAACAGTACGGCTCGTTAGGCGAAAGCAAAAAGCTTACATCTTTCTGCGAGCTTCTCGACAGCTTCTACTACGAACGCGACAGCATAGACAGAATGAGGGTCAAATCCGCTGATTTGGCTAAGATTATCAACAATCTTATTCACAGGACCTCAAACAAGATAAATAACCAGAAACAGGAGCTGAAAAGCTGCGCCGACAGGGAAGAACTCAGGATAAAGGGCGATTTGCTCCAGGCTAATCTTTACAGGATAGAAAGAGGAAGCGAGAGCGTTACGGTGGAGAATTTCTACGATGAAAACCGTCCTGTTGAAATAAGGCTGAATCCCGCGGTCTCTCCGGCACAGAACGCTCAGAAGTATTATAAGGATTACAACAAGGCGAAAACAGCCGAGCAGGTTTTGACCGTCCAGATAAAAAAGGGCGAGGAGGAGCTTTTATATCTCGAAACCCTGAAGGATGAGCTCTCAAGAGCCTCAAGCGAAAAGGAGCTCTCTCAGATAAGGCTCGAATGTGCCGAGCAGGGATATCTGAAACGCTCTAAATCGGGCGGAAAAAAGCCGGCTCCGCTTCCTATGCTCGAGTATACTACCTCAGACGGCTTTAAGGTGCTTGTAGGCAGAAATAATAAGCAGAACGATACCCTCACGCTTAAAACGGCTCATAAGCGTGACTTCTGGTTCCATACCAAGGATATCCCCGGCTCTCATACGGTGGTCATTACCGAAGGGCGCGAGCTTACCGAGACCGCGATAATCGAGGCGGCGCGCATAGCTGCGTATCACAGCAAGGCTAAGGAAAGCTCAAATGTCCCCGTTGATTATACGCTGATCAGGAACGTAAGTAAGCCTAACGGAGCAAAGCCGGGTATGGTGATTTTCGTGAATAACCGCACCGTGTATGTGGACCCGATGCTGCCCGGTGAAAAACAATAAAAATATAGGTGATATTTATTTCTTTTAATTCTTTATCAGAATAAATATTGCCTTTTTTTATATTATTATGAGAATGGTGGAATTTGACGATTTTTCACTCCGTTTTGATAGAATAAAATCGAAGTCGGTATACCCGCAGTTATCCCTTTTTCGGGGAATAATATTATGCGGTGCTCCCCTAAGGAGGGATAGATTTTATGTCAGTGTATGATATAATCGGTGTTTTAGGCGGACTCGGACTTTTCCTGTTCGGAATGAAGTTTATGGGCGAAGGTCTTGAACTCGCGGCAGGCGCAAAGCTTCGTGTGTTGCTTGAAAAGATTACCAGTAAGCGGTTTATCGCTATGCTTGTAGGCGTAATGGTAACTGCCGTAATTCAGAGCTCAGCCGCCACAGACGCGATGGTAATCGGTTTTGTAAACGCGGGACTGATGGATCTGGGGCAGTCGACAGGTATTCTCTTCGGCTCAAAGATCGGTACCACTGCAACGTCCTTACTGCTTTCGATCAACATTAAGGATATCGTTCCGATATTTACCTTTATCGGTGTTGCGGTTATCGTGTTTGTTAAGAAAAACAACTACCGTTACTATGCTCAGATAGCCGCGGGCTTCGGCATTCTCTTTATGGGTATGTCGTTTATGAGCGACAGCTTTAAAAACAGCCATGAGCTTTTAAGAGGTATATTCAGTTCTATTTCCTCGCCTATGCTGGGATTTGTGCTCGGCTTGCTTATTACGGCTATTATGCAGAGCTCATCTGCTACAGTCGGTATTCTTATGGCGCTCGGAATGAGCGGCGCGATTTCGCTTGAACATTGTATATATATTATTTACGGAATGAATGTCGGCGCCTGTATGCCCGTATTCCTCAGCGCGGCCGGCGCTAACCGCCAGGCTAAGCAGGCAGCCCTGTTTAATTTTATAATGTGTTTTATCGGCGCTGTGATACTAATGGGTATTACGGTACTGATAAATCCATCGACTTTCTCGGAGTTGTTCTCGCATATTCCCGGTTTAAGGCACAATGTACCCGGTCAGATCTCCGCGGTGCATATCGTGTTCAATATTGTCAGAACGCTTATGATGATGCCGTTTACCGGACTGCTTATTAAGCTTACGAAGCTTATTATGCCCGACAAGAACGAGGATGACGACGGTATTACCGTATACCTCGACTCCCGTATTCTTACTACTCCGCCTGTAGCTGTTCAGCAGACCGAAAAGGAATGTGCGCGCCTTGCCCAGCTTGCACGCGACAGCTTCGACTGGGCGCTTGACGCGGTTCTCAACAAGAACGCTAAGGCTATCCAAAAGGTTGAGGAAAACGAGAAGGTTGTCGATAAGCTGACTAACAGTATCACGAAATATATCGTTAAGATCAACGGTCTCGATATTATGGACTATGACCGTAAGGTTATGGGCGCTATGTATAACGCGATCCAGGATTTGGAGCGTATCGGAGACCGAAGCGAGAATATATGTGACTCAGCCGCTCAGATCATAAGCGGTGAGGTAGTCCTCAGCGATGAGGCGAGAAAAGAGCTTAAAACGCTTTGCGAGGTCGTTCAGCAGATCCTCGAGGACAGCTTCTATATGTTCGCTAACCAGAGCAAGGATCCGAACCTGACCGAAGCGGTTATGAAGGCTGAGGATCAGATCGACGAGTACTGTGAGCTGTTCAGGCAGAATCATATCCGCCGCCTGGCTTCCGGTGAATGCAGCGCGGAAGCAGGTATCATCTTTATCGAGCTGCTCACTAACCTCGAAAGAGTCGGCGACCATGCGGTTACGGTTGCTTTCTGTATTCCGTATAAGCATCCGCAGGCAATTCAGAATTAACGGTTATTCTTTAACAATTCGGCCGGGAATTTTTCCCGGCCGTTTTTACGTTTAACAGCGAATTCACTTCTTGACTAGAACACTGAAAAAATGATATAATAAACTGATAAATTATATTCAGGTGATTAAGTTGAAATTTGAACAGGATAAAATACGAAATTTTTCGATCATAGCGCATATAGACCACGGAAAAAGCACTCTTGCCGACCGTATACTCGAGCTCACTAAGAGCGTCGCGGTACGCGATATGGAGGCTCAGATCCTCGACGATATGGAGCTTGAGCGCGAGCGCGGAATTACAATAAAGGCGAGAGCCGTTACCACGGTGTATAAGGCTGACGACGGAAACGAGTATCTGCTCAACCTTATCGATACTCCCGGACACGTCGATTTTAACTACGAGGTGAGCCGTTCGCTCGCGGCGTGCGAGGGCGCGGTGCTTATTGTGGACGCGTCTCAGGGTATTGAGGCTCAGACTCTCGCGAATACCTATTTGGCGGTGGACAGCGGGCTTGAGATCGTGCCGGTCGTAAACAAGATAGATTTACCCTCGGCTGACCCCGAGAGAGTTATAAACGAGATTGAGGATGTTATCGGTATTCCTGCGGAGGATGCTCCGAGGATTTCCGCTAAGCAGGGTATCAATATTCACGATGTGCTTGAAAAAATCGTTACGGATATTCCGGCTCCCGAGGGCGATATAAACGCGCCGCTAAGGGGACTTATCTTCGACAGCTACTACGATTCATATAAGGGAGTTATTATATACGTTCGTCTTATGGAGGGACAGATCCACCCGGGCGATGAGTTTACGCTTATGGCGACCGGCTCAAAATTCAGCGTTGTTGAGTGCGGTCTTATGCACGCGACCTCGCTGGAGCAGACTGACGCGCTGTACGCCGGCGAGGTAGGCTATATTGCCGCTTCTATCAAATCGCTCTCCGATGCTCAGGTGGGCGATACGATCACACTCACGAAGAACCCTGCCGCGGAGCCGCTTCCCGGCTACCGCGAGGCTCAGTCGATGGTATTCTGCGGAATATATCCTCTTGACGGAGCTAAGTACGGCGACTTAAAGGACGCACTCGAAAAGCTGAAGCTCAACGACGCTTCGCTGACCTTTGAGCCCGAGACCTCGGTCGCTCTCGGCTTCGGTTATCGCTGCGGATTTCTCGGACTGCTTCATATGGAGATCATTCAGGAGCGCCTCGAACGCGAGTATAACCTCGATTTGATCACCACTGCGCCGAGCGTTATTTATAAGATCCACCGTACCGACGGCACGGTAGAGAATATCGATAATCCGACCAACTATCCCGACCCTGCGCTTATTGACTACGCGGAGGAGCCGATGACCGACGCTCATATTTATTCACCTGCCGATTATGTAGGCAATATTATGGAGCTTTGTCAGGACAGGCGGGGAGTGTTTATCGGAATGGACTATATCGACTCCGACCGTGTTGATATCCATTATAAGCTTCCGCTTGCGGAAATAATTTACGACTTTTTCGATACGCTTAAATCCCGTACCCGCGGTTACGCCTCGTTTGATTACGAGCTTGCGGAGTATGTAAGAAGTGAGCTGGTCAAGCTTGATATTATGCTAAACGGCGAGATAGTTGACGCTTTGAGCTTTATTATCCATAAGGATAAGGCGTACCCCCGCGCGCGTAAAATGGCGGAAAAGCTCAAGGATAAAATTCCGCGCCAGCTCTTTGAGGTGCCGATTCAGGCGTGTATCGGCGGAAAGATCATCGCGCGCGAGACTGTTAAGGCTATGCGTAAGGATGTACTTGCAAAGTGCTACGGAGGCGATATAAGCCGTAAGAAGAAGCTGCTTGAAAAGCAGAAAGAAGGTAAAAAGCGTATGCGCCAGCTCGGTACCGTAGAAGTTCCGCAGGAGGCGTTTATGGCTGTATTAAAGCTCGATACCGATTAAGTAACTACTGATTAATTATACGACGGGAGAGTGATATCGTGAAAAAGTTAATATCCTTTCTGATTGCGATAGCTGTGATCACAGGAGCTTTTTCCTTTGACGCGGGTGCAGTCCGTGTCGGAGAATATGAGATCACCGAAGTTGATTCGGGAGCCGAGATAATCTCTTATAACGGTAATGCGTCAGCGCTTACCGTGCCCGAGACGATTAACGGCTTAACCGTTACGGGTATCGGAAAAAAAGCCTTTAGAAACAGCTCGGTAAAGAGCGTTAAGCTTCCGACTACCGTGAAGTATATTTCCGACAGCGCTTTTGCCGAGATGAATAATCTGACCGACATCGATTTCGGCAGTTCGCTTGAAACGATAGGGAATACCGCCTTTTACGACTGCGTAAAGCTGACGTCTGCGCTGAGGTTCCCTTCTTCGCTTAAAAAAATCGGTGAATCCGCTTTTGAGAATTGCTGGGATATGACCTACGCCGAAATACCTTCGGGTGTTGAGGAGATAGGCTATTGCGCGTTCGGATTTTATTATGAACAGGACGTTTTAGATAAAAAATACTACGATCATAAGCGCAGCGATTTTAAGCTGTTCGGGTATTCGGGTACGGCTGCCGAAGTCTACGCGGATTCTCATAAGCTTGATTTTTATGATATGAATAAAAATGTCAGGGGCGTAAGCTTTAAGGGAATGGATTTCTATATAAGCGCCGATAATTATGCTGAGCTTACTGCGTATAACGATGTTTCCGACGTTTTAAATATCCCCGAAACGGTTGAGGGCTGTCAGGTAAAATCGATCGGAGCCTACGCGCTGTTTAATTCGGCGATAAAGAGCGTGACTATTCCGAAAACCGTTGAGGAAATCGGAGAATGGGCGTTTGAGGGCTGCGGTAACTTAAAGAGGATCACCGTACCTCCCACGGTTAAAACCGTTAAGGAGGGAGCGTTGGGCTATTATTACGAGGACGGATTCAACCGCCCGTACCTTGATTTTGTTATATGCGGAGCTCCGAACTCGGGCGCGAAGGAGTACGCCGATAAGTATGAATTTGAATTTGAGGATGTTTATACAACCTTTGTCACGCTTAAAAAGCGCTCGGGTACGGTTTATGTAAAGGGCACCCTGAATGTTAACGCCTCGGTTAAAAACAGCGTAGGAAAAACGACCTATACATCCGCCGATAAGGCTGTAGCCAAGGTTAATTCCAAGGGAATGATCACCGCTAAAAAGGCAGGAAAAACCAAGATAACCGTTATGAATAACGGAGTTAAAAAAATCTTTACCGTTACCGTTAAGAATCCTTATCTCAATATAACGAAGGCGAAAATAAAAGCAGGAAAAATATATAAGCTTAGGATAACAGGTAAAGTCGGTGAGGCTGTATTTTCTTCGAGCGACCCGAGAGTCGTTAAGGTGAATCCCTCAACCGGAAAGTATAAGGGTTTAAGAAAAGGTAAAGCTGTAATAACCGTAAAAACAAACGGAATTAAGCTTAGATGTAAGGTTACTGTCCGTGTTTAATACTGTCGTAAAGAGGTCAGCTCAGGTATGGGCTGACCTTCAATATTAATTTATAAGCTTTACTGTTAATACCGCCATAACCGCTGCGGTGAAATCAGCAGCCAGCGCCGCAATAAGCGTATGGCGGATTTTTTTGATCCCTGCGCTGCCGAAGTAAACGGCTATAGCGTAAAACGTAGTTTCCGTTGAGCCTGCCAGTACCGAGGCAACCTCGCCTGCAAAGCTGTCGGGTCCGTAATTCTTATAAATATCAGTGAGCAGCGCGGTTGAGCCTCCGCCTGAAACCGGGCGTAAAAGGATCATCGGTACAATTTCCTTCGGAAAACCGAGACAGTTCGCTGCCGGCGTGATCATTTCGCACAGTAGATCTACGGCTCCGCTCGCTTTCAGCATATTTACCGCAACGATAAGTCCTATGAGCGTCGGCGCAATCGAGTAAAGAGTTTTAAAGCCCTCCCGCGCTCCGGTTAAGAACGTATCAAAAACCGGTACCTTTTTTATCAGTCCGTAAATTACAACAACCGCGATAAACGCGGGCATAAAAAGCTCTATAAGCTCACCTTATTTCGATTTTAGAATTTTAGCTAAGGTTAAACCAACCGCTAAGGCACAAGCCGAGCTTATCCACACTCCGGGCAAAATTGAAAAAGGCTGCGCGCTTTTATAGCTTTGACGCAGCGTTGCCACCATAGTCGGCATAATTTGGATCGATGCTGTGTTCATCACGACAAAGACTATCATATCGTCCGTTGCTTTATCGCTGTCGCCGCTTAATCGCTTCATTTCCTTAACGGCGCTGAGACCGAGCGGTGTCGCGGCATTGCCGAGACCAAGCATATTTGCGCTGACGTTCATACTTATAAGCTGTAAAACCCTGCTGTCCTTTTTTACATTTTTAAAAAGTCTTAAAAGCGCGGGGGAGAGAATACGGCTGAAAAGTTCCGTTAATCCGCCTTGTGAGGCTATTTCCATAATCCCCGACCACAGCGTGAGCATTCCTGCCATAGTTATGAGCAGCTTGATGCTCTCCCCGGCGCCGTTTATTACCGCGTCGGCGAGAGCTTTAGTGTTGCCGGTAAATACCGAAGTTATCAGGGAAACGGCGATTATCCCCGCGAAAATATAATTGAGCATAATATCACCAATGTGAAAAATAATGACATATATTGTAAATCGTTGACTATTTTGTCAATTTTTGGTAAAATAATGTCGAAAGGACTGAGAATATGGCTTATACAAGTTATAAAAAGATAGATGACGTCGGACGCGTTGTTTTGCCTAAGGATATCCGCGATGAGCTCGGACTGAGCATAAACGAGATGCTTAAGCTTGATGTTGAGAATAACAGGATAATTATTACTAAGGCTGAGAATACCTGTGTGTTTTGCGGAAAAACCTCGTCCCTAAAAAGCTATATGGGGAAGACCGTATGCGAAAAATGCGTTAAAGAGCTAAATAAAATCTGAAAACTCTTTACAAAACGGCTTAAATACTCTATTATTAATATGTATCCGGTATAAAGAGGTGTTAGTGTGAAAGTTCACACTAATCCGATTTGTATTATCCGCTCAGTTTGTCCCTGCGGGACAACGAGCAATGACTGAATTACCATTTACGCCTTATCCGCCCACGGTAAGGTTGTAAATAACTTTAACGGACTATTTGTGGGTAGAAAGGCTATGGAAATCATTATGTCACGAATTGATAAGGAAAATTACTATCTCGATATTGCCGAAACCGTTCTTGAGCGCGGAACCTGTATACGCCGCAATTACGGCGCAATAATCGTAAACAATGACCAGATAGTTTCTACCGGTTATGTAGGCGCTCCGAGAGGCAGAAAGAACTGCAACGATCTCGGGACCTGTATTCGTGAAAAAATGAATGTTCAGCGCGGAACGCGCTATGAGCTTTGCCGAAGCGTTCATGCCGAGGCTAACGCTATTATCCATGCTCCGAGAGAGCAGATGATCGGCGCTACGATGTATCTTGTCGGTAAGGAGTACGATACGGGCAACTACGTTGAGAACGCTAATTCTTGCGCTATGTGTAAGCGTATGATTATTAACGCAGGTATAAAGCGCGTAGTCGTAAGGAATAACAAGAATGAGTTTACCGCGATCTATGTTGAGGACTGGATTGTTGACGACGACTCCCTCATCGGTAAAGAGGGATATTGATTAAAGGATCGGGGGCGGGGTTCCGCCCCGTTTTGTTATGACGGAATTTTACTATACCGATATTAATTATATTTCTGATATAGAATTATATTATGATACTCTCTCCGAATACCGACGCGAAAAAATCGACCGCCTAGTTCACGATGCAGATAAAAAGGCGTCGCTTTGCGCGGGACTTCTTATTGACCGTTTTATCGGAAAGACTGAGATTAAGCTCGGCAGATACGGAAAGCCTTATGCCTCAAACGGCAGGAGGTTTAATATATCCCACAGCGGAAATTATGTAATAATCGCGGTTTCGGATAATGAGGTCGGCTGTGATGTTGAGATGTGCAGAGAAGCCGATTACGAGCGGCTGGGGAAAGTGGTTTTTCACGAAAACGAGCTCAGCACGCTTAAAAACTCCGAAGATAAACAGGAATGTTTTTACCGTTTTTGGACTATGAAGGAAGCGTTTATAAAATGTCTCGGCGAGGGATTTCATTTTAAGACCGCCTCACTAGATTTAAGCGGTGTAAGGGATTCGCTTGAGTATAATGGAGAGACTTTCTTTTTTAAAGAGTATATGCTTAAAGGGGCAAAAATTATGCTGTGCTCCCGGGACAAAAATCTTCCCGCGCAAATTGAAAGAATAAATTTTTAAAGGGTGGCTTTTATGAATAGTACTATCAAAGATATGATTGAGAGAAGAAGTATAAGAAAATTTAAACCCGATGCGGTGCCCGAGAATATCATCAATGAGATAATAGAGGCGGGGCTTTATGCCGCGAGCGGAAGAAATAAGCAGGGCGCGATTATTATAGCCGTGACCGATAAGAAACTCAGGAACAGGCTTATGGCTATGAACCGTGAGATCGGCGGCTGGGGAGAGGATTTTGATCCGTTTTACTCCGCTCCTGTTGTTCTTGTGGTACTCGGCGATAAGAGCGTACCGACTTATATTTACGACGGAAGTCTCGTTATGGGCAATCTTATGCTTGCCGCGCATTCGCTCGGGATCGGAAGCTGCTGGATCCACCGTGCGAAGCAGGAATTCGAGAGCGATGAGGGTAAAGCTATCCTCAGAGAACTCGGTGTAGAGGGCGATTTTGAGGGAATAGGCCACTGCGTGATCGGTTATCCCGATGAGGAAAAAGCCGTTATCCCGCGCAGCGAAAACCGTGTTTTCTATAAGTAAAAGCTAAATAAAAGAAAATCGGCCGGTTTGGCAGATTGATATGTTATCAACCTGTCAAGCCGGCCTGCCTTTTTACTTTAAGCCTTTCTCGTAGCTTTCGATCATCTTTTTAACCATCTGACCGCCGACAGAGCCTGCCTGACGTGATGTGAGATCTCCGTTGTAACCCTGCTTAAGGTTAACGCCTACCTCGTTAGCAGCTTCCATCTTGAAGCGCTCGAGAGCTTCCTTAGCCTCGGGAACAACAATGTTGCTCTTAGACATAGCTGTTTTTCTCCTTTTCTCAATATTAATAAAACTGCAACTTTACGTTGCTATAATATTGTGCGTAAGGATTCAATTTTTATTTAAGGCAAATTTTGTATAAA
>CAZERR010000036.1:0-16428 GCA_964514785.1 uncultured Ruminococcus sp. | reverse complement strand
CGATAAGGTTAGGCATATCGATAACTTCGTCGATTTTTGCGAAACTCATACGTTCGGTCTTACCTATCTGTACGGGTTTTACATTAACCATAGGCGTATCAACTCCTTTTTTAAATTACGGTTTTTTACAATTCTTTTCGTATAAATAGATTTTCTGTAAATCTTTACTATTTTAAACTTGACAAATAAATAATACTGTGGTAATATTCATATTTTATTTTCAAGCCTAAATAGTAAAAATGCGGAAAAAATCCCATTATCGATTAGTTTAACATTTTATTACACTTCTGTCAAATTGTCAAGTATTTTATGCTAAATAATTACATTTTATTATATTTTTCGGGGAACACTCGGGTGAGTTGGCAAAAACGAAAAGTTTATGATATTTAAACAAACGAAACCGTAATTATTTGTGCAAAATTTTTCGGGCTGTTATTTAAAAATCAAAACGACAACCCCGTACAGCGCGCTCGCGAAAACTCCGTATGCGATAACCGGACCGCAGATAATAAAAATCTTAGCTCCCAAACCCGTGATAAGCCCCTCGCTTTTAAACTCAATCGCCGAAGCCGCCATCGAATTCGCGAAGCCTGTAATCGGTACGAGGGTTCCTGCGCCGGCGAACTTCGCCAGCTTCTCATAAAGATGAAGCGCGGTAAAAATTATTCCTATAAAAATTAGAGTACAGGAGCACAGAAGCTTTGCGTCATCAGAGGATATTTTCAGCATGGAATAGAGATTAAAAACCCCCTGCCCCAGCGCGCAGACCGCTCCGCCCGAAACAAAAGCTTTCAGGCAGTTTAACGTTGTTTTGCTGTTCGGAGAATGTCTTTCGGCTATCCGCTTATAATCCTGTTTATTCATCACGATACATCACCGCTTTTATTTTTACCAATATTTTTTAATTTAAACTATTTATTTTTTTCTTTATATATAGTATAATGATTTTAAGTATGTACATAAGGTGAAATGAATTTGGAACACTATCTTGATAACAGCGCCACCACTAAAGTGAGTGACGCCGCCGCAAAAAAAGTATATGAAATGATGACCGAAAACTACGGCAACCCGAGTTCTCTGCACACCCGGGGCATAAAAGCCGAGAACGAACTGAACGCTGCGCGCTCGGCTGTCGCCAAGGCTATTGGCGTAAAAAGCGAAGAAGTTTACTTCACAAGCGGCGGCACCGAGGCGAATAACCTCGCTATTTCAGGCGCGGTAAATCTTATGAAAAGACGCGGAAACAAAATCGTCACAACTGCTGTTGAGCACAGCTCTGTATATGAAACCGTCCGTCATTTAGAGGAAAACGGCTTTGAGGTCGTATATATAAACCCCGGCACAGACGGCAATTTCACGCCTGAAATGTTTGAAAAAGAAATCGATAAAAACACGATACTCGTTTCGGTTATGTACGTCAACAACGAAGTAGGTGCGGTTTTACCTATTGACAAGCTGAAAAAAGCAATCGAAAAATCAGGCAGTCCCGCGCTTCTGCACTGCGACTGCGTTCAGGCGTTCGGAAAGCTTCCCCTAAAACTTGACAGGCTCGGGGTTGACTTAGCCTCCGTAAGCGGTCACAAGATCCACGCTCCTAAAGGCGTCGGCGCGCTCTACGTCAGGAAAAACGCTCGTATCAAACCCTTGATGTTCGGAGGAGAGCAGGAGAAAAAGCTACGCCCCGGCACCGAAGCCCTTCCGCTAATCGCGGGAATGGCGCAGGCGGTCAGGGAATTCAACATAACCGAAAACTATAAGCACATTAAAAATTTGAACGCTTACGCGAGGGAAAAGCTCTTAGCGACCGACGGCATAACGCTAATCTCTCCCGAAAACGCGATACCATATATAATCAACTTCTCCGCGTGCGGAGTACGCAGCGAAACAATGCTTCATTGCCTTGCGGAAAAGGAAATCTATCTCTCCAGCGGAAGCGCCTGCGCTAAGGGTAAGCCCAGCCGCGTTTTAAGTGCGATGGGCATAAAGCCCGATATCGCCGACAGCGCGCTGAGGATCAGTTTCTGCGAATCCAACACCCGCGAAGACGTAGACGCGCTTATCGCGGCAGTCACCGAGGGGCTGAAAACTTTAGTAAAAAGGAACTAAGATATGAAGGAAATAATTCTCGCAAAAATCGGCGAGCTCGTACTGAAAGGCTTAAACCGCCGTCAGTTCGAGGATAAGCTGATAAAAAATATAAAGAAAACCATACGTCATCTGGGAGAGTTTGAAATAAAAAACGCACAGTCCACCATAACTATTATCCCGAAGGACGATTTCATCGACCTCGACGAAGTGTGCGAGCATATCGGCAGGGTATTCGGAATAGTCACCTACTCCAGAGCGGCTATCTGCGAGGAAAAATCCCTCGAGTCTATTTTAAAAACCGCTCCCGAATATCTCCGCGAGCAACTCTCCTCGGCGAAAACCTTCAAGGTAGAGGCGCGCAGAAGCGACAAGCGTTTCCCATATAAAAGCCCCGAAATCGCCCGTGAGACCGGAGGCGCTATTTTACGGGCGTTTCCTCATCTTAAGGTAGATGTCCATAACCCCGAGCTCACCGTCACCGTGGAGGTTCGCGATTACTACGCATATGTACGCGGCGCGGCAATCAGAGGCGCAGGCGGTATCCCCGTTGGCACGGGCGGCAAAGCGGTTATCCTCATAAGCGGAGGGATCGACTCCCCCGTTGCGGCTTATATGATGGCAAAGCGCGGGATCCGTCTCACGGCGGTTCACTTCGCAAGCCCTCCATACACCAGTGAGCGCGCCGAGCAGAAGGTAGTCAAGCTTCTTAAAAAGGTCGCGCTCTACAGCGGCGATATGAATATGTACACCGTACCGTTTACCGAAATCCAGGAAACTATCCGAAAAAAATGTCCCGAAGATTATTTCACCATCATTATGCGCAGGCTTATGATGAAAATCTCCGAGCGTATCGCAAGGGAGCGCGGCTGTCAGGCGCTTATAACCGGCGAAAGCCTCGGTCAGGTAGCCAGCCAGACTATCGGAGCTCTCGGCTGTACCGACGACGCGGCGAATCTCCCGGTATTCCGCCCTCTTATCGGAATGGATAAACAGGAAATTATCGACATCTCCTATAAAATCGACACCTACGACATCTCGATTGAGCCCTACGAGGACTGCTGCACCGTATTCACCCCGAAGCATCCGCGCACTAAGCCCGTGGTCGAAAGAATAAAGGCAGCCGAACAGCTCGGCGAATTTGAGCCTATGATCGAAAGGGCTCTCGAAAATCTTAAAGTAACCTATATTAACACAAAGGATGAATGATATTGAATATACTGGTTTTATCGCCCTTTAAGGGACTTAAACCCGATAAAACTGAATATTCCCCCGAAGCCGTTCAGGCGCTCGAAAAAAGCGGCAACACCGTTAGTGTAAAAAAATGCTTTTCTCTCCTGCTTGAAGCCGAGCTGAAAAAGGCAGTTAAGTCCGACAACCGTCCGGACTTAATAATCGTGCCCGATTATATCTCAGGCGAGGAGGATTTCCGCAGCAAGTTCGCGTTTATAATCGACCGCGCCCAGCACAAAGCTCAGGAAGTCCCCAACGCAAAGGAAAAAATAGATATAAAAAAATCGCTCGGCGATTTAAAGGACAATATAAAGTATATTATATCTAAAATAAAGAAAGAGGACGTAACGAAAAAGGAGCGCGAGGCGCGCTATGTCAGCTATAAACGGAAGAAAACCCACATTTTTCCGCTTGAGCTCGAAAATAAAACCGCCTATGCCTTTACATACCGCGATTCTAAAGCAGTCGTTACTCCCGATGGGGTTTCCCCCGAGGCTCTCGGTGAAATTCCCGGGCTCGTAAATGCGGTATTTGACGAAAACAGCGAAAAGTACCCCGGCGGCTACTCCCTAACCGACCGCACGCTCAAGGTGACAACCTTCACAGAGCGTCATTTCCCCAGAAAAGGCGACTCTAAAAACGAGGTCATCCGTAAATCCGCAATGCTCGCGGCAGCGTGCGTATTCCTCGTCGCGGGATTTATGTTCATATATAATATGTATGTAATGCCGGCTCAGCAGGAAGCTCTGCAGAGCGATATACGCACCATCTTCTACGAGGGCAACACCGACTCCTCTGCGGCAAAAAACGCCAAAAAGCCGATAAAGCTCAACTGGAAGATCCGCAAGAAAAACAGCGATATCAAAGGCTGGGTCCATATCGACCACACAAAGATCGACTACCCGGTGCTCCAGTGCAAGTCCGATAATAAATACAGCCAGTTCTATCTCAATCACAATTACTTAAAGCAGTATACTCCACGCGGCTTCGGCGCGATATTTATCGACTACCGAAGCAAAAAGGGAATGGCAAGCAGGAACATAATCCTCCACGGTCATCATATGGAGGACGGCTCAATGTTCGGCAACCTGATGAACTACGGCAAATACACCGGAAATCTCGGCTTCTACAAGAAAGCCCCGGTCGTAAAGCTCAGCACCCCCAAGGGCGGCACTAAAACCTATAAGATAATCTCAGTGTTCAAGTCGAACGTAAACCCGGCGCAGGGCGAATATTTCGACTTCTACTGCGCTAAGTTCAAAAGTCAGGCTCAGTTTATGAACTACGTCTACAATCTCAGGATACGCTCGCTCATAAACTGTCCGGTAAACGTCAACGAACACGACCAGCTCGTCACCCTGGTCACCTGCTCCTACGAGTTCCCGGGCTTCAGAACCGTAGTAGTCGCGCGGAAATGCCGCAAAAATGAGAGCGTTAAGGTTGACGTCGGCTCCGCTTCGCTCAACAAGAACCCCGTATGGCCTCAGTGCTACTACGGCCGATTCAGGGCGACGCGCCCGAGCATCCTCACTTTTAAGAAGGCGTATAAAAAAGGTCTTATAAAGTGGTACGACGGAAGCGCAAAGCTCAAGGGCAGCGAGCAGCTCCCGACCTCTCTTAAGGAAACCACTCAGCCGACCACCTCGGCTCAGCAGGCTACTCAGCCCAAGCCCACCAAACCTCCTAAGAAGTATTACAAGATAAAAATAACGAAGTTTAATAAACACGGTAAAAAGATTTCGAGCAAGAAGAAGGTTGTGGAGGGCACTAAGGTCAAACTGCCAAAGGTGCGCAACTATAAGAAGTTCGGCTATAAATACACCTTTAAAAAATGGAAAGTCAAGGGTATTCCCGGCAAAAAATACATAAGCCGAAAAGCCAAGACGATCACGGTACGCTTTAATATCAGGCTGAAAGCTAAATACAAAAAGACTAAAATCTACGTTAAGCCGAAGCCTGCTCCGGCTAAACCCACTAAACCCACTAAGCCTACAAAGCCTGCCGAAAAGCCCCGACCGGCAACCGAAAAGCCGACCGAGGCGGAAAATCCCGAGGACGTTGAGGAATAAGCTATGAATTGTGAACTTATATTTTATCTCGCCGCAAAGACAAATCTCTGTGAAAAAGCGCTCGAAAGCTCGCTTAAGGGGTTAAAGCTTAAATTCAGAACCTCTCTTTTCGCGACGGATTCCGATGCGCTCGGCGCTCTAATAATCGACGCGTTCGAGAAAACCAACATTGTTTTCACTGTAGGCGGCTTAGATCAAAAGGATAAAAGCGGAATCGAAAATATCCTCTCTAAGGCTCTGGCAAACAAAAGCCCCGATGATTTGAAAAAGCTGAAAAACCCTATATCATCCGCAGACGGCTATTTGATTCGTCAGGGCGGTCAGCTTCTCATAGTCCTTCCCGACGATCCCTCCCAGATCGAGGCGATTTTTAAAGGACCGCTGAAAACCTACCTCGAAAGCTTCATATCCATTTAGTCATTTTTATAACATTTATAGAAAAGGAGTAATCAAATTGAAAGGTATAAAGGCATTTACCGCCGCAGTCCTCGCGGTACTGATGCTCGTCTCAATGTTCTCAATCGCGGTATTAGCGGCAGGCTCATCCGCCGGCAGTACAGGCGCCGCCGAAGATTATCAGGGCGTAACGGGCCCTAACGGTCTGCCCTACGATCCCTACGGTTCAACCGAGGGCGGCACAAGCAACTGTGTTCAGCCTGATCCCTACGGTTCAACCGAGGGCGGCACAAATAACTGCGTTCAGCCTGATCCCTACGGCTCAACCGAGGGCGGCACAAATAACTGTGTTCAGCCCGATCCGTATGCAAATCCCGTAGACTATCATCAGATCGACCCCGGCTACACAGGCGTAACAGGCCCTGACGGCTACCCCTGCAATCCCGACGGCAGTCCCTACACCGTTCCTGTCACAGAGGGCGGCACAAGCAACTGCGTTCCGGCGCCCTACAGCGAACCGGCTGAAAACTATCAGGGTGTAACGGGTCCCGACGGTCTCCCCTACGATCCTGATAAGGACTATTCATACATTCCTTATACACCCGGGGCATATACCGGCACCGAGACTCAAGAGGGAGTTTCAGCCAACCCCAAGCCCACAGGCATACCCGCGGCGGAAACCGTTTTACCTGCTACCGATCCTGCCGAGCAGAACGGTCCTGCTCCGGTAATCCATCCGGAAATACCGTTTGATACCGATCTCAACACTCCGGCAACTCAGGCTCAGACAACAGATCCGGCTGAAAATACGGAACCCCCTGAATCCGCAGTTCCGGTAACAAGCGATCCTTCCTCCGAGCCGGGCACAACCTCCGAACAGTTCAACGAGCACGCAACCGTTCCGCCTGAGGGAATACAAAAAGGAACTCCCATACTGATGGAAACTCAGCCGGAAACAACCGTTACCACAGGTATCCCCGACGATTTAAAACTAAGCCTTAATACCGAGAGCAAAACACTCGGCGCAGGTAAGAGTTTCAGCCTCTATGTGCTCGGAATAACCGGCGAGGTAAAATATTCCTCCGGCAATAAGAAGGTCGCTTCCGTAAGCTCCGCAGGCAAGGTAACCGCTCTCACCAAGGGAAAAACAAAAATCACCGTTACATTCGGTGGCGAAAAGCTCGTATGCAGCGTAAGGGTAAAGTCATCTCCTTCAGCTAAGGTAAGAGGAAAGGCTCCTAAAAAATCCTATACAATTAATAAGGGCGATACTCTTACCGTTAAAATCTCAGGCAAAGCGAAATCCGTAGATAATAAATACACAACCTCGAATAAAAAATCCGTTAAGCCGATATCAAAGAAATCCGCGTCATCGGTAACATTTAAAGCGCTCTCAAAGGGCTCGGCTGCCGTATCGGTCACGGTGAACAAGTATAAAACCTTTAAATTTAAAATCAGGGTAAAATAATCATTTTAAAACAGTATTTTAAACTAATATTTCCCTTTAAATCCCCGTGGTTTTTCTATAACTGTTCACTATAATGACAAATTCACCAAAAAATACAAACTTATTTGAGTATTTTGCCAATAGATAAAAAGTTAAAACAATGTTACAATATAAAATGTAAATTTAGAAGGAGGATTTTTCTCATGAAGACATCTTTAAAGAAATTAACAAGTATCTTCTTGGCAGTTCTTTTAGTTCTCTCCGTTTTATCGGTAGCGGGCGTATCGGCTGCTGAGACAGATAAGGCTGTAACAGGTGATACTACTATCCATGTTACAGACAACCTCGGTTGGGGAACTATGTATGTTCATTATTGGGGCTCTTCAGAATCCCAGTGGCCCGGCGTTCCGATGAACGACGACGGCGACAACGGATACGGAAGCCACAATTTCTCCGCTTCTATCCCCGACGGAGTTACAGGTTTAGTATTCACAAAGGGCGTAGACGGCCCTCAGACAGTAGATTGCTCAGACCTCGGCGTTGAAGGTTACTGGCTTGACGGAACTCAGACAGACGGCAAGTACAACGTACGCGTTTGGGGCGACACCGGTGAAGGTGGCGGCTCCGGCGGCGGCGAAGGCGGCGGCGAAGGCGGCGGCGAAGGCGGCTACAACCCCGGCCCCGGACAGGGCCCCAACACCGTAGTTCTTGACGCTTCTGCAGTTGACACAGGATACGTTGACTGGCGCGCATGGACTTGGGCAGACGGCAGCGACGGTTACTGGGTAGGCGCTACAGGCACAAGTGCTGCCGATATCACCTACACAGGCTTAGAGCATAACGTTGTATTCGCTTACTTTACACCCGGCAGCAACAGCGGTTGGGACGGCAAGATCGGCCAGACTATCGATATGACAGTTGACGGTTCAACATTTACACTTTCTGCAGCTAACCCCGGTGACGGCGGCGTAGTCGGCGACTGGAGCGGTAGCGCTTCCGGCGGCGGCGAAGGCGGCGGCGAAGGCGGCGGAGATGAGGGAGGCACTTATTCCGCTTCCGTACAGCCCGGCACATTCG
The DNA here is from genome assembly GCA_964514785.1 of uncultured Ruminococcus sp. GTDB lineage: Bacteria > Bacillota > Clostridia > Oscillospirales > Acutalibacteraceae > Ruminococcoides. The sequence continues at coordinate 8,121 of CAZERR010000036.1, read as the reverse complement.
GCGAAGGCGGCACATGGGGTGCTTGGACATGGAATGACGGCGGCGGAGAAATCGGCTATGTAAGCGGAAATCCCGACGGCGATAAGGTAACATTCACAGGTCTCGGCAACATGGTTATCTTCTTAACCACAAGCGATGGCAGCGCTCCTGATAAGGAGTGGTCAAACGTAACAGCTCAGTCTGCTAGCCTTCCTGTAAGTGAAGGCATGACATTCGTAGTATCCGGCATGGGTCAGGGCGAAGACAGAGCAAGCTATGAGGGCGACATCGTTGAAGGCTCCGGCGGCGAAGGCGGTGGCGAAGGCGGCGGCGAAGGCGGCGGCCAGGATAACACAGAGCCCGAAACAACAACAGAGCCTGAAACAACAGCTACAGAACCCGAAACAACAGCTACAGAGCCTGAGACAACAGAGCCCGCTACAGATGCTCCTACACAGGCTCCCGAAATCGAAACAATTCCCGATTCTAAGGGCGTTACAGTAGTTACTTCCTTAAACGGTACAGTTGTAGGCGAGAAGATTGCTTCCGACTCAACCGTAACAGTTACTTATAACCTTACTTCCCCGATGCTCATCGAGGACGGTCAGGGTACACTTACTTATGATTCCTCTAAGCTTAAGTTAAAAGAAATGAAGCTCCCCGGAATCACAGAGTCACTTACACTCAACAAGAACCTTGAGAATATGGCTAAGTTCAACTTCACAGGCGTTGACAGCGAGACCAACTCAGGTAAATTCAACTTTAAGAACGGCGGCGTATTCGTAACAGCTACATTCGATGTAGTAGAAGGCGCTACAGGCGGCACTCAGGTTAACCTCGCTATCGAGGAGCTCGACGCTCTCGAGGCAGGCTCAGAGGTTGCTTACTTCACAAACAGCGTTCCTTCAGCTCAGGCTGCTGAGGTAATCTTACCCAGCCTCCAGAAGGTAACAGTAGCAGGCGGCGCTTCCGAGGAAACAACAGCTCCTCAGACAGACGCTCCGACAGAAGCTACAACACAGGCTCCTACTCAGGCTCCGACAGTTGCTCCTACTCAGGCTCCGACTCAGCCCGCAACTCAGGCTACAACAGACGCTCCTACACCTGTAACTAAGGTTAAGAAGGCTAACCCCGTAAAGGTTAAGGCTAAGACTTATAAGATTAAGGCTTCGAAGCTCGCAGCTAAGAAGTATGCTAAGAAGTTAACCTTCAAGATCACTAAGCTCTTTAAGGTTACTAAGGCTAAGGGTAAGGTATCCTACAAGCTCGTTAAGTCCGGCGTAACTAAGAAGATTCGTAAGCTCGTTTCCATCAAGGGTAAGAAGATCACGATCAAGAAGGCTCAGAAGGCTCTCAAGAAGGGCAAGACCTACAAGATCAAGGTTAAGGTTACCGCTAAGGGCAACGCAGATTACAAGAAGAAGACAGTCAAGAAGACTGCTAAGATTAAGATTAAATAATCTGGTTTAAATATTCTGAAAGGCGTACCGCAAGGTACGCCTTTCGTATTTGATAAAGAAGCACAAAACAGTATTTACTATAAAATAAAAAATGCCGGAAGAAAAAAGGCTTGATAACCATTTTCTTCCGGCATAAGTTTTATCTTTTTAATAATACATATTATAATAATTGACCGCGATAACGACTCCTACTATAAGGAGCATCACTCCTACCGCGCCCATAACAGCCGCAGCTAATAAAAAGCGGTTGGTTTCCTGCTTTGAACCGGGTTTTGCGGAAGTTTTTTTCTTTGAACGCTTCGGCTCGTAAACCTTTATATCGTTGTCGGAAAAGCTTTCCGGCTCATCATTAATATATACCGGCTCTTCCCTGTCCGGCTTGCGCTCGGGCTGAACCTCATCGTATTCCGAGTGATCCTGGATCGCTGTGGAGGGGTTTCGTTTCGCGTTCATCGGAGGCGCGGGATTTTTCGGCTTTTTCTTCTTAAAAACGGGTATGCTGTTCTCGTGCTGAAAGTGAAAATCTCGTTTCATAAGCCGCCTCCTTTTCTCACGCGCGATCTCTCTTTTTAATGTAACACTTTTGTCGAAATATGTCAACTATATGCAGTAGAGATTTGTGTCCCAGTGAGGAATATAGGGGTGGTGCCTCAGGTAAAACCTGTAAGACGGGTTGAGCGCTTTAAGCTGAAGGATCAGCGAGAAAACATCCTCGCTTCGGTGATACGCCGCAACATTGAGCTTAGGCTTAAACAGCCTGATCGTGTTCTCCATTCCCTCGAGAGTCTCTTTCTCGGCGCCCTCGACGTCGAGCTTACCGTAAGTTATTCTTTTACCGCAGAGGATGGTATCGACCCGGGCGACCTGAACAGGCACGCCGTTTTCGTCAATAGCACAATTCCTCCCGGACTTGGTATTAAAATTAATTACCGTATTCTTATTATATGAGCCTAACTGCCACAGGCTGACGTTCTCGAGCCCCGCGCAAAAACCGCTCAGCTTCTTGAAGCTTTTGGCGTTCGGCTCAAAAGCGATGATCGCGTCGTAGCTGTTACCGGTATAATGGAGAAATTCCTCTATAGTATCGCCGTTATACGCGCCTAAATCGAGGTAAACCTCATTCTTTTTGAGGTTCAAAATTGAAAACGCCTCATCTTTACTTGTCGTACAGCTGTCAAGAAAGCGCAGTTCGCCGCTGTACTGAAAGGCGGTGATATCCCTGAAAACGCGGCGGCTTAAATCATCCGAAAGCGCGCTGTACGCCTCGCTTAGAGCTTTTTCGTTTTTGAGGATAAATTCCCTGTTGAAAACAGTTTCGCCGAAAACAGGCACCGAAGGCACGCGCAGGGTATGCCTTTCGGCAACGCGCCTTATATACTCCGTAACATCGGGGAGCTGGCTTGCAAAGCAAAGCGCAATAACGAAATCATCAAGCTCATCCTCAAAATCGGAGAGCTTTTTTACTGTAAAGCCGCGGAAGTTCTGATACCTTACGAAATCGTCACTCGCCATAACGCCGTAGGGCTTTATTTTAAGGCGCTCAAACTCATTGAGCACTTTATCGGCGCCGTCGCCCATTCCGTAGAGAATGATCGGCTTATCCGTATTTTTAAAAAAGTCCCAAACGGACGTCAGTTCATCAATAAAACTAAGCATTTATACCGGCTCTTACCTTTCAGGATAGTATTATGTAAATATAGAACTTTTAAATAATTTATTATCGTATTGAACTTATAAGAAACGAAAATTCCTTATAAAGCAAAAACGCCCACCCTATTGGGTGGACACTTTAAAGATGTTGGCATCTCCCTATTTTCACAGGCCGTCACCAGCCAACTATCGTCGGCACCACCGGGCTTAACTTCTGTGTTCGGTATGGGAACAGGTGGACCCCCGGCGTCATCGACACCAACTTATCGTCTCTTGACGACTTGACTATTATATCACTATCGTTTCCAAAATGCAAGTGTTTTTTAAAATTTTTTTCAATTTTTTTATCCTAACTTTTCTTTGGAAAATAAAAACATTGACGAATAACATAAAAAGGAGTAAAATAGTATATTAGAATATTATGCGCATTAATGATATCGGGTTTTTCCCGGCATACGAACGGAATTGATAATATGACTAAATCTTACGAAACCCTGCTGATGCTTAACTCGCTGAGCGTATTTCGCAGCATCCTCGGGCGAACCGTTATAAGCTCATATAAAAAGCTCCTCGAAAGCTTAAGCTCGCCGCCTGACGAATTTATCGGCGCATACGGCGAGTTTTTCAGCCTGCTCAGCGAGCGCGGTATGTCCTCGTCCCTCGCGCGTTATATCACGCAGGCTGCGCTTTTCGACGAAAACTGCTTTACCCTTGCTGCCGCGGGCGGTAAGGCAGATACTTTGCCCGAAAATGTAATCTCCGCCGTAAAAACCGACTGCGCGACTATTATTAAGCTCTCGGCTATTTCCTGCGGGGATATCCTTTCCGATTATAAATACAGCTCGGACCTCGGCGAGCTTGCCGCGGCTCTTCCGCGCTGGAGCTCGGGAGAGCCGGCGGACGAGTTTAAAAACGGCGTTGATATAGAAAAGCTGACCGAATTTTACCGCCAAAACGGCTGCGGCATGTTCGCGAGGTATAAGGCATTCGTATGGCGCGACGGCGATATCCGCCCCGTGGTCCACCCCGATAAGATCGAGCTTAACAATTTTATCGGCTATGAGCGCCAACGCTCCCGCGTAATCGATAATACTAAAGCGTTTCTTCACGGAAAAAGCTGCAACAACTGCCTGCTCTACGGCGATATGGGTACAGGCAAAAGCTCGACTGTTAAAGCTATCGGCAACGAATTCAGGAGCGAGGGGCTGCGGATCGTCGAAATGCCTAAGGAAAGGCTTATGGATTTCCCGCTTTTAGTGGATAAAATCGCCGCTCTTCCGATGAAGTTCATTATATTTATAGACGATTTGTCCTTCCAGAGTCAGGATAAAAACTACACCTCTCTCAAAGCGGTACTCGAGGGCGGACTTGCAGCACGTCCCGATAACGCGCTGATTTACGCGACCTCAAACCGCCGCCATCTCATCAAGGAGAGCTGGGCGGACAGGGACACCGACGACATCAACCGCCGCGACAATATGCAGGAGACTCTCTCTCTTTCCGACCGCTTCGGGCTTTCGGTATGCTTCGGCAATCCCGATAAAAAGGAATATCTCGAAATCGTTTTTGCTTTAGCGGACAGAGCCGGAATCAAAACTTCTCCCGAAGAACTTTCCGTGCTCGCGGAGCGCTTCGCGTTAGGCAGGGGCGGCCGATCGCCAAGGTGCGCTAAACAGTTCATTGAATCCCTCGGAGGTCAGGAATGAAAAGAAAAATCATTGCATCGCTCTTAGCGCTTGTTACCGTTTTTTGTTCCCTTTCGATTTCGTCATGCGGCGAAAAAAGCGAATACCCCGTACAAATAGGCGGCACCGTAATCAATAAAGAACCTGAAAATATCGTAATACTTAATAAAAACCTCGCTGATATAATCTCCTGCATCGGCTATGATATAAAGCTCGCCGGACGAAGCGACGAAGTGGATCTAAAGGGGATGGAGGTTGTGCCGAGCGTAGGCACGGCGTCCGATCCCTCAATTGATAAAATCATAAAGCTCAAGGCTGATGTAGTTTTTGCGGACGAAAGCCTTAACCCGAAAATTAAATCCGCTCTAAAGACTAAAGGCGTTACCGTGATCACTCCCGAAAACGCCGACACCGTAAAGCAGCTGAAAAAACTCTACAAGCAGCTCGGATCAATCCTCGGCGGCAACATCACAGGTAAAGAGAAAGGCGCCGAAGCGTTTGACAGCCTCTACGAAAGTCTGAAGGATGTCCGCGACGCCGTGGACGACAAGGGCATAGTAAGAACTATATGTTATCTTTATTATGACGGTAAAATAAGGACAATGAATTCCGGTACATGGGGTGCTGAGATGCTCGGCTTCACGAGCGCCTCAAACGTATTTAAGAACGAGAAAAGCGACGTTGTAAACCTGAAAACGCTTAAGCTCTCGAACCCGGATTTCATCTTCTGCGGAGATATGAGGATCGTTAAATATCTAAGAAAAAAGCCTGCGTTTAAAAATCTTTCCGCGATAAAAAAGAACATCCATATCATCAGACTCGACGATATAAACGCTCAGGGCGACAGCGCTCTCGATACACTCAGAAAAATGCTTAAGCATATGTATCCGGAGGATTTTTCCTGATGGCTCACCCGATAAAACATTTTTTAACCATAACTCACCACCGTCATAAGGTAATCGCCAACTGTTTTCGCGCGGGGATCCCGGTGCGCGGACTTCTCCACGACCTCTCGAAATATTCCCCCACCGAATTTATTCCCGGGGCAAAATACTTTCAGGGACACCGCTCTCCGAACGAAGGCGAGCGCGAAGCCTACGGCTACTCTAAAGCCTGGATGCACCATAAGGGCAGAAACCGCCACCACTTTGAATACTGGACGGATTACGACAAAAAGACGAAGCGGATGACGGGTATTAAAATGCCGAGGAAGTATCTAATAGAAATGTTCTGCGACCGCGTTGCGGCGAGTAAGATTTATAATAAGGAAAACTATACCGACAGTAAACCTCTCGAATATTTTTTGCAGGCAAAAGACAACCGTATTTCGGTTATCAACGACGATACCTCAAAGGAAATTGAGTATCTGCTTAGGATGCTCGCCGATAAAGGTGAAAAAGAAACATTCAGATATATAAGAAAGATAAGGAGAAAAGGTAATGTCAAAGGTGAATGATACAATCAACGCTATGACTGAATATTTTCGCGGAGATGTAAGACGTATCCATCATTTTATGAAGGTATATACTATCGCCCGGACGATCGGGCTAAACGAAAAGCTTCCCGATGACGTTCAGTATTTGCTTGAAATAGCGGCAATTACCCACGATATAGGTATAAAGAACAGCGAGGAAAAGTACGGTTCCTCACTTGGCGAGCTTCAGGAGCAGGAGGGCCCGCCCGAGGCTGAAAAGCTGCTTGACAGGCTCGGCTTTGACGAGGAATTTATTGACAAGGTATGTTTCCTTATCGCCAACCATCATACATATAAGGGTATCGACAACGCTCCGTACCGTATTCTTGTAGAAGCGGACTTCCTCGCGAATATTTATGAGGATCATATCAGTATGGAGCTCGCACATAATGTTAAGGAAAAGATTTTCCGCACCGAATCCGGCATAAAAATGTTTGAGCAGATGTATCCGCGTGCAGCAGGAGTCGATGAACCAACAGTATCCAAACCGCCTATTACTGCTTTTTAGGCGACAATCAGTTCTTGTGTTCAACTTACAGCTTTATAATGTAAAAATCGCCGGCGTGATTACTTCACGCCGGCGTTAATTTATGCTGAATATTAATTATCAGATTACTCTTACTCTTATAACCTCGTCAAGAGCCTCGATAGCGGGAGCACAGCTGTCGTCGTCACAATCAACAATAGCGTAACCGTATGCGCCGCGAGTCTTAGCCTCAACCGCCTTTAAGCACTTAACAGCACCGGTAATATTCTGAACCGCATTCTCAACGGTATTGAATAATACGCAGTAACGGGTTGAGCCCGACTTAGCCATAGAAAGGTTGGGGTAGTTTACGGAGTTAATAATATTACCGTTCTCGAGATACTCCTTAACCTGATCGGCAGCCATTACGGCACAGTTGTCTTCACTCTCGGGAGTAGAAGCTCCGAGGTGAGGCATACAGATTACGCCTTCCTCGGCGAGAACCTCGTCGGTGGAAAAGTCGGTAACGTATTTAGCGACCTTACCGCTCTTGATTCCGTCAAGCACCGCCTGAGCGTTTACGAGACCGTCGCGGCTATAGTTAAGAATACGAACTCCGTCCTTCATCTTTGCGATTTCATCGGAGTCGATCATATCTCTTGTCGCGTCCATAAGCGGAACGTGAACCGTAATATAGTCGCTCTTTGTAATTACGTCGTCAAGAGTACCGAAAACCTCGATAGACGGATTAAGCTTTAACGCGTTATTAACGGAAAGGAAAGGATCGTAACCGATAACCTTCATTCCGAGAGCTACAGCGGCATTTGCAACAAGAATACCGATAGCGCCGAGACCGACAACCGCGAGGGTTTTGCCGAGAATCTCGGGACCTACGAACTGACCCTTGCCTTTTTCAGCCATCTTGCCGACAGCGTCGCCGTTACCCTTGAGTGTCTTTGCCCACTCGATACCCTAGACAACCTTACGGGAGCTGAGGAGTAAGCCTGCGAGCACGAGCTCCTTAACAGCGTTAGCGTTAGCGCCGGGAGTGTTGAAAACAACGATACCCTTGTCAGCGCAAGCGTCCTTGGGAATGTTGTTTGTACCTGCGCCGCAGCGAGCGATTGCGAGAAGGCTCTCGGGCATTTCCATGTCGTGCATGGAAGCGGAACGAACGAGTACAGCGGCGGGGTTCTCGACAGCGTCGCCGACGTTGTAGTCAGCGCCGAGACGTGATGTGCCGTTGGGAGAGATTTTGTTTAAAGTTAAAACGTTGTACATAAAATTACCTTCTTTGATTAAGAATTTTCAGCTTCGAACTTCTTCATAAACTCTACGAGCTTTTCTACGCCCTCAATCGGCATAGCGTTGTAGATAGAAGCTCTCATACCGCCTACTGTGCGGTGA
>CAZERR010000035.1:0-16558 GCA_964514785.1 uncultured Ruminococcus sp. | reverse complement strand
AAGGCTTGTGAACGGCTCGTTGAACGCGATGTGTCCGTCAACGCCGATACCGCCCATAAAGAGGTCGATTCCGCCGTATGAGGCGATTTTCTCCTCGTATCTCTTACATTCGCCCTCGGGGTCGTCGGTCATACCGTTTAAGATATTGATATTCTCCTTCTTCATATCAACAAGGTGATTGAAGAAATTGTCGTGCATAAAGTACCAGTAGCTCTGGTCGTGCTCATGAGGGAGTCCGAGGTATTCGTCCATATTGAATGTTACAACATTCGCGAACGAGAGCTCTCCGTTTTGGTTCATTGTATAGAGCTCCTTATAAACGCCGATAGGCGAGGAACCTGTAGGAAGTCCGAGTACGAAGGGACGGTCCTCCTTATGGTTCTTGATTTTCTGAGCGATATAGTTTGCCGCCCATTTACACATTTTATCGTAATTGTCCTGAATAACAACTCTCATTTTTTAAACTCCTTTGATTATTTCCTTGCGGGATTTCCGCAGCCTAAGCACCGGAAGAACCTCTGTTACAGTTTTGATTCTGCTTTTTTCTTTCTTCCTAACGACATGCTCCGGGCGTGTGCCCTTGTGCCGTGACAGCATCCGCCGAGTCTTTCGATAACTGTCAAACCTCGTCAACCGTTTCGGTCCTGGCGCTAATAGTCCCTTATCCTCCTTCCGAAAGAGGCTATTTTATTATATTTGAAAACGCGTAAAAAATGCGTATCAAGCAAAAAATATCGGGTATAAGGCTTAGAAAACCGTCCGTGGTTTTTCTCCACATAAAAACCCAGTATAATCATAAAAATTTTATCATACAGAGCGGTAAAAGTCAAGAAAAAAGAGAGGCATAATAAACCTGCCGCCGCGCGAAAAAAATGAGCTGTGCGACATAACGCTGATTTGGGAACCGAGGGCATAAATAATACGGTTTAAAGGTCAAATGTGATTTGTTTCGACCTATTTGGCAGTGTTGCACAAAGGGCGGGTTTAAATTTTGTGTATGTTTTTTAAAAGAAAAGAGCGTTTTTATAGTCCTTTTTAAAAGCATATGTGATATAATTAGAAAGTAACAATTTCGGCGTTATAATCGTTCCACCAAAACGCCGCACGCCGGCTGTCTGTCCGCGGCAGGGCGGAGTAACTTTGCGGACGGAAAGGAAATGTTTTATGAAGAAGATGAGAAAGACAGTAAGTATCGTTTTAGCTTTACTGCTTGCGTTAAGCGCTTTCGCGATCGTTCCGATCTCAGCCGGCGCTGCCGAGACCTCTAAACAGAGCTCAGGCGGCGGTATCTGGGAAGGCGTTACGGGCAACATAAGCTTCTCGCTGAACTATTTCGACGCTACTCTTACACTCAGCGGAAACGGCGATATGCCCGATTATACGGACGATAACAAGGCTCCGTGGGCAGGCGACAGCGACTTTATTGAAACTGTTACGATCGGTGACGGAGTAACCTCAGTCGGAAACCTTTCGTTCTGCGGTTTTACCGCGCTCGAGGGCGTTACCTTAGGCTCAAAAGTCGAGAGCATCGGCGAGTATGCTTTTGAGGGTGCGACAAAGCTCAAGAGCGTAGAGGTTCCTTCGGATGTTCTGATGATCAAGGCGGGCGCGTTCAAGGGTTGCTCAAGCCTTGAAAACGTAAAATTTGAGGAAGGACTTGTTAAGATAGCTGAAGGCGCGTTCTACGACTGCCCGAAGCTTACCTCCGTGTTTATTCCGAAGTCCGTTAAGAAATTCGGCGCAACATCTCTCGGATATAACGAAGGTGAAGCCGTTGATGGCTTTACAATAGAGGGTTATGAGGGCTCTGCTGCTCAGACTTATGCCGAGACCGAAGGCTTTACATTTATCCCCATAAAGGAAGGGACCGAGCCTGCTACTACTGCTCCGGAAACTGCTCCTTTAACTGAAGTTCCCGGAACAGAAGCTCCGGGTACCGACCCTGAAACCGAGGCTACCGAAGCTACTGAGCCCGAACCCGAACCCGAACCCGAGCCCGAAACCGAAGAGCCCGGTGATGACGAGGAAGAAGCTCCCCAGCAGGGCAAAATCGGCGATATCACATGGGAACTCGACAGCAGCGAGCTTTATATCAGGGGTCAAGGCGCAATGCCGGATTTCACAGACGAAGCGCCCGCTCCCTGGAGCGTTCACAAAAAATTTGTTTCCGCTATCATTATCGACGGCGGAGTGACTACGGTCGGCGACCTTGCTTTTTTGGGATTTGATGAGGCTGATACAATCTCAATCGGAAGCAGTGTTAAGTCAATCGGCGAATACGCCTTTGCGGGTTGCGGAAGCTTAGAGGAAATCTCGGTTCCCAATTCGGTTAAGATTCTAAAGGAAGGCGCGTTTAAGGCTTGCGGAAATCTCAAGAAGGTTAACCTTGGCAGCGGCGTGACAACCATAGGTGACCACGCGATATTCTACTGTGACAGCCTCAAGGAAATCACCGTTCCCGCTTCGGTTAATACAATCGGTGACGAAGCGCTCGGTTATTCCTGGATGGGCGACAACAGAGCGGTTATAAGCGGCTTTACAATCAGCGGCTACGACGGCAGTGAGGCTTATAAATACGCATTAAAGAACGATATTAAATTCGACAGCTTAGGCGCTAAGCCTTCAACTCCCGAGGGCGAGACAAATCCGCCTGAGACTCCCGAACAGCGCGGCACCTTCCCGGGAATCTATCTCGACAGCGCTGCCGACAGCATTATCGTTTATAACATAGACGGAAACAACTCCGCGAATATTGAGGGTGTAAACTACGACGCGGCGACAAATACACTCACATTCAATAATACTGATTTATTCGCAAATTATAAACTTACGACTTATCTTATGGGCGGCGATTTCAGACTTGAAGTTATCGGCGAATGTACTTTAGCTCATATCGACTTTAACGACTGCGGAGTTACGATCACCGGCACCGGCACCTTAAAGGTCAACAGCACGGACGACCACGGAATCTGCCTTGAGCAGAGCCGCGAAAAGTATAAGAATTCAGGTATCAGCATTGATGATACGGTAGCAGTTGAGGTCAAGGCTAAGTCTGCCGCGTTCTGCGTAAAGGGCACAAGCCTCGGCGTTGACGACGTAATTACGACCGGCGGAAAGTCGATCGGCAATATTAAAATAGCCGACTCAAAGAGCGAGCAGGTTAAGGTCGCAGTTGAGGGCGCGACTTTAAGCCAGTGGACAGACGGTATCGGATATCGCTTCAGAGTAGAAAGAGACGACGAGCCGGGTGCGGTTTATGTTGCGCGCGGTTATTCCGAAACCAAATACTCAGGCGGAAAGCCCAGCTCGACCGTATATTACTACGAGGTCAAGAAGTGTTACTACGACAGGGCCTCCGGACTCAATATTATTACGGATTCCATCGGTCTTCTGACCTCTGATGAATTCCACGACGGAGGCTATAAGCTTATCGACGCTTCCGGAGCAAGCGTAGTTCCGTATGTGCTCGCGAGCGGCTACTATATGAACAGCGTAAGCGCAGAACTCTATAAGGACGCCGGCGGAAATGCATATGCCGTAAGCGGAAATGATGTATATACATATTCCGAGGAAAGCAAGGTTGGTAAGAGCGACGGTAAAGAGGTTTACCGCTTCACTTCGTCCGACGCGGATAAGGCTACGCTCGTTCCCGATTATAAAGAAGTATTCTCATATAACTATGAGTATAACGGAACTGAATATGTTAAGGAAAAGGCAGCTGCCGGACCCGAGGGAACAACTTCCCCGGATACGGCGTCCGGCACTGAAACTCAGCCCGGCGGAGATACAACTCAGCCCGCGACCGAAGCTTCTCAGCCCGGCGGCGAAACCACCCCGACTCAGGAGGGCGGCAACCAGCCCGGCACCGAGGCTACTACAGCTCCCGTGATTACCGGCAGCAATATCTGGGTAGGCGGAGTTAAGGTAACCGAGGAGAACGCCGCTAATATTACAGGTAAGGGAATCGAAGGCCGCGTATATTACGACGCAGCGACTAACACCCTTATCCTTGACGGCGCGACGATCACCTCGTCCTATAACTATATCAACAACTACTACGCGGGTATATATACCGATAAGGGAGTTAACATCGAAATCGTAGGAAGATGTATCATAAAGCCCGAGGACGTTAAATCCGGCGCATTCGGCTTAGCCTGCCTCGGCGGCGAGATCAAGCTTACCGGCTCAGGCTCGCTCGATACTATCGGCGTTCAGGCTCAGACCTTTACGATCTCAAAGGGCGTTACCGTTACATCCTCTGTTTCCTCAACTCAGGACGCTTACTATGTAGGCGTTATGGCTATTACTCTTAACGTAAACGGTATCCTGAACGCGGAATCTACCTCTATTTACGAGGACAGCCCTGCGGTTATCGGTAAATACATAACCGTAGGCGAGGGCGCTCTCTTAAAGGCAGTTGCTAAGAATACAATTACCGTTTCCAACGGCACACCTGCTCAGACAAAGGCGATTTATATCAACGACGACGGTACAATGACCGTAAACGGTACTGTAAAGGCAGAGGCAGCCGGCACCTACTCGGGCGACCAGATGAACCGCGGCTATGCGCTCTACGGTTCCAACAACTCAAAGGTCGTACTCGGAGCCAAGGCTAAGCTCACTCTTACAGGTAAGAGACAGGCGGTTGTGAACATCAAGTTCAGCGACGCCTCCAAGTTCACCGTTAAGGCAGGCGACAGCGCCTCGAACGCGAAGGTCGTTTCCGTGAAGAATATCGGCTCAGCTAAGTATGTTTCCGTTACTCCCGGAGCAACTAAGGTCAAGAAGACCAATACTCTCAAAGTTTCTTCAAAGAACAAGACCTTTAAGGCTTCCGCGTTAGCCTCGAAGAAGGGCTCCTATAAGGCGCTTTCCATCAGCAAGGCTAAGGGCAGCGTAAAGGTTACGAAGAAAAAAGTAAAAATTAATAAGAAGCTCTTTAGCAAAATCACCGTAACTAAGAAGGGCAAGCTTACTATTAAGAAGGGTGACTATAAGAAGGGTACATATAAGCTCGAGCTTAAGGTCACCGCAGCGGGCAATTCCGACTATACCGCAAAGACAATCACTAAAACGGTTACTATTACAATCAAGTAATTATAAATTTTCAGGAGGATATTTATGAAAAAGGCTAAAACTTCAATGCGCGTACTAAGCGTGCTTATGGCGGCGTTGATTCTTATGCTCTGCGCAATTCCGGCGGCTAACGCAGGCGGTTATGATGTCGGGAATGAGTACAACGCTTCCCAGACTCTTATCGACGGCCAGACGGGCTCACTGTCAAATCATGCCGAGCATAAGTACAATTTTAACGTTGTTGACGACTCGGAAATCTTGATTAGGTTCGAGAATGATACCGAGGGTAATTACCGCGTTACCGTAACAAACTCCGACGGCGATGTTGAGGACGAATACTCCGACTGGGGCTACAGCGCAAACGTATTCGACCTTACCGAGGGCGTTTACACAATCACAATTGCTGAGGATTCGGAGTCAGCGGACGGCGTTCTGGACTATAAGTTCAGCGTTATAAGAAGATACAATAAGGAAATCAAGACTACTAAGGTAAGTCTTAACAAGAAGAAGGTTAAAATCTGTAAGGGCAACAGCTTCTATCTTACCGCCAAGCATTCTCCCTCCAACTCCACTCAGGATGAAAGCTGGAAGAGCTCAAATAAAAAGGTTTGTACCGTTTCTTCCGACGGATATGTTTCCGCTAAGAACTTAGGCAAGGCTACTATTACCTATAAGCACGGAAGCAAGAAGGCTACCTGTAAGGTTACCGTTAATCATGATTATATCCAGATGGCTAAGGGCGCTACAGTTAACCTTAAAAAGATGGTTAAGTACGTTAAAGGCTATAACAGCGGAAAATGGTCTTCCTCGAAGGCGGCTAACGTAAAGGTTGCTAAAGGTAAGATCAAGGCGCTCAAGCACGGTCAGGCTACAATAACCGCTAAAATCAAGGGAACTAAGTATAAGTTCAAGATTTATTCCTACGATAAGAAGGTTATTAAGTCAAAAACTCTTAAGGTTATCAAGTCTGAGGCGCTTAAGCCAAAGAGCGTAAAGGTTCATACGACTCTCTATCCCGATTTTACCTCAACTAAGCTCTATTTATCCTGGAAGAACGCTTACGGCGAGAAGGTTAATTTCTACGCAACGGGTTCCTACAGCTACGGCAGCTTTACCGTAAGGATTTACCTCGGAAGTTATATAATCGCTATCAATCAGTAAGTTTAAATGCGGCTCGCGAAAGCGGGCCGCGTTTGTTTGCGCGCTGAGTTGCGCGTGTTACCGGAAGCGGCGGAATTTCCCGTATAACACACGTTATTTTGCTCTAAATTACTGTTGACTACAAGTCCTCTAAATGGTATAATTTTCTCAGATTATAACGGGGAGGATTTTATTGTGAGTATAAGCGAGAAAAGCGTTGAAATCCGCTATTTCAGCGGATATATAAGAAACTGGAGAAAGCTCTGCGCCGAGCTCGGTATCGAGCAGGATTTAAGCCGCGCTGAGCGCGAGGCTGAGATCATAAAAAAAGCGTATATCAAGTGGAATACCTCTATGCAGGAGCACCTGTGCGGAATGTTCGCGATCGCCGTTTATGACGAGATCGAGGGAAAGCTGTTTTTCGTGAGAGATCAGGTCGGTCAGAAGCAAATGTTTTACTCCGTTATAGAAGGAGAACTCGTTTGCTCGGGCGATATTGATGAGATCGCCTCAACTCCCGGCTTTGAAAAACGCCTCAATAAGCGTATGCTCCAGCAGTACCTCTTTTACGGATATCCTATCGGAGAGGAAACCTTCTATGAGGGGATTTTTAAGCTTATGCCCGGTCATTTCGGGGAATGGAACGGTGAAGAAGTTAAAATAAGCCGTTACTTTATGCCGGCGTTTAAGCCCGACAGGAGTAAGTCAGTCGATGAGTTCGCTAAGGAGATCGAGGACGTTGTTTGTGAAATCCTAAGCGAGGAAAAGGGCGACCCCGAATTCCCCTATAAAGAGTCGTTTTTATCCGGAGGAGTTGATTCGTCCTATCTTTTAGCTGCCGGCGACGCGGTTTGCGCAAACACAGTCGGCTACGAGGAATCGGGCTATGATGAATCCGCGCTCGCGCGTCATACCGCCGAGCTCCTCGGTAAGGATTTTCGTGTAAAAATGATTAGCCCCGAGGAGTATTTTGAACGTATTCCTACTGTTATAGATAAAATGGGACAACCTCTCGGAGACGCTTCCGCCGTGGCTTTTTCAATCGGCTGTAAGGCGGTAAAGGAGCACGCCGACGTCGTGTATTCGGGCGAGGGTATAGACGAGTTCTTCGGCGGTTATAACGCTCATAAGAGAGAAATCCCGAAGGAATGGACGTACCTTACCTGCTCTCATATTATGTCCGAGCAGTTTATAAAGGAATTGCTTAACGACTACGACGACAGCGTTAAGGTTGAGGCTCCGATCGAAAAGCTCTGGAGCGAGGTGCAGGGACAGGAGGAGCTTGATAAAAAGCTCACTGTTGATATTTCCCTGTGGCTTGAGGGCGATATTTATCTTAATACAGACCGTACAAGCACCGCCTGCGGGATCGAGCTTCATACTCCGTTCAGCGACGTAAGGCTCTTTAACGTTGCAAGCAGGATCCCCGCGGAGTATAAGTTTATGAACGATCAGAACAAGTACGCTTTCCGTAAGGCGGCGAGCGGTTTGCTGCCCGATGAGGTCGCTTTCCGCAAGAAGGTCGGCTTCCCGGTACCTGTCCGCAAATGGCTTAAGGATGAAAGATTTAATAAACCGATAGAAGAAAAGCTCTTTTCAGACACCTCAAAGAAGTTCTTCGATCAGGAAGTCATTAAGGATATGTGGGAGCGTTACCTCGGCGGCGAGGATCTGCTTTGGAACCGTGTTTACGCGGTGTACGCGTTTTTGATTTGGTATGATTTAAAGTTTTAGTGTTTATTAAGGAGGCGCCCGGGTGAAATCGACAGTTGTTATAGGTCATAAAAATCCCGACACCGATTCAATTTGCTCCGCTATCTGTTACGCTGAGTTGAAGCGTGAGATCACCGGAGGGGATTATATTCCGTGCCGCGCGGGAGAGATCAACAGTGAAACCGAGTTTGTGCTTAAAAAATTCGGCGTTGAGGTTCCGCGCCTTGTTGAGTCGCTGGAGCCTACGTTATCCGATATCCAGTACAGGAAAATCGACGGAATAGAGCCGGGGATTTCTCTGAAACGCGCATGGGAGCATATGAGGGATTTAAACATCCAGACCGTTCCGATTTTAACGGAGCGGGGAAGAATAAAGGGGTTGCTTACCCTCGGGGATCAGGCGAGGTTCTATATGGAGGATCAGGACGCCAGCGCTCTCTCTAAGGCGAATACCCCCTACAGCAATATCGCCGATACCCTTAAGGGCGAGATCGTCGTCGGAAATCCCGATGATACTTTCTCGAAGGGCAAGGTAGTCGTAGCGGCGGCGAACCCCGATGTTATGGAGGATTATATCGAGGAAAACGACCTGGTGCTACTCGGGAACCGCTATGAATCTCAGCTGTGCGCTATCGAGATGAAGGCGGGCTGTATAGTTATCGGACTCGGAGCGAAGGTTTCGCAGACAATTAAGAAAATCGCGTCGGAGGCAGGCTGTACCGTTATTGTATCTCCGCTAGATACCTATACCTGCGCCAAGCTTATTAATCAGGCGGTGCCGGTAGGCCATATTATGAAGAAGGATAATCTTATTACCTTTAACCTTGACGACCTCGTTGCGGATGTTAAAAACACCGTTTCAAAAAAGAGGATAAGATACTTCCCGGTTTTAAACAGCCATAACCACTTTGTCGGGATATTCTCTCAGCGAAATCTTCTCGATATTTCGCGCCGCAAGGTTATACTCGTTGACCATAACGAGAAGGGACAGGCGGTCGACGGTATAAGAAGCGCTGAGGTTATTGAGGTTATTGACCATCACAGAATCGACTCCGTGGAGACTATGAGCCCGATTTATTTCCGAAATCAGCCGCTCGGCTGTACGGCTACGATAGTCGCGATGATGTATCGTGAGAATAATGTATCTATTTCGCCGACGATCGCTGGCCTTTTATGCTCGGCTATTATCTCGGATACATTAATGTTCCGCTCGCCGACCTGTACGCCGCTTGACGAAAGCACGGCGCGTTACCTTGCCGCGACTGCGGGGATCGATATCGAGGAATACGCTACGGCGATGTTTAACGCCGGCTCGAAGCTCGGAAGAAAATCCCCCGATGAGCTGTTCAGCATTGACTGTAAGCAGTTTAAATCGGATATGGTGACGCTTACAGTCGCTCAGGTTACAAGCGTGAGCCGCCGTGAGCTCGATAAGGTCAAATCGAAAATGATTCCTTATCTAAAGGAGCTTCAGCCTAACAGCGGCAGCGATATGCTGTTTATGATGCTTACGAATATTATCGACGAATGTACGGAGCTGCTTTTTGCCGGAACAGACGCAAAAACAGTAGTGGCGTCCGCGTTTGATACCGATCCCGGAGAGAACAGCGTTAAGCTCGAGGGCGTTGTAAGCCGAAAGAAACAGGTCTTAGGTCCGCTTATCAGGGCGATTGAGAATATGTAAATGTTAAATTCGGGTATGAATGTTCATATAAAGAAAGGGGATAATGTACTATGAAAAAGTTAACGGCGGTTATTCTTGCGGTATTGACCGTGTTAAGCTGCGTGTGCCTTTCGGCGTGCGAAAACACGGGAGTCAATTTCTATAAGGTTTCCGATATCAAAGAGGGTAAAATCGAAAATATGCAGAAGCTCGATTTCCTTAAAGAATACTCAGGCTCGGGCGACGCGTATGTTTGCGAGATCAAATCCGACGCGCCCGACAGCGTTGTGGTACCGGCTAAAAATGAAAAGCTTCCGGTTATCGGAGTTTATTCCGCGGTTGACCCGTGCAACGGTGTTAATAACGTAAAAATCGCTAAGGGCGTTAAGTATATCGAAAAATGCTTTAATAACTGCGAGGGATTGAGGAATGTTGATATTCCTTCGTCGGTAGAGAGCATTCAGGATTCCTTTATCAAGTGTCCGTCGTTTGAGTCGGTTGAGGTAAAGGGCGACCTGGAGCGGCTCGAAAACTCATTTGTAAAATGCGAAGCGCTTTCGAAGGTCACCTTTAAGGGAGAGATCAAAGACGGCTTAAGCGGTAAGATCTTCAACGGCTGTAAGGGTATTACAAGTATGGAGTTTAAGGACAATTTATCCTCCTTTGATATACCTACCTCTTACTTTTCATCCTCGATCGAGGAGCTGAGTTTCGGCGGAAACGTAGGTACTATAGCCGAGTCGAGCTTCTCCGGATGTGATAAGCTTAAGTCGGTCGAGTTCGACGGCACGGTTTCGTCGATCGACAGGGATTCGTTCAGCGGATGTAAGAACCTTGAAACCGTAAAATTCGGCGACAGCGTTAATTTTATCGGACCGAGTGTGTTCTCCGAGTGCATAAAGCTCGAGACTCTTAAATTTGCAGGTAAAGTCAACAGCTTCGGCGTAAGCGCCTTTGAGAAATGTACTAGCCTTACCTCGCTTGAGTTCCCTGATGCGGTCGAGACCTTTAACGAAAACGCGTTCTCGGAATGCGTCGCTCTAAAGAGCGTTAAGCTGAACGGTAAGGTCGGCACAATAAACGCCGGCGTATTCTCATACAGCAAGGTTGAAACCTTAGACTTTAAGCGTATGGTTGATAAGCTCAACACCGGCGCGATAGACGAATGCGACAGATTAAAGCAGGTTATATTCCGAAAAAAGGTGAATACGGTTTCCGAGGGCTCATTTAAAAACTGCTCGTCGCTTAAAACTATAGAGTTTAAGAGCCGCGTAGACGATTTATCGTCATCCCCGTATTCCGAGTGTAAGTCGCTTAAAAAGCTAATCGTTAAGAAGTTTAAGGATATCCCGTGGTATCTTATTACGAACGGATTTAACGCAGGTACAAAGCGGATGACCGACTTCAACGATAAGATAAATTATAAAAAGCTTCAGAAGAAGGCTGAGAAAAAGCTCGGCAAAAAGCTTCCCGGCTCAAAGCAGATCAGTTACAGCTCGGCGCGTAAGCTCGCGAAGTATTATAACGGGCCTATGTTCTATATGATGTTCCCGGCTAAATGTAACTACACGAAGTTCAATCATAAATACGCTAAAAAGGCGGGTTCTCTTCATACAGAATATGTAACTACCTTACAGTATGATTATCCGAATACCGTGTATACCGATAAAAAAGCGCGCAAGGTTATCAAGGGCAAGGCTCCTCTTGTTTACTGCCTTGCGGAGCGTACCGGATATTCCGGCCCTAAGGTCTATAAGGCGATAAATACCTCAAAGAGTATTACGAGAAAGTATTATTATCTGCATTTCCGTTTCAGCTTCTGGAATGTTAAGACGGGAAAGCTGATCGCGTGGTTTAATTATCAGGCAGGATATGCTCCGATAACTTATAAGCTCAGCGAGGAGTATAAAATTACCCGAACCGTTGACGGAATGGGTGATAAGCGTTTCTTCCTCGAGAAGGACGGAACTTCTCCGGACTGTAAGACATATGTTGAGAAGTTTGTTTTCGGTAAAAAGAAAAGGTACAGAAGCTGATTGTTAAAAGCTGAATAAATAATTATCGGGCAGACAGAGTTGAAATCAACCTGTCTGCCCGAATTTTGTTTCCGGTTTTATAATCTAACTATTTTTTTAGTTCCTCAAGGCACTCCGCTATCAGCTCGCGCTCGTCCATATGGTATTTTACACCTTTGATTTCCTGATAGTCCTCGTGGCCCTTACCGGCGAGAACTATGATATCGCCGTCTTCGGCGTGCTCGATACAATACTTGATAGCGTCCTTGCGGTTGGGGACAACAACGTATTTTCCGTCCGTTTTCGCCAGACCTGTTTTGATGTCCTCGATGATATCCATAACATCCTCAAAACGGCTGTTGTCCTCGGTTATAACGCTTAAATCAGAGAGTCTGCCGCTGGTTTCGCCCATCTCATAGCGGCGGACCTTCGGACGGTTGCCGCCTGCGCCGAACATTGTGATAAGGCGGTGAGGGTTATACTGGCGGAGAGTTGTAAGTACATTTTCCATTGAAAGCGCGTTGTGAGCGTAGTCGATAAGCAGCGTGTAGTTTCCGGGAACGGGAACGATTTCGACCCTGCCCTTTACGGCTACGGTCTTTAAGCCCTCGGCGATATGCTCGTTTTTAATACCCATTTCCGCGCAAACGCTTATAGCCGAAAGCGCATTGTATACGCTGAAGTGTCCGGGGATCGCGACCTCGACCTTCATCTCTCTTTCACCCGAGAGCTCAAAGCTCGCGCCTAAGAAGCCCGGGGTAGAGAGAAGGCTGTCGTTTGAAGCGACGTAATCAGCGTCCTTCGAGAAGCCGTAGGTCTTATACTTGCAGGTAGCTCCCTTTAAGATATCCTCCCACTTTTCGTCGTCGCGGTTAATAAGCCCGAGCCTGCATTTTTTAAACAGCATAGCCTTGCACTCGAGGTACTCCGCCATATCCTTGTGCTCCGCTCCGCCGATGTGATCGTGTGAGAAGTTGGTGAATATTCCGTAATCAAATTCTACGGCGTCAACACGGTGCCACTTAAGACCGATGGAGGAAGCCTCGATTATCATAGCCTTACAGCCCTCGTCAACCATTCGGCGCATTGCGCTCTGGATCTCGTAGCTTTCGGGGGTGGTGTTGTTGGTTGGGATGGTTTTATCGCCGATTATGATACCGAGGGTGCCGATCGTACCGCTTTTGATCCCCGCACACTCAAGAATTCTTTTTATCATAGCGACCGTGGTGGTTTTACCCTTGGTGCCTGTTATTGCTATAGTCGTAAGCTCCTTTGCGGGCTGCCCGAAAAACTGCGCGCTTATATATGCCAGCGTTTCTCTTGTATCCTTTACCTTAACGACGGCGAGGTTTTTTGTGTCGATATCGAGATCGTCGCTGATAAGGATAGCCGAAGCTCCTTTCTCAACCGCCTGAGCGGCGTAGGCGTGGCCGTCGGAGTTATAGCCCTTTAGGCATACGAATAAATCTCCCGGCTTTATTTTTCGGGAATCGTATACAATATCGGAAATCTCCGCTTCGGCGTTTCCGCTTATTATTTTATAATCTACAGTCTTAAAAAGTTGTTCAAGCTTCATTAATTCGGTCCTCCGTTCATAATATTTATCAGTAGCTGAGTAAGGGGAAATCTCCCGTATCTTCAATATAGATTATACCAATTTACGCACGAAAATACAACAAAAATATGTTATCAAAAAATTATGTTAAATTGCACAAAGGACTGAAATTTTTTAAAAAAATCCGTTGTTTTTACCGTTGCAGATTTTTGGTTTTGGTGGAAAAGTCCATAAAAAGAAAAAACTAATGGTGATTTTGCACAAAGCTCTCTTAAGCATATTCAACATAAAATCAACAGCTGATTTATGCATAACGACGAAAATTTAAAAAATGTTTGGCAAAATGCACAAACCGACACGCCTGATTTGATAATTTAGACAAAAAGTACAAAGGGAGTTGTATTTTTGTGTTAATTTGTGGTATTATTTATATAGTGATTAGATTGCGTAGTCCCCGATTGTGCGCAATCCCACTCGGCACTGTTAAAAGTGCTGAAAATACTATTTTTATGAAAGAAGGAATTCAAATGAAAAAAGTTATTGCGCTTTGTTTAGCAGCAATGATGATGGTAGCTGCTTTCGCTTCTTGCGGCGGTGACGGCGGCAACACAAGTTCAGGCTCGGGCAGCAGCGGTTCAGGTGCGTCTATCGACACAACAAAGACCGGTTTTGAGAATGTAGTAGCAGACTCCGACTTCGGTTCAGAGAAGAACGCGAAGTTAAAGGTATGGGGTCCTGATAACTACACTAAGCTTCTTAAAAAGCAGTGCGATGCTTTTAAGAAAAAGTACCCCAAGCAGGTTTCTAAGATTGAAGTTGTTGTACAGACTGAGGCCGAGGCAGGCACACAGATGCTCTCCGACGCTGAGGCAGGCGCTGACGTTTTCGGTTTCGCTAACGACCAGCTCAACAACCTCGTAAATGCCGGCGTTATCGCTCAGATAGCTCCTAAGTATGCAGCAGACATCAAGGCTACTAACCTTACTCCCGCAGTTGATGCTTGTACAATGAAGAACCCCAAGACTAAGAAGGATACACTCTATGCTATCCCCGAAACCGGAAACGGCTACTTCCTCGTTTACGATAAGTCCGTAGTTTCCGATAAGGACGCTCAGTCTTTCGAGAAGGTTCTCGAGGCTTGTAAGAAGGCCGGCAAGCAGTTCATCATGGACGCAGGCAACGGTTATTATTCCTGTATGTTCCTCTTCACAGGCGGACTCAGACTCGAAGGCTTAGAGTCTGATCAGGTTACTCAGAAGTTCAATAAGTACAACGAGAAAGAAGTTGTTGCTTCAATGAAGGCTTTCTCAACACTTATGCATAAGTACAACGGTACTTTCAAGAGCTTAGCTGTAAGTAACATTCCTTCAGGCTTTACTTCCACTAAGACAAGAAAGTCTACCTGCGGTGCCGGTATCGACGGTAACTGGGATACAGCTGCTTTCAAAGAAGCTTTAGGCAAGAACTTCGGCGCTTCCAAGCTTCCGACAATCAACATCAACGGCAAGGATAAGCAGATCTACTCAATGTACGGCTATAAGTCAATCGCTGTTAACGGAACTTCCAAGTATCCGCGTACCGCTCAGGTACTCGCTTACTACCTCGCTTCCGAGGAGTGCCAGAACCAGAGATGCGAAGAGTTAGGCTGGAGCCCGACAAACAACAATTGCGTTGAGACAGATGCTGTTAAGAAAGACGTTGCTATTTCCGCACTTCTTGAGCAGAGTAAGTATTCCGTAGCTCAGGTTAACATCGGTAAAATCTGGGATCCGTTCGGAAACCTCGGTAACAAGCTCTGCGCTGATACAACAGATCCCGAGAAGTTCGACTTCACAGATCTTTTGAAGAAGACAATCGCTAACGTATTAGATCAGTAATACGATTTAGATTCTCTTTAAACTGAATTAAACGGCGGCCCGCCTTCGGGCGGGCCCCGGTATCCGCTTTAGCGGTCGACGTTATCGTGTAGTTTTGAAAATTAATTATTTGGTTTAAATAATAATTTTTAAAATGAGGGGAACAGGATAACGAAGAATTATTATTTAAACCAAAATTATTCTTATAATTTAAATCTTAATGAAAAGGGAGAGTGATTTGATGAGATATATTGATTATATGCAGCTAAATCCTTTCCAGCGGTTCGGTTATAACTTTGCCAATTTCTTTAAGAAACTACCCTCTAATCTTGCCCGCTTCTTTAAGGCGGTGGGCAAGGCAATCGTGGGCTTTTTCGTAGGAATCGGCAGAGGCTTCGCTAACTACGGAAAAAGATTTGTTAAGGGCGACGTTTTCGTTAAGCTGTCCTATCTCATCTTTGGCGTTTCTAACATGGTTAGAGGCCAGATTATAAAGGGACTTCTGTTCCTTATCTCTGAAGCGGCGTACATATGCTTTATGTTGTTCTTCGGTATCAACTATATTTCGAAGTTCGGAACTCTCGGTACTGTAGAAACGACTGAGCAGCTTTCCGCCGACGGATTTACTTACGAGAAGGTTTACGGAGATAACTCAATGCTTATCCTTCTTTACGGCGTTTTGGTAATCGTTGTAACGGTTATCTTCTTCGCTATCTATATTGCGAACACAAAGAGCGCCTACAAGGTTTATGAGGATAAGAAAGAGGGAAGAAAGATTCTCTCCTTCAGGGAAGAGATGTATCAGTTCCTCGACGAGAAATTCCATATTACTCTTATGAGTATCCCCTGTATCCTTATAGGATGTTTTACGATCCTGCCGCTCGTATTTATGATTCTTATCGCGTTTACCAACTATGATAACGCGCACCAGCCCCCCGGAAACCTCTTTACATGGGTTGGACTTCAGAACTTCGGCGACTTAGTATCTATTACTAACGGCGCCACAAAGGCTAAGACCTTTGTAAATCTTGCTCAGTGGACCATAATCTGGGCGATCTTCGCGACATTCTCGAACTATATCGCAGGTATGATCGTTGCTCTTATGATCAACAAAAAGGGTATTAAGCTTAAGGCTTTATGGAGAACTCTCTTCGTAGTAGTTATCGCTGTACCCCAGTTCGTATCCCTCCTCCTTATGAGCCAGATGCTCCAGGAGAACGGTGCTATTAACCAGTTCTTAAGCCTTATTACGGGTCAGAACATCGGTTATAAGTTCCTGAATTCGCCGCTGTCGGCTAAGATAACGGTTATCATTGTAAATATCTGGATCGGTATTCCGTATACGATCCTTATTACCTCCGGTATTCTTATGAATATCCCGGCTGACCTTTATGAATCGGCTACTATTGACGGCGCGGGTCCGGTCAAGAGCTTTATGAAGATTACTCTTCCGTATATGCTCTTCGTTACTACCCCGTATCTTATCACAAGCAGATGGACCATGGGACGAAGGTTCTTTCGACTATGGCTATGAACCAGC
>CAZERR010000034.1:0-16593 GCA_964514785.1 uncultured Ruminococcus sp. | reverse complement strand
TTATATGAGGTTGCCTGTTTTTTATGCCCTGAAACGAATCGCAAACTACGATTTTTTCCTGTTTTATAAACAAATAAGAGAATAAAACTTTTTCTTTTATCCTAACTTACACCATTTGGAACAGCATTAATAAGAGCTTATAAATCCGACAATAAATTTTTCGACAAATAAATGATACTAAAAACACCCGAAAACTGTTTTTGTGCGGCTTTCGGGGAATTTTTCGTAGACAACGTATTTTTTGTATGCTATAATTAAAATGGAATCATTTTGAGAAGAAAAAATCTTTTAAGGAGGATTAGTTTATGAAGAATTCGAAGAAAATAATCGCAATCGCGCTCGCGGCTCTTATGACGTTCGGCTCGGCGGGAGTTATGTCATCCTGCGGTTCATCCGATTCAAAAACCGGCGAGGCTACCGAGGCGGCGACTGCCGATGATTTCTTAGGCGAGGACAACGGCGCCGACGCGGAGATTGATTCCCCGCTTTACAAAAAGGCGGTCAAGCTCGTTTCAAAGAAAGGCGTTGACGAATATACCTGCTGCAGACTTGCCGGCACGGCAAACTACTATATCGTTACCCGCGAGGATGATGACTATAAGTTCTATAAGGTTGCCTTAAACGGTCCTAAGTACGAGGGAGAGCTCGACGCTGACGACGCTGAGGCGTATATCGACCTTGGCTCCGCGACTCTCGGTATTTACACCGAGGACGGCGGAAAATGGACGTACGGTCTCGTAACCGTAGGCGATAAGATCGCTATTGATGTCAGTCAGAAGGGCACAACAAAGAAAGTTCCGAAATTCGGCGGTAAGGCTAAGTTCGTTAAGCCTTCAGATACCGATCAGCTGAAGATATTCTCGTAATAATCCGGAGTGAATTATGAAAAGGCATGATGTCGGCGGATTTTTATTCGGGTTGTTCTTTTTTGTTTTCTTCAGGATCAGTTCCTGGATGTGCTCTATGCCGATGTGGATAACCTTAATACTCCATTTTACCGTAGGACTGCCTATATTCTGGTTCTGGCTTACACTCGCGGTATGGATATTAGCCGGAGTTTTGCGTTATCTTCTGATTTGTTTCGCGCGCTGGGGAGCCGACACCGCTCCGAATCCGCCTAAGGAAAACAAAAACCCGTATTCCGCTAAAAATCAGTATTAACAGTTGATTATACCGCACCTGTTGTGATATAATAAACAGGTTAAGATTATTCGGACTCAGAAAGGATGATATATATGAGATCAGATTTAATGAAAACAGGCGCGACGCGCGCGCCTCAGCGTTCGCTCTTAAAGGCGCTCGGGCTTACCGACGAGGAGATCAAGCGTCCCTTCGTTGCCGTTGTTAACTCAAAGAGCGACTATATTCCCGGACACAAGCACTTAAACGATATTTCCGCTAAGGTTATGGACGGTATCCGCAACGCGGGCGGAGTTCCGTTTGAATTTAATACGATCGGCGTATGCGACGGCTTAGCTATGAACCACAAGGGTATGAAATACAGCCTTTGCTCGCGCGAGCTTATCGCCGACTCTATCGAGGTTATGCTCACCGCTCATCCGCTTGACGCAATCGTGTTTATCCCGAACTGCGATAAAATCGTACCGGGTATGCTCTTAGCCGCGTGCAGGCTCAACCTGCCCTGCGTATTCGTATCGGGCGGTCCGATGATGCCGGGCGAGTATAAGGGAGAGCGCTTCGGACTTTCCGAGATGTTCGAGTATGTCGGCGCTCACGCCGCAGGAAAAATCAACGACGAGGAGCTTCGCGAGTACGAGAATCACGCCTGCCCGACCTGCGGTTCCTGTTCGGGTATGTATACCGCTAATTCTATGAACTGTCTCACCGAGGCTATCGGTATGGGCTTGCCCGGAAACGGCACCCGTCCTGCAATCTCCGCGGCAAGACGCGCGCTTGCTCAGGAAGCTGGCGAGAGGGTTATGGAGCTTCTTAAGGAGGATATCAGACCTAAGGATATTATCAACAAGGAAAGCTTTGAGAACGCTCTGCGCTGTGAAATGGCTCTCGGCTGCTCAAGTAATACGGTGCTTCATCTTCTCGCGATCGCGTATGAGGCTGATGTTCCGGTAGATATCAATGTTATCGACGAAATCAGCAAGACTACTCCGCAGATCTGTAAGCTTAACCCGGCAGGAAAAATCTTTATCACCGACTTAAACGAAATGGGCGGAATCCCTGCTGTTATGAAGGAGCTTTCTAAGCTCGGAATTATTAATACCGAAGCCCTCACGGTTAAGGGAACAGTAGGCGACCGAATCAAGGACGCCCCCGCACCCGACGGCGAGGTTATCCATACTGTGGAAAATCCGCTTAGAAAGGACGGCGGTATCGCTATCCTGTTCGGCAATATCGCACCCGACGGCGCGGTAGTTAAGCAGGGCGCCGTAGCTCCCGAGATGATGAAGAACACAGGCCCCGCGCGTGTGTTCGATTCCGAGGAGGACGCCTGCGAGGCGATTTACGGCGGAAAAATCAACCCGGGCGACGTTGTCGTTATCCGTTACGAAGGACCTAAGGGCGGCCCCGGAATGAGAGAAATGCTCTCTCCGACCTCCGCTCTTGCAGGAATGGGACTCGACAGCTCCGTATCGCTTATTACCGACGGACGTTTCAGCGGCGCAACGCGCGGAGCGGCGGTAGGTCACGTCAGCCCCGAGGCGGCTTCGGGCGGACTTATCGGTCTTATCGAGGAGGGAGATACCGTTACCGTTGATATCACGGGACGCGCGCTCACTCTCCACGTTGACGACGATGTGATCGAGGAAAGAAGAAAGAATTATCAGGCTCCGAAGCAGGAGCTCACGGGCTACTTAAAGCGCTACGCAAAAATGGTAACCTCAGGCTCAACCGGAGCGGTATTTGAAAAATAAATAATAAAGATAAAATCGGGAAGCACAGGCTTCCCGATTTTTTTCTGCTTTAGTTCGCCGTGTTTGTGCTCCCGTTTTATCCCTCGGGAGGATGGGTGGGAAAATGCTACGTTTAAATGTGACAAATCAGCATTTTTGTGTGACAAATATACATTTCGTTTGAAATGCATAAAAATGTATTGTAGAATCAGGTCAGGGCAGGGATTTTTGCTCTAATTGATTTAGGAGTTGATTCTATGAAACGTAAGATTACGAGTATTGCGCTTGTTTTATGTCTTTTGATTTCGACGCTTGCGGTCGGAGCAGTTACGTCGGTCACCGCCTCTACCGGCAGTTCCGCTGCACAGCTTGCTCAGGATACCGTGCAGGGCGGCGTTGTGCTTCACTGCTTTAACTGGTCCTACAGTAATATCGAGGCGAATTTAGCCGCGATAAAGGCGGCGGGATATACTGCGGTGCAGACTTCGCCCGTTCAGGCGCCTAAGGGCTACAATGCCCGCAATACCGACGTAGGCGGTCAGTGGTGGAAATTATACCAGCCGCTCGGCTTCACCGTATCCGACGGCAACAACTGGCTCGGTACGCGCGCTGAGCTTAAATCCTTATGCGAAAAAGCCGAGGAATGCGGTATAAAGGTTATCGTTGACGTGGTGGCGAATCACCTCGCGAATAACGACACTGACGGCGGTACATTCGATTATATTAATTCCGCGGTTGAGGAGGATTTAAAGAATCCGAATTATTATCATACGAATAATATCAGGTTTAACGAAAACAGCCGTTATAATCTTACTCAGTATCACCTCGGAATGCCCGATTTGAATACAGCGAACAGCTATGTCCAGACGAGAACGCTGAACTTCCTTAAGGATTGCGTAGACCTAGGAGTTGACGGCTTCCGCTTTGACGCCGCGAAGCATATCGAGCTTCCGAACGACTCGGGCTGCGCGAGCGATTTCTGGCCTGTAATTACGGACGGAATTAAGGAATATACGAATAACAAGGTCTTCCTGTATGGAGAAATCCTCGGCTCAGCAGGTACGAAGATTTCTAACTATACTCAGTATCTGAATATAACCGATAACCATACGGGTGAGCTGGCGCTCGAAAATGCTTACTTCGAAAAAGCCGACGAGCTTGCGGACGGTAAATATCATAAGGGTGCGGCGGCATCCGAGAGCGTTCTCTGGGTCGAGTCGCACGATACATATATGGGTACCTCAGGCTCGGCATATTTTCAGAATACATATAACGTAGATCCCGAGGTGCTCGTAAGAGCGTGGGCTATTGTCGGCTCAAGAGCTGATTCAACGGCGCTGTATTTTGCTCATCACGCCGGAATTATGGGAAAAGCCAGCACGGATACAACTTGGAAAAGCGCCGCCGTAACCGAGGTCAATAAGTTTAAAAACTTCTTTAACGGAACCTCGGAGAGACTCTCGTATTCCGGAAAAACAACCTACAACGAGCGCGGAACCTCCGGCGTTGTTATCTCTAAGCTTGACGGTGAGGGCAGCGTAAGTCTTACCGCGAAGAAGATGGCTGACGGAGTTTACTATGACCAGATTACCGATAATCAGTTTACCGTCGCGAACGGAATTATCTCAGGTACGGTAGGCTCAACGGGAGTAGCGGTAGTTTATAACCCATCACAGCCGGCCCAGGATATGACGGAAGAGGTATCGACAACCGTACCTCCCGAGTCCGAAAAATATACCGTGAAGTTTATAAACAGCGAGGGCTGGTCTAAGGTTTATCTTTACGCGTGGAACACCTCGGAGCAGAATAAAAACTGGCCCGGAGTTGAGATCACCGATAAAACAACCGATTCAAACGGCGACGAGGTATTTACCGCGGAATTTGATAAGGATTTCAATAATATAATCTTTAATAATAACTCAGGCGATCAGACGGTGGATATCACCTACGACCCCTCGGTAAGCGGATACCGACTCACCGAGAAAAACTCGGGCGGAAAATGGAAGGTTGAACCATTTACACAGAGTACTCCCGAGCCCTCGGAGGACAGTATATATACCGACTCAAGCGGAACAAAAATCGACCTTACTCAGACTGTTTCCCGTGAGGCTGACGATACTCAGCTTAGCGGTATAGGCACCGAGTTCAAGAATCTTGAAATCCTCGGCGTTCAGAAAAAGGCGGATACTACGAAGAACTGCATCAGATTTGTTGCCGTAGTTAATAACAGCGTGCTTAAGGACGCGGCGGATTACGGATATATCGCCGTCGGTAATGCCGATACCGATACCGCACGCGCGCTTGTTGAGGGCTATACTCTTGAAACCGCTCCCTCAAAGCATGTATTCAGCTGTAAGAATACGAGCAATTCGATAAGCGGAAATTACGGAAAAAATAACGCGGATACAAAGTACAAGTATGTAACATATGCCGTTAACGATATCGGCAGTAACGCCGTCGGCGTAATGTTCTACGTTAAGGATAACAGCGGAAAAGTCTTTTACGCTCCCTATACTAACTCAAGCGGAACCTTTAACAGTTGCGCCGCAAACTGGAGCGCGCTGACGTAAAAACATTTTAATAATAAACGGGACGGCTTTATTTGCCGTCCCGTTTCCAGTTTTCTATTCTGTTTCCTTTAACTATAAACGCCTTTTTGCTAATTTCGGCAAGCGGGTCGTCGCTGTGACTGTCGGAGTAGAATTCGTCAATCTCTCCGCCGTAAAGCTCGTAAAAAAGGCGAACCTTTTCTTTACCGTGGCAGTTTATTCCCGAGTATTTGCCGGTATGTACGTCAACCCTTGAGGCGGTGAGGTTCTTTATTTTTAGACGTTCGCAAATCGGTTTAAGGAGAAATTCGGGCGACGCGGAGATTATTATATCATCATCCTTCTTCTGCTCAAGATACCAGCCTTTTATATTTTTCTCGTGAGTATCCCAGAAGTCCTTTATATCCTTTTCGGGATTTATCTTTAAAAGAAAACGGAACATAATTTCCTTCATATCGGTTTTTGTGCCCTTCTTAAAAAGGTAGAACTTTAAAACCGCCTTTAGTAAAGACGGCGAGTATTTTATTATTGACGGGTGGCGCCTCAGGCTGAAAAGATAAAAATGAGCAGTTGAGTCGCCCGCGTAAATCGTTTTGTCAAAATCGTATACGTTCATAAATTCAGGATTCAGGGTTAAGGATATAGGATATAGGGAATATCCCTATAACTTTTAATTTAAAACTTACTTTATTATAATCTAAAATTACCTCATTGTAAACATTTTCATTCATATATCACTTGTTAAATTTCGGATTTTATAGTACAATATATATAATTATACTAAAATGGGGAAGTTTTTGGAGAAGTGTTCGGATATATAAGGATTTACAAAAGCGAGCTGCTTGTTCGCGAATATGAGGCATATAAATCCGTATACTGCGGGCTCTGTAAAAAAATAGGCAGGGACTATTCATTCCTTTCCCGTATGCTTTTGAGTTATGACTGTACCTTTTACGGTATGTTTCTTATGTCGCTTAAAAGGAGCTGTACGGGCTTTGAAAAAGGCAGGTGCCGGTTCAATCCCTTTAAGCCCTGCGGATTTTGCAAGTGTGAGGACGACGCTCTCGCGAAGGCTGCGGCTGTCAATGTGATTTTATCCTACTATAAGCTTGTTGACGATATCAGTGACAGCGGCATTTTTAAAGGACTTGGGCTTAAAGTGTTGAAGCCGTTCTTCTCGCGCCGCCGTAAAAAGGCTGCCCGTAAGTATCCCGAAATCGACGCTCTCGCCGAAAAAATGCTGATATCCCAGCAAAAAGCGGAGAAAAATCCCGACTGCGGACTCGATATGGCGGCTGACCCGACGGCTGAGTTCCTCGCGTCATTGCTTGAGCTTGAGGGGAACGAAACCGAAAAGCGGATTTATCGTCAGATAGGCTACGGGCTCGGGCGGTTTATCTACCTTGCCGACGCCGCCGACGATTATAAGAAGGATATTAAAAAGGGACGGTTTAATCCGTTTTTACGTTACGATGAGGATTTGGCTCAGGTCGTCGGCAATAACCTTTCAGCCTCGCTCGCTATGACCTTTGACGCTTATAATCTCCTTGAACTCGTTGATTTTAAGGGCATAATCGATAATGTGATTTTAAAAGGCCTACCGAGCGTGCAGGCGGAAATTGTTGATAAAATAAAGGAATTTAAGAAAACAGAGGTAAATAATGAAGGATCCGTATGAAGTTCTCGGCGTATCGCCGAGCGCGAGTGAAAGCGAAATAAAAGCCGCTTACAGAAATCTCGCGAAAAAATATCACCCCGATAACTATACCGACAGTCCCCTCGCAGACGTTGCCGAGGAGAAGATGAAGGAGGTTAACGAGGCATACGACGAAATAATGAATATGCGTAAAAACGGCGGTGCGTCATCCGCCGGCTACGGCGGCTATTCAGGCGGTTATTCGGGCGGTTATACTAACCCGAATTCGCGTTATGCCAACGTGCGTATGCTTATTCAGCAGAATCGTCTCGATGAGGCGGAGAGAATTCTCGACTCGGAAAACGAGCACAGCGCCGAATGGTACTTTTTACGCGGAATGTGTTATTTCAGACGCGGCTGGACTCAGCAGGCGGCGCAGCATTTTCAGCGCGCGTGCCAGATGGAGCCGAATAATATGGAATACCGCCAGGCGCTCGACCATATGAGCCGTCAGCAGTCTTACGGCTTCGGAGGCTATAACACAGCTCCCGGTCAGTCGAGCGATTGCAGTATGTGCGATATCTGCGCCGGCGCTATGTGCCTTAACTGCCTTTGCAGGAGCTGCGGAGGCTGCTGATGAAGAATAAATCGTTCAGGGTAGCGTTTTGCGGCCTTATAAGCGCGCTTGCGCTGGTGCTTATGATTTCAACCTCGGTTATCCCCGTGGCTACCTACGCGTTCCCGTGCTTTGCAGGCTTTCTGCTTACAGCCGTTGTGGTAGAGTTCGGCGAAAAATGGGCGCTTGCGGCTTACTTCGCCGTTTCCGTGCTTTCGCTGTTCTTAGCGGGGGATAAGGAAGCTGTGGTTTACTTTATCGGCTTTTTGGGGTTTTACCCGATCGTAAAGAGCTTTATCGAAAGACTGCGCTCGAAGGCGCTTCAGTACGTTATAAAATACGCGCTGTTTACCGTATGTATGATAGGCGCGTTTACGGTATGCAAGTTTGTGCTCGCTATACCTGACGAGGAATTTACTGTGATGGGATTTTATATTCCGTGGGCGTTTTTAATCGCTGCCGAGGCGGTGTTCTTCGTTTACGATAAATGCATTTCGATTCTCGTTTTCAGATATATCACTTCAATAAGAGGGAAGATTTTTAAGCTTTAAAAGATATATAAAGAAGTTTTGACGGCAGGTGAAAGTATGAAGGTTTTTAAAAGACTTCTGGTTCCGTTTATAATTCTGACTGTGATTGCCGCGTGCACCTCGGTGAGCGCGGGAGCGGTTTCCGGCGCTAAGGCGCTGACTACCGCGGCGGTCAACGTTCGTAAAGGGCCATCAAGCGCAAACGGGGTTGTAGAGTCGGTAAAAAAAGATACGACTGTTACCGTTTTATCTCCGAGAAAATCAAACAAAACGTGGTATAAGGTAATGCTGAAATCCGGCGCGACCGGTTATGTTCATTCCGATTACATAAAGTTCAAGAAGAACCAGCTGCTTATTCCCGATACGGGAACCGGTTACTCGGGCTATACCGTAACGTTTAAGAATTACATCAATACCACAAAAAAGACGATTAAGTGGTCAAGCGCAGACGTATCAGTCGCCGGGATCGACGAGAACGGTAAGGTGAGCTGCCATAAGACGGGCTCCGTTACGATAACCGCTAAGGCAGGTAAAAAGACCTCGAGCTGTACGCTGAAAATAAAGGCTGCCGAGGTAACGTTTGAAAAGAACAGCTATACGATGTATACCGACGATACCTTGACCGTAGCCGCTAAATGTAAGAAAAAGGTTGAGTATAAGAGCTCGGATAAGAAAATCGCCGAGGTAAGCTCCGCGGGAGCGGTAACCGCAAAAAAAGAGGGCACCGTTACAATTACCGCGCATAGTAAATCCGGACTGAGCGCATCCTATACTCTTACCGTGAAAAAGAGAGTCATTACCCTCTCGCTCTCCGACAAAGCCGTCTACACCGGCTGTCGGGTCAGAGCGATCGCTAAGGGCGGTAAAAGCTATACCTATAAGAGCTCGAACACGAAGATCGCGACAGTAAGCTCCTCGGGTATTATTACGACTAAATCAGCCGGAAAAACGAAAATCACCGCCGAGTATAACGGCGCGAAGGCTTCTCAGGCCCTAAAGGTCAAGGACGGAAAAAGCGTTAATATCTCGCTTGACGACGACTCCGTTAAAAAGGGAATGACGCTCGTGATAAAGTCAACTACCGCCGGAGTTAAGTGGAAATCCACCGATACCGAGGTAGCTACCGTTGAAAACGGTTATGTGCTCGCTAAAAAGAAAGGTACGGTTATTATAAGAGCCTGTATCTCCGGCGGCGCAAACGACTGCGTGGTAAAGGTCAACGACGCAGAGCCTGTTAAGTTTGTTTATACCTCGGAAAACTCCGCTCTGCTTAATAAAGAGGTTAAGTTCTACGCGATCACCGATGATATCCGCACGGACGTTAAGTTCTGCATAACCTCCTCAGAGGGCAAAAAACACTGGTTGTATTATCCTACTAAGGATCAGGAGGGTGAGGGCTTTCTCTGGAAATCGGCTATGAGCTTTTCGGAGCCCGGGTTCTATCAGATCGAAGCGTATTCAAAAACCGCTTCGAATAAGGAGTGGAAAACCTGCGACGGAGGTAAGGGTACCTTCTTCGTGAATAAAAACACGAGCCGAACCGCCTGCTATAAGGGCGAAAGACTTGTTACGACCAAGGTGCTTAAGCACATCGCTGCTTACGAGGGTTATGTGCCGAAGGTTGAGGAGGATCCGCTGGTCGCCAATTCCCCGACAGTCGGTTACGGCAGAGTCGTTTATTCGGGTACGACCTTCTACAACAACCTGACTAAGAACGAGGCGTTTGCCTACCTCGTGAATACACTTAACGAATCGGCGTATACCACGAGAATAAACGCGGTCTTAAAGGAATATAAAATCAAGTTTAATCAGAACCACTTTGACGCGCTGGTCGATTTATCTTACAATCTCGGCGCCTATGCTATCACAAACCACGACGAGCTTATCGGTTCGCTTACGAATACCTACGGTAAAGATTCCTATAAGAACACGGGATATATCAGCAAGCCGTCCGTCGTTTTAAGAAAAAGCGCTGACGCTGATTCAAAAAAGCTTGCGTCGATTCCGGCAGGTACAATCGTAAAGCTGAGCTCTAAGAAGTATAACGACAGCTGGTACAAGGCGAAAATCTCCGACGGAACCAAGGGTTATATAAAGACAAATCAGGTTACTAAGCGCTCCGCCGATACTAAGACGAGAAATCTTAAAAATGTTCCTGTATCAACCTATGCCGTTAACTTCCTTAAATATCACCATGCGAGCGGAGTCTGCTACAAGGGGCTTTTGTACAGGAGAGTTGACGAGCTCGAAATATTCTTCTTTAACGATTACGCAAACGACGGAAAGAAGAATAAGTACGGCATTTCGTTTATTTGTCCGAAAAATCCGGACTTCCGGCTATAATATAACTTCTAAAATCTAATCCTCCGTCATATCCTTTTTCTAGGACAAGTTAAAGGAGAAGACGATATGCGAGGAGTAATATTCACTCTTGGAAAAAGAAGAAACCGGCACGCCTTGCCTGAGGTGAGGCTGCCGGGTATTGTTGAGATAAAAGCTTTTTTCAGGCGCAGGGGAGCAGCGGTTTTCTTTACTGCAGCGGTTTTGCTCGGGCTTTTTATCGGTTCGGTTTCCGTGAACGGGCTCAGTTCAAAAACGCTTAATACGCTTGATCTGCTGTTCACTACCAATCTTCCGGAACGTCTGAAGGGCGGTTTTACCGGAGCCTTCGCGGCAAGCTTTGCTTCGGATTTTGTTTTCCTGTTTGTTTCGGCTTTGTGCGCGCTGAGCTTATGGGGAATGGCTCTTATGCCGTTTGTTGCGGCGTTTAAGGGCTTCGGAGTTGGAGTGAGCGCCGCGTATCTTATGAGCTCCTACGGGATAAAGGGAGCTTTGCTCTACTTTCTTATAATCCTGCCGGGTGTTTTTGTGTTCAGTATTGCGCTGATATACGAGCTGTCGGCATGCTTTTCAATAAATAAAAAAATATTAATCAACCTGGTGAAGGGAAAGGCGTATCCGCTTAAGGGAGCGCTTGCGTCGTTTTTCAGAAAAAGCGTAAAATATTTTGCTGCCGCTCTCGTGGCTTCGGCGCTTGACGCAGTGCTGTGGATGCTTTTCGCCGGCTTTTTCAAATAATTTACGGGTTGGATTGGGGTAAAAATGGATAAGGCAAAACTAGGAATAACGAGATTTTTCTCGGGATACTTGAGAAATTTTCATAAAATGCTGCTTGCAAATTTGCTTTTTGCAGTTCCGCTTGCGGCGTTCTGGACGATTTTTCATTTTATAAATACGCTTACGGGCCTGCACCTCGCGTTTATCTCCTTCGCACCGATAATATTCGTGTTTCCGTTTTTTGCGGGAATAACGCTGTTTACCAGAGACGTTGTGCTCGAGAGGGAAAAGGTTCCCGTTGTAAAGCTGTTTTTTAAGGGACTTAAGGAAAACTTTTTGTATTTTCTTCTCCACGGCGTATTTCTTTACTTAGCGATTTTTTTCTGTTACTCTTCAATAACGCTGTACTGGAGAATGGCTCAGTCGAACGGTATCTTTTATTTTGCCTTCGGAGTTGCGGTGCTTATCTGTGTAGCCGTGCTGTTTATCTTTTATAATGTTCCGGTTATGACTGTAACTTTCGATTTATCGATCAAGAATATCTATAAAAACTGCGCCCTTATGGCGTTCGGCGAGCTCAAGAACAACTTTTTCGTGACGATCGGGCTGTTTTTGCTGTTTATAGTCGGAGCGACCGTGTTTTTAGCTGCGCCGACTGCGGCGTTGAAGCTGATCGTAATAGCCGCTTTCTCGGTTATTATCGTCCCTTCGACCGCCTCGTATATTATGAACTTCTATGTTTATAAGGATATGGAGACCGTTATCTCAAACGGCGAGGTTAAGTCGGACGAGCTTAAGAGAAGAATGGAAGATAAACGAAATGAGATAAAAAAGAAAGAGGAAGAGGAAAAACTCGACTTTTCCGCCTTAGACCTAGATGAGAGAAAGGACGGAGAAGAGTATCTCTTCTTTAACGGAAAGATGATAAAGCGCAAGGTGCTTATCGAAATGAAGAAAAACGGAGAGAGTGCCGATGAGTAAGAAAAAAACAAAAAAGAAGAAAAACAACGCTCCTAAAAAGAAAAAGAAGAATATAAAATCGCTGATTATTACGCTGGCGGTTGTGGCTGTTGTTGCGGCGGCGATAGTTGTTGGATATATAATTTATTTAAACACCTCGCTTGAGGCGGCGGATTTTGCCGGAAAGACCTTTAACAGCGTGAGCGCGCTTGATGCAAGCGGCGACGAGGCGGATCTGCACAGCGTGTATAACGTCCGCTATGATAATTATCAGGGCTCAATGAAGCTCAGCGGCGACGGTACCTTTGAGCTGTGGATGACTCCGGGCGCTAAGGACGACGGCGAGCACGCCGGTACCTATACCTACGACCGCGATAAGCAGGTCTTAAACGCAAAATTCAGCGGCGGAGCGAAAGCGAAGTTTAAGCTTATAAGAAACGACGACGGCTCCTTAAAGAGAATAGAGATCCCGTATAACGGATACACCGTATATATGGAAAAATCAGAGACCCAATAAAATTCGGGACTTGCTCAATGTGTGAGCAAGTCCCTTCTGCTATTATTGACTAATTATTCTGTTTCCTTTGTTTCGATTGTCCATTCAGCCGCGTAGCTTTCGGTTTTACCCGTGTCGGTGGTTATCTTCATATGGGCGCTGTCTTTAAAGGTGAATACCCACGGTCTTGTTCTCTTTTCCGAATTGAGGGTAACGTTCGAGTAAACTACTCCCGGTTTTTTCTTATCCGCTCTGAGCGTGAATGTTCCGCTGTATTTCTTTTTGTCGATTTTTCCGCTGAAGGTTCCTTTGCTGTTGAAGGTAACCGTATCGCCTGTTTTTTCGTTGATCCACTTGTAGTCGGTTACGAACATCGCGTACTGACCTGTCTGGGTTTTAGGTGTTACGGTGATCGATTCGGGAGGTCTTGTTTCTACCGTCGAGGACGCGCAGCTACAGCCCGTAAGCACGGCGATTGCAGCCAGAGCCGCCGCAGGGATGATTATTTTTGCTTTCATAATTAAACACCTTCCTTTAGGTTTCGGTTTATTTTAACATATTATTAATGCATTTTGCAATAGCGTAATGAAAATACAGGTACAAAATGTATAATAAATTTACAAAACGCTATTGCTAAAATTTTACTTTTAATATATAATTATTATTGACTATAAGCGTTATTATACGCTGCTGAAAGAAAGGATGTACCAATTATGAAACTTAACAAGGTTACAGTTGACGACATTAACGTAAAGGGTAAGAAGGTCCTCGTCAGAGTAGACTTTAACGTTCCGCTTAAGGACGGAGTTATTACCAACGATAACAGAATCACCGCAGCTTTACCGACTATCAAAAAGCTTATCGCAGACGGCGGACAGCTTATTTTATGCTCTCACCTCGGAAAGCCGAAGAACGGCCCCGAGGAGAAGTTCTCGCTCGCTCCCGTAGCGGTAAGACTTTCCGAGCTTTTAGGTAAGGACGTTGTATTTGCCGATGACGACGAGGTCGTAGGCGAAAACGCTAAGAAGGCTGTTGCCGAGATGAAGGACGGCGACGTTGTACTTCTCCAGAATACCCGTTTCAGAAAAGAAGAAACTAAGAACTTAGAGCCCTTCTCAGGCGAGCTCGCTTCCTTAGCGGACGTTTTCGTTATGGACGCTTTCGGCTCAGCTCACAGAGCTCACTGCTCCACAGCGGGCGTTACAAACCACATTAAGGATACAGCCGTAGGCTATCTTATGCAGAAGGAGATCGATTACCTCGGAAACGCGGTTGAGAACCCCGTAAGACCTTTCGTTGCTATCCTCGGCGGAGCTAAGGTTGCCGATAAGCTTAACGTTATCTCAAACCTCCTCGAGAAGTGCGATACTCTTATTATCGGCGGCGGTATGGCTTATACCTTCCTTAAGGCTAAGGGTTATGAGATCGGAAAGTCTTTAGTTGACGATACAAAGCTCGATTACTGTAAGGAAATGATGGACAAAGCAGAAAAGCTCGGTAAGAAGCTCCTTCTTCCTATCGATACAGCAGTCGCTTCCGGCTTCCCGGATCCTATCGACGGACCTATCGACATCGAGATCGTTGACGCCGATAAGATCCCCGCTGATATGGAAGGCCTTGATATCGGCGATAAGACTCAGGCTCTCTTTGCCGAGGCTGTTAAATCCGCTAAGACCGTTGTTTGGAACGGACCTATGGGCGTATTCGAGAACCCGACTCTTGCCAAGGGTACGATCGCTGTAGCCGAGGCTTTAGCCGAGACAGACGCTACTACGATTATCGGCGGCGGCGACAGCGCAGCGGCGGTAATCCAGCTCGGTTATTCCGATAAGATGAGCCATATTTCAACAGGCGGCGGCGCTTCGCTCGAGTACCTCGAGGGTAAAGTGCTTCCGGGTATTGACGTAATTGCCGACAAGTAATCAATAGGCGTTATAAAGTGCTGTAAATATGAACATTCCCAAAGCACCGAAAATTCAACAGAGAATTAACGGTACGGGGATATCAAATTTAAGAAAGGAAAGTACACGCTTGACGTGGAAAAACAAAAAATGGATAAAGCTAAAAGAAAGGCGATCATCGCCGGTAACTGGAAAATGAATAAAACTCCCTCTGAGGCTAAGGCGCTTTTAGAGGAGATTATACCCGTAGCAAAGGACGCAGGCTGCGAGGTTATCGCATGCGTACCTTATGTTGATTTAGCCGTTGCCGTTGAAACGGTAAAGGGCACTAACGTAAAAATCGGCGCAGAAAACTGCCACTGGGCTGAAAGCGGCGCTTTTACAGGTGAGATCTCAACAGGTATGCTCAAGGAAGTCGGCGTAGAGTACGTTGTGCTCGGCCACAGCGAGCGCCGTCAGTATTTCGGCGAGACCGACGAAACCGTTAATAAGAGAACGAAGGCTGCTTTAGCGGCTGGCTTAAAGCCCATCGTATGCGTAGGCGAGCTTCTATGGGAGCGTGAGTGCGATATTACCGAGGAGGTTATCGCCCGCCAGATCAAGCTTGACCTCTATGATGTAACTGCCGAGGACGCTAAGAAGTGTGTTATCGCTTACGAGCCTGTATGGGCTATCGGCACGGGCAAAACCGCTACTGCCGACCAGGCTGAGGAGGTTTGCGCGTTTATCCGTAAGGAGCTTGCCAAGAAGTATGATGAAGAAACCGCTCAGGCGATCACGATCCAGTACGGCGGTTCTATGAACGACGCCAACGCTGCCGAGCTTCTCTCAAAGGTGAATGTTGACGGCGGACTTATCGGCGGAGCTTCTCTCGTTGCCGCTAAATTCGGCGCGATCATCAACGCGGCGACAAAGGGTTAATCTCTAAGAAATCAGGATTACCTTTGAGTGCCGGATCACATCCGGCGCTCAGCTCACTTTATAGGAAGCAGCTTGCTTCTTGATTAAAGTGAAAAGAATTTGCATTACAAAACGGAGGAAAAAACTATGAAAAAACCTCTTATTCTTATGATACTTGACGGCTTCGGCGTTGCGCCGCCCGATAATAACGCGATCGCCGCCGCCAATAAGCCTAATCTCGACAGGCTCTTTAAAAACAACCCGCTTACTCAAATCGGCGCTTCGGGAATGGACGTAGGTCTCCCGGACGGTCAGATGGGCAACAGCGAGGTAGGTCATACCAATATCGGCGCCGGACGTATCGTATATCAGGAGCTTACCCGAATAACGAAGACTATTGAGGAGGATAAGCTTAAGGATAACGAACCCATAGTCAACGCTATGGATTCGGCGCTAAAGAATAATTCATCGCTCCACCTTATGGGACTTATGTCTCCGGGAGGAGTACACAGCCATATCGAGCACCTTTACGGTATTCTTGAGCTTGCTAAAGCTAAGGGGCTTGAGAAGGTTTATGTTCACGCTTTCCTCGACGGACGAGATGTTCCGCCCTCATCGGCTAAGGAATATGTTGCCGACGCGGTAGAGAAAATGAAGGAAATCGGCGTGGGCAGAATCGCTACGGTTCACGGACGTTACTACGCTATGGACCGTGATAACCGCTGGGAACGCGTCCAGAAAGCTTACAGCGCGCTCGTATACGGCAAGGGCGTTGAGGCGGATTGCCCTGTTCAGGCTATTCAGGACAGCTACGACAACGGCGTGACCGACGAGTTTGTAGTTCCGATAGTAGTAAAAGGCGGAGATACAATTAAAGCTAACGACAGCGTTATTTTCTTCAACTTCCGTCCGGACCGCGCCCGTGAGATCACGAGAACCCTTGTTGATCCCGAGTTCAGCGGCTTCGAGCGTGAGAACGGCTTCTTCCCGCTTAATTATGTTTGTATGACTCAGTACGACGCTACTATGCCTAACGTTGAGGTTGCGTTTAAGCCCCAGAGCCTTAAAAACACCCTCG
>CAZERR010000033.1:2124-16615 GCA_964514785.1 uncultured Ruminococcus sp. | reverse complement strand
CGTCAAAAAGCAGTACCGAATACGGACGACGGCGAACCTTTTCAGTCACCTGACCCGCTTCGTCATAACCTACATATCCGGGAGGCGAGCCGATGATTTTAGACACCGAATGCTTCTCCATAAACTCGGACATATCGAGTCTTATAAGGGTTTCCGGCGTATCGAAAAGCTGCTGCGAGAGCACCTTTACAAGCTCGGTTTTTCCTACTCCGGTAGGTCCTACGAAAATAAATGACGCGGGACGGCGGCGCGGAGAAATCCTTACACGGCTTCTTCTTATAGCTGCCGAGAGCGCGGCTACAGCCTCGTCCTGACCTATGATTTTTTTCTTAAGCTCATCCTCTAAGTCCGCGAGCTTACTGAGCTCGTTTTCACGGATACGGCTCGACGGAATACCTGTCCACAGCTCGATAACCTTAGCGATATCCTCCTCGGTTACGGGAGCGTTGACCTTTTCCATATCGATTGAGGCGAGTTCCGAGTCGGTTCTCGCGATTTTAGAGCGGACGTCCGCAAGCTGCTCGTAGTTAATCTCTTCGGCAGCCTCTATCTCCTCCATCTCGGCGCTTAATCGCTTCTTACTCATCATAAGGCGGTCGTAACGCTCCATCTCCTTATTGCGAAGCGCGGCGCAGGCGCAGCTCTCATCGAGAAGGTCGATAGCCTTATCGGGTAAGAACCTGTCGTTTATATAACGCTCGGAGAGGACTACGGTCTTTCTGACGATATCGTCCTCGACCTTTACTCTGTGGTGAGCTTCATAATAACCTTTAACTCCCCTGATAACCTCGATCGTATCCGCAACCGACGGCTCACCTACCTTAACGGGCTGGAAACGCCTTTCGAGCGCGCTGTCCTTTTCGATATGCTTACGATACTCGTTAAATGTAGTCGCGCCGATAACCTGAACCTCGCCTCGCGAAAGCGCGGGCTTAAGGATATTTGCGGCGTTCATAGTACCCTCGCTGCTGTCGCCGGCTCCGACAAGATTATGTACCTCGTCGATAAAGAGGATAATATTTCCTGCTTCCGTAATTTCCTTGGTAAGCCCTTTAATACGGCTCTCAAACTGTCCTCTGAACTGAGTTCCCGCAACAAGCGAGGTCAAATCGAGAAGGTAAATCTCCTTATCCGCAAGCCTCAGCGGAACGTTGCCCGAAGCGATCCTCAGCGCAAGTCCCTCGGCGATCGCCGTCTTACCTACGCCCGGCTCGCCTATAAGGCAGGGGTTATTCTTAGTACGGCGCGAAAGGATCTGGATAACTCTCTCGATTTCCTTATCACGGCCGATAATATTGTCTATTCTTCCCTCTGCCGCTTTTTCGGTAAGATTTTCGCAATAGAGGTTTAAATGCTTTCTTTTTTTATCGGTTTTACGGCTCTTTCTTCTGTCCTTGCGCTCTCTTCCCTCACCCTGCTTAGGTTCGGACGCACCGTTATTATTATTGAACAGATTATTGAAAAACGGGAAGGTCGGGGTTCCGCCGGGAGTGAAATCGCCGTTGTCCTCGGACTCCTCCTCGAACTTTTCCATCTGCTCGGCGAGGTTCTCGACGTTCATACTCTCCATAAGATTCTTCATACCGTCCTCGCCCATCAAGGAATCCATCTGCTCCTGAACGGTTTCGAGGTCGTCGTCGGTAAGCCCCATCTTAGCTATTAAATCCTCTACGGGCTTGATTCCCATATCCTTTGCGCAGGTCAGGCAATAGCCCTGAGTCGGGGTTTCACCCGTATTATTTGATACAAAAACGACCGCAGGCCGTTTTCCGCATTTACTGCAAATCATAGATTACTCCTTTACCTCGGGCTCCTTTTCTGAGCCTGAATTTTTTAACAACGAAATATATACCAAAGCGTATTTTATAAGCGCGAATACCATTATCGCGCAGCTTATTGAAAGCAATACGACCGAAAGGATATCGTTCTCATAATTAAACGCCGCCTTTAGGAACACTATAAGGCATACCACAACATAGAACACAAAGGTTCCGACCTTACCGTACCACTTAGCCGCCGGGGGCGCTATACCTGTTTTAACGAGCCTTGAGCCTCCTATCAGCATTACGACGTCCTTAATTATAAGCACTATCATAACCGGAAGAACTATCGGTGAGAAAATAGTGATACAAACCATAATCGCGATCAGCGTCAGCTTATCGGCAATAGGATCGAGCATTTTTCCAAGCTGAGTGACCTGATTGAATGTTCTCGCGATGAAGCCGTCGAAGGCGTCTGAAAGCCCCGACACGATAAGCACTGTTGCCGCCGCAATATAATTCTCCTGAAGAAAAAATATTATAAACGGCGCTATCAGAATTATTCTCAAAAGCGAAAGCAGATTAGGGATCGTTAGAAAATCCTTAGCCTTAATATCCTTTAACATACATACCTCATAAAACCCAATTTAATTTGAAGAAGCCTCGGTGACTGCGGTTGTCGCCGCGCCAGAAAGGCTGTCCAGCGTGTCCTGACCGAACCCTATCACGGAAGCAATACTATTAAGTATCTCCGAATTATAAATCACGGAGAAAATATACGAACTGTCTATCATATCCTGAGTGATAAACGGATCCTGTGAAAACATCAGTGATATCCTCAATACAAATATTCCGATTATTACTATAGCACAGCCCTCTAAAAATCCGAGCAGACCTCCGAGCAGCTTGTTAAAAAAGCCGATAACCGGTATATGAAAAAGTCTCTCGGCCTTTTTCGATATCTTCTTAAAAATAAATAAAAACAGTATAAAGAATACCGCGATAAACAGCACGCTCAACACTGCGACGAACGCAGGGCGAAGCGCCGAGTCAACGGCGTTGGCGGCGGTCGCGCCCGATACGCTTATTGCAGTATCCGCCGTTTTTGAGAGCGCCTCGTTCGTGATGCCGAACATATTGAAAACTCCGGTAACAAAACCCGGCAGGCCGTCAATCGCGTCCTGAGCGGCGTTATGCGCCGAAACGGTTGAATCTCCCATAGCGCTCATTACTCCGCTTGTGATCGGCGGCGAAACAAACGCCGTATAAACTAAATTAGCCGCGAGTCCTGCCGCGAGATACGAGAAAAATCCCGCCGCGATCACGCTGAGAAGATTCAGTAGTGTTTTTGCTATTCCTCTCGCGATACCGATAATGATAAGCAAGAGTACTATTCCTAAAATTATTAAATCAAGTACCATATTTCCTCACATACCCCGGGCAGCCCTAGCTGTCCGAATTATTTAAACTGGACTAT
Organism: uncultured Ruminococcus sp.; assembly: GCA_964514785.1. Lineage (GTDB taxonomy): Bacteria > Bacillota > Clostridia > Oscillospirales > Acutalibacteraceae > Ruminococcoides. The sequence continues at coordinate 13,378 of CAZERR010000033.1, read as the reverse complement.
CCTTCTTATTTCGTTAATACCGAGTATGTACGCCTCGTCCGTATTCCCGAGGGCTACCGCCTTCGAGCCGTTTCCCGCAGAGGACTTACCGAGCTTTTTTCCGTCGGTATCAAAAAGATAACACTCGTCGGAATCAAGCGCTGCTACCCGGTTTTTATAAAGGCTTATTGACTCTATCGCACAGTCGGTATCGTTAACATTTACTATATCTCCCGAGCTGTTAATATACTCGATGGAGCATGTTCTTCCGTCGCCGCTTCGCGAGAGAGAAAGCACGAAAGAGTTAGTATCGGGATTGATATCGTAAGCCGTAAGCTGCATATGCTCGTAGCCTATTTGCTTAAGACTTCCCGAACGAACGTCTAGTGTATAAGACGACTTAGAGCCGATTATACATACCGACCTCGAGTTAAAATACTCAACGCTGTAAACAGCGTTTTCATCAAGATTATAAGTTGCAACAGGCTTTTCCTGCTCAAAGTCAAGCACATATGCAATCCCCTGAAGGCTTCCGTTATCTCCGGTAAGTCCGCAGGCTACGCAGCCGGTGCCGTTCGGATTAAGCGAGACCGCGTTGATATAATAATCAGAGAATGAATAGGTGTAAATCTTCTCGCCGTTATTGTTATATACGAAAATCTTTGACAGATAACCGTCTGTCTGGGTAACAACGCAGTAATAGCCCTTATCGTTTATATCGGCTGTCATAACGTAATGGTCGGTAGTCTTGGTTTTATTGAACTGTTCCTTCGTACCCGTGACGTAGCCGTAACCGCCGAGGTTATAGATAAGCACATTATCACCCGCGGTACAGAGTATGGGTTTTGCGAAGCCGTGTTGAGTATATCCCGTTTCGTTGCCGGTCGAGCTTACGGAAGCAAACGCGGCGTCCGACACATAAAGCGCGCCGCCGTCGGACTTAAAGTTACCTTTATTGACGGAAGAACCGATTATGCTTACGGGGAATCCCTCGTCGCTTGAACCGAGAACGTCGTATTTCACCCAGTGCGAGATCTTTTCGGGGTTGAAATTATCCCGATTCGCGATGGCGAATACAATAAAACCCAAAGCTACGATTATTCCGGCTATGATAAGAATCTTCCTGACCGCGTCTTTAGATATTTCGGGCTGGTCGTCGTTATATTCTTCGAGCGGAACATCCTCATAGCTTATTACGCTTCGCTTACTGTTATTCTTTTTTCTTTTCTCTACATTTTCGACGCTGTAGCGTCCTCCGGTAAATCTCTTCATACCTTCTCCATTAGGGGCAGGAATCCCCTGCCGCCCTGATTAATAGTTAACCTTATTTAGATACAATCCGCAGGCGGGTGCCGTAGCCCCCGCGCAAGAGCGGTCCTTTTTTTCAATTATTTCAGATATTGAGCCGGCGGGGATTTTACCCTGAGCTATCTCAAGCAAGGTACCGACCATTATTCTCACCATATTGTAAAGGAAGCCGTCCGCCTCAACCGTCATGGTCACAAGACTGCCCTCGCGCTTAACGGAAAACATTTTAACTTCGCGGACAAAATCTCCTTTTTCACGCTTATCGAGCGTACAGAACGACGTAAAATCGTGCCTGCCGACGTAAGCCTGAGCCGCCTCGTTAAGCACCGCTTCATTAAGCGGATATCGGTAAAACAGCGCGTATCCGTTTAAAAACGGATTTCTAACCTCGCTGTTCCATATTTTATAGATATACTGCTTAGATTTGCACATATATCTCGCGTGGAAATCATCCCCGACCTCGCGGCAGTCAAGACACACAACCTCGTCGGGAAGCCATTTGTTAAGCGCGTGCTTAAGCCTCTCGGCAGGAATCGGGTGCGATATTTTTACGCTTATACAGTACATATTAGCGTGGACTCCGCTGTCGGTACGGCTGCAGCCCTTGAGGTCAAAGTACTCGCCGACAACCGCGCTCAACGCGTTCTGAAAAACCTCCTGAACGGTAATACCGTTCTTTTGGATCTGCCAGCCGCAAAAGCCTTTTCCGTCGTACGAAATCGTAACGAGCAGGTTTCTTAAATTATCGGCAGTATAAAGACGTCGCATAAAACAACTCCCGTAAGCACCAGTGCAGTAAACACAATTGCTATGATATCGGTTTTACCGATGTGCAAAGACTTCATCCTGGTGCGTCCCTCGCCGCCCTTATAACAGCGACATTCCATCGCCATAGCGAGGTCGTAGGCGCGCCTGAACGCAGATACAAAAAGCGGAATCAGAACAGGCGTCATAGCCTTTACCTTCTTAATCAGTCCGCCGCTTTCCATATCGGCGCCTCTCGCCTTCTGAGCAGCCATGATCTTATCGGTTTCCTCTAAAAGCGTCGGCACAAACCTCAGCGCTATAGTCATCATCATCGCGATCTCGTGAACCTTAATGTGGAAAACCTTGAGCGGGCTCATCAGTCTTTCGATCGCATCGGTCAAATCGGTAGGCGACGTGGTAAACGTCAGGCAGGAGCTTATAAGGATAAGCAGTATGATCCTCACCGTTACGAATATTGCGCGGTAAATACCGGACATCGTAATCTTTAAAAAGCCGAACTGCCATATCGGCTCCCCAACGCCGTAAAACATATTCAGGATCGAGGTTATTATTACAATGAAAATAATAACCTTTAGACTCTTGAAATACAGCTTAAAGGATACCTCCGACAATGCGATGACCGCAACGATCGCCGCCGTAATTATCCCGAGGGATACGAAGTTGAACGAACAAAATATAAGCGTGATAAACGCAATCAGAAGTAATATCTTAACTCTCGGATCTGTACGGTGTACAATACCCTTTCCGGGTACGAACTGACCGAGCGCGATATCTCTGGTCATATCTTACCCTCCTTTTTGAGCAGGCTGACTATCTCAACAAAAGCCTGTTCAACAGTTAATATACCTTCATCTATATCATAGCCCATATCCTTAATTGCGAGCATGATTTTTGTGATCTGAGGCACCCTAAGCCCCATACTCTCGAGCTTTTCGGCGCGGGAGAAAACCTTCTTCGGAGTATCCAGCATTTCAAGCACTCCGCCGTTCATAACGAGAACCCGGTCCGCGATACGCGCTATATCCTCCATACTGTGAGAAACAAAAAAGATCGTATTTTTTCGTTCGCGGTGGTACTGCATTATCTGAGAAAGCAGAAGATCTCTGCCCTTCGGGTCGAGTCCCGCGGTGGGCTCGTCCAGCACAAGCACGTCCGGATCCATAGCGATAACACCCGCGATCGCGGCTCTGCGCTTTTCACCGCCTGATAAATCAAACGGAGACTGGTTTAAAAGCCTGTCCGATAAACCGACGAATTTCGCCGATTTTCTTACTATTCTGTCGATTTCCTTTTCTGCAAGTCCCTTGTTTTTAGGGCCGTAGGAAATGTCCTTATATACTGTTTCGTCAAAAAGCTGGTACTCGGGATACTGGAAAACCATTCCTACCTTAAAACGGACCTTCCTTATTTCCTTAGGCTTTGACCAGATATCTGTGCCGTTAAAGAAAACCTGACCGCTCTGCGGCTTAATAAGCCCGTTAAGCATTTGCACAAAGGTGCTTTTACCCGAGCCGGTATGACCGATAACTCCGATAACCTCACCCTCGTTAACGCTTAAGCTGAGGTTTTTCACCGCCGCCTTTTCAAACGGCGTGCCGACTCCGTAGGTATAGCTTAGATTTCTTGCTTCGAGAATACTCAACTCAGCACCCCCTTTAAGAAGGTGATACAGTCGTCGGTAGTGAGCGGTATTTTTGAGAACCTCAGTCCGGCTCCGATAAGCTTATAAGCAAGCTCCGTCGCCTGAGGAACATCCAGCGAATGCTTTTTAAGAAGATTGACCTCCGAGAAAACATCCTCCGGCTTGCCCTGAATCAAAATCTCTCCCTCTTCCATAACGATGACGCGGTCGGCTAAAACCGCCTCCTCCATAAAGTGAGTGATAAGAACTATCGTGATTCCCTTTTCCTTCAGGAGCTTTATCGTTCTCATAACCTCCTCACGGCCGTTCGGGTCAAGCATAGCTGTCGGCTCGTCAAAAACGATACAGCTCGGTCTCATAGCTAAGATCCCTGCTATCGCCACCCTCTGCTTCTGACCGCCCGAGAGCTTATGAGGCGCGTGAGTTCTGTACTCATACATTCCCACGGTCTTTAACGCCTTATCGACTCTTTCGCGGATTTCATCGGGCTCGATACCGAGATTTTCGGGGCCGAACGCAACGTCCTCCTCGATAATGCTTGCTACGAGCTGATTATCGGGATTCTGGAGCACCAGCCCAACGTTACGGCGGATTTCGTAGGTCACCTCATCATCCGAGGTATCCATTCCGTCAACGTAAATAACTCCTTCTCTCGGGGTTATAAGCGCGTTTAGCGTTTTAGCCATAGTAGATTTTCCGCACCCGTTATGTCCCAGCAAGGCAACAAACTCACCCTTATTCACTTTTAAAGTTATACCCTTGAGAACGTCCGAGCCGTTCTCATCATAAGAATACTTTACGCCTGAAGCGGAAATAAAACTCAAATTTATCTCTCCCAGATTACCGTTGAACCGCAGGGCAGACAAAGCCCCGAGTCCGTTACCTTAAGTCCGATTTCATCGGAGCTGACTTTTCCGCCGAAGCGGCTTACAAGCTGAACATTTAAAAGATATTCCATAACCGCGGGAGAAAGTCCCGTCGTATAGGAATTTAAAATCAAAAACGATGGTTTATCGGAAAGAACCTTTATGCATAATTCTATTAAAGAATAAAGCTGCTCCTCGATTTTCCAGACCTCGCCCGAGGGACCTCTGCCGTATGAGGGCGGATCCATAATGATTCCGTCGTACTTATTACCGCGTCTCACCTCACGCTGCACAAACTTAACGCAATCGTCAACAAGCCATCTCACGGGCTTATCGGCAAGGTGCGATATCTGAGCGTTTTCCTTAGCCCAGTTCACCATTCCCTTACTCGCGTCAACGTGGCATACCTTCGCGCCTGCGTCCATACACGCCAGCGTAGCGCAGCCTGTATAGCCAAAAAGATTAAGAATATTAAGCGGACGGTTTTCCGACTTTATCTTATCCGCCGCCCAGTCCCAGTTGACCGCCTGCTCGGGGAAAACTCCCGTATGCTTAAAGCCCATCGGCTTAACGTTGAATTTCAGGCTTTTAAAATTTATGCACCAGCTATCGGGAACCTTTTTATACATTTCCCAGCTGCCTCCGCCCTTATTGGAGCGGTGGTAACGCGCGTGGGCATTCTTCCACAGCGGATTCTTTTTTTTCGAGCTCCAGATGATCTGAGGGTCGGGTCTTATGAGGATCACGTTGCCCCATCGCTCGAGACGTTCGCCGTCGGAGCAGTCAATAAGCTCGTAGTCCTTCCAGTTTGGTGATACTCTCATCAAAATCTATCCTTAAATAACACTAAATCAATTGTCAAAAAGCGTCGGCTGATTATTCGACGTTCCTCCCGGGAACGGCATATTCAAATGCTCGCACGCCTTAGCCGTAATACATCTGCCCCTCGGGGTCCGGCTGAGAAAGCCTATCTGCATTAGATACGGCTCGTAAACATCCTCGATAGTAACTGCCTCCTCGCCGATAGCGGCGGCGAGAGTTTCAAGCCCTACGGGACCTCCGTTATAAAACTTTACTATCGCCTCAAGCATACGCCTGTCATTGCTGTCAAGACCGAGTTCGTCAACGCCCAGTCTCTCAAGCGCCGTTTTAGCGGTATCGAGCGTTACAACTCCGTCGGACAATACCTGCGCGAAGTCGCGCACGCGCTTTAAGAACCTGTTTGCTATACGCGGAGTTCCTCTCGAGCGGGAAGCGATCTCAGCCGCGCCCTCGTGCTCAATTTTAATGCCGAGAATAGCGGCACTGCGCTCAACGATCCTCGCGAGCTCCTCGGTAGTATATAACTCAAGCCTCAGCACAACACCGAAGCGGTCTCTAAGGGGAGCCGTGAGCTGACCTGCTCTCGTAGTAGCTCCCACAAGCGTAAACTTAGGAAGCGGCAGGTGGTACGAGGTCGCCATCTGACCCTTACCCGTAATAATATCTATCGCGAAATCCTCCATAGACGGATAAAGGATCTCCTCAACCGCTCTGCTTAAGCGGTGGATCTCGTCGATAAACAACACGTCGCCGGGATTGAGATTGGTTAAAAGCGACGCTAAATCACCGGGCTTTTCAATCGCGGGACCCGAGGTTATCCTAACCGATACCCCGAGCTCATTCGCGATAATACCGGAAAGCGTAGTTTTTCCGAGTCCCGGAGGGCCGTACAACAGCACATGGTCGAGGCTCTCTCCCCTCTGCTTAGCCGCGTCAATAAACACCCTGAGGTTTTCCTTAACCGTTTCCTGACCGATATAATCGTCAAGAGTTTTAGGTCTCAGCGGGTTTTCGCTTTCACCGGAGTCTCCGGGGATTTCCGCGGTATCGACTATTCTGTTTTCAAAATCCATTTCATCAGAAAACTCAATCATTATTTTTATGTGTCCACGTCTGGTGTGAACATTCCTTTCAAAAATTGCTATCCTCCGCGCCTTAGCGCCTCTGTCAAGTTTTGGATAAGAAGGATAGGTTCTGCGCTCGGCTTATTGGCGCGGACGTTCCTTTTAAAATTCGCTATTCACCGCACCTTATAAAAACCGGCATTTATCACTTACGTCCCATAAGTCTGAGCGTTTCGCCGATAAGCTTCTCAACGGGTAAATTCTCGTCCAGCGTCGAAATAAACGGAGCTACGTCGGATGAGCTATAGCCGAGTACGGTAAGCGCCTCGATCGCTTTCGGAACATTTCCGGTGGTAACGTTGACCGTATTCGCACCGGTTATTTCCTCGCTGTCGCTGCCGAAATTGAATTTATCCTTAAGCTCAAGGATGATCCTCTGAGCAAGCTTTTTACCTACGCCCTGCGCCATCGTGATCGTCTTGACGTCGCCCGAGGCTACAGCAAGCGAGATTTGGCTCGGGCTTAAAGCGGAAAGGATCGCAAGTCCGACCTTAGGACCTACTCCGCTAACGCTGATAAGTGTTTTATATGCAGAAAGCTCCTCCCGGGTATAAAACCCGAAAAGCTCCATAGCGTCCTCTCTGACGTTGAAATAAGTATAGAGCTTAGCCTCATCGCCTATTCTTAAATTTTTTTGGGTATTAACGGTCGTGTAGCATTTATAACCTACTCCGCCGCATTCTATCACGGCAACACCGTTTTCAAGGTGAATTACCTCGCCTCTGACGCTGTAAAACACTAGATATTCCCCTCTCTGTACATCTTTTGCCTGAGCTCGCTGCCCGCCGCCTGGATATGCGTAAGCGCTATCGCCAGCGCGTCAGCGGTATCGTCGGGCTTAGGAACCTCGTGAAGCTTCAAAAGCCTTCTCGTCATCTCCATGACCTGCGGCTTTTTAGCCTTTCCGTAACCTGTGACCGCTGTCTTAACCTGCAGCGGAGTGTACTCGAAAACCGGGAGATCGTTCTGAGAAGCCGAAAGGATGATAACTCCTCTTGCTTCCGCAACCATGATCGCGGTTTTTTGATTAGTCGTAAAGTAGAGCTTTTCTATCGCCATCGCATCGGGTTTAAACGTCTTTATTATCTTAGACAAATCCTCGTAAATCATCGAAAGCCGCACGTTAAAATCAACGTCCGCTTCGGTAGTGACCGCGCCGTAGCGTAAGGGACGAAAGGTATTATTTTTAAACTCAACAAGCCCCCAGCCTACTATAGCGTAACCGGGATCAATTCCGAGTACGATCACCTTATTCCCCTCCAAAAGCCTATTAGTGCATTATCGTTTTTCATTATAACACAAAACAAAAAACATATCAACAAAAAACGTATATACTTTTTAGCATAAGTGTCTACCCGTTTTCAATTCATTCATCGCTTGTTTTTTACAAACGCAAAAAGGAGCCTGTCGCTTATCGCGACGGCTCCCTTAACTTACCAGTAACGTACCGTAATATTCTCTTTTTTTCTGCCTCTCGTATGGGCTCCGCTGTAAGCGGTTTTTCTGCGGTGATTAAGAGTCAGCGTAAATCCGCTTACTACCGCCGCAATTCCGAGAACCAAAAGCATCCAGAGCAGGAAGCTCGTGTTCTTTTCGTCAGTTGCGGAAACAGAAGCGATCTTCTTTTCCGAACCGTTAACAGCCGCGAGAGCTTTTCTCGAGATTTTATTTGTCTTAACGACAACCTTCTGAGCTATTTCCACGTTAGTCTTAGCCGCCTTCGCAACCGGAGTTGCTTCAGTCGCAGGCTCAGTTTCCTGTTCGGGCTCGGCCGTTTCGACCTCATCGGCGCTTTCGTCTTCGTCCTCACTCTCCTGCTCGTCCTCAACAGCGTCAGGATTGACCTGCGCGTCATCGTCAAAGAGCTTATCGGTAGTGAGCTCGCCTACCATACCTGTAGTAGGAAGGTCGTTATCCTCCTGGAACTTCTTAACCGCTTCCTCGGTAACCTCGCCGAAGTAGCCTGTGGATGAGCCTGTAAAATATTTAAGCTCAGAGAGCTTATCCTGAATTTTCTCTACCTCATCGCCCTCGTCGCCGAGATTGATGTAACCGTCGTCCTCGTCCTCATCATCCTGAGAGGACGCAGTCGGAGCGTCGTCGGAATAAAGGATCTCAAGGTCGCTTTTACCCGCGATACCGTCAACGGTAACGCCGGCAGCCTTTTGGAATTCCTTATAAGCAGCCTCGGTAGCGTCACCGAAGTAGCCCGTGATCGCGTCGTCATAGAAATTGAGCTCGGCAAGACGCTTCTGAAGCTTAGTTACCCTGTCTCCACTCGAACCGACCTTCAATACGAATGACGAACTGCCTGAGGAGCTGTTCGAGGAACCCGAGTTGCCGGATGAACCGGAGTTGCCTGAGCTCTTTTTAGCTGTTGAATTAGTATTATCGGGAGTTCTGCTCGAGATACCCGATGACGAGAAGCTGTAGCTCTCGCCGTCAATTGTACGGGTAGTATTTACGATATACTGACCGTTTTCATAGTAATAATAGTTTCCGTTAAACTTAACCCAGCCTGTACTCGGGTAAGTAACCGCCGCAAGCTTAAACCATGTTACCCATGATTTTGTCGCAGTGGACTGATAGCATACGCCGCTTGATTCGTCGCGCGCGTCAACCGCCATTCCGTTACCGACATATACGCCGACGTGACCGGGCTGAGAAAGTCCGAGGCCGTGTATACGGGGGATTCCGGCGCTTACGCTGCCGCTCGCAGTAGCAGAACCGAGCTGGTCGCCGCCTGTTCTTGCGCCTCCGCAATATGAATAAATAAGTCCGGAGCAATCAACAGCTCCGGGTGAGGAGCCTCCGTAAACGTAGCTCCAGCCGCTGTTATAAGCGTTCATTGCCCATTCGGCAAGTCCTGCGCCGGTACCGCTCGCACTGGGAGTGATCGAGCTCACGACGCAGATCGAACAAATCAAGATAAGCGCCATTGAAACCGACAAAATCGATTTGATATGTTTCTTTACAAAATTCATTATAATATTATACCTCCAACCCCGAATTCGTACGGGATGTAATATGCAGTTTGTAACAAAACTGTAATAATTATAACAAATCTTGTAATAAAATGCAACACTTTTTTCCTTTTCGCGCAAAGAGTGTGGGCTTTATATAAAAGAAATTCCAGTGTTAAAGGGCTTTTGTGCATTGTAACAAATTGTAATTTTATTTTTGACAAACAGCGTCATTTTTCGACTTTATTTCCGTTTTGGAATTATATCAGAGCCTTACGACCTTATCAAGTCGGTTTACAAGCACAACCGCGGCCGCGATTTTCAGCGCGTCAAACGGAAGATACGGCACAACGCACATCATCAGCGCGCCGCCGAGGCTTATTGTACCCATATTCATATTATAAACCGTCAGAAACCATATTGTGCCGAAAATATAGCAAGCAAAAAGCCCTAACATCATAGAAAGCGCAAGCACCCACAGCTTTTTTTCGAGCTTTTCGGTCATTAAGCCGACTATCAGCGCAGTAAAGATAAAGCCGATAATATAACCGCCGGTAAGTCCGAACAGCACGCCGGCTCCCCCGGTAAAGCCCGAAAACACAGGCACTCCGATTAGTCCGATCAAGATATAAACCAACACGCTCAGCACCGCGCGCCTGCTCCCGAGAAGACCTCCAGCGACAAAAACCCCGAGCGTCTGAAGCGTAAAGGGAACCGCGGCAGGTATCTGAAGCTGTGCGCAGATTGCGATTACCGCCGCGAACATCGCGATATATATTAAGTTAATCAGTCTTTTAGATCTTTTATTATCCATTAAATCACCATAGTATATTAAGCGTTATGATAATACTATCATAAAAAGCAAAAAATGTCAACCTTAATCATTTTTCAAGTTGACATTTAGCTATATTATACAAATATCAAATATAATATTTGGTGAGTATTTTTTAGAATAAAATGGGAAGATTATACTGTTGATAAACAATTCATTCCAAGGAGGATAAAAATGATAAAAGCAAAAAAATTTATAGGCTTAGTACTTACCGTGCTGCTGATTTGCTCGATTATGGTCGTACCGCTGACCGCAAGCGCACAGGAAAACGGAGATTACACTTACGAACTCATAATTAAGATTCATAGAGATCGGGGCCAAGAGGAAGATCCACCAACTGTTAAGATAACAGGCTACAACGGTTCCCAAAGGGATCCAATTATTCCCAGCACGCTTGAAGGCTTTCCTGTTGAATACATAGGTTCTTACGCGTTCAGCGATAATAAACTTATCACAAGCGTAACGATCCCCAACAGCGTTTCAACAATATACGGTTTTGCGTTTTCCGGATGCACAGACCTTAAAACCGTTTATCTCTCCAACAGTGTTTATAAGATAGTCGATGCCGCCTTTTACCGATGTGGAAGCCTGACCGATGTATATTACTCAGGCTCAGAAGCGGATTGGAATGACATAAACATTCTTACCGAAAACGATTGCTTAAAAAACGCTAATATTCATTTTAACAGCAAGCTTCCGACCGAGCCTTCAACTCAGAAGCCGACGGAAGCAGTCGTGACGCAGCCTGTTACAGAAGCTACGACAGCCGAGCCTGATACGACAGCGCCTTCAACTCAGGAGCCGACGGAAACGGTTGAGCCGCAGCCCGTCACGGAAGCAACTACAGCCAAGCCCGATATGAGCGAGCCTGTTACGACCGAGCCCGCTACGACCGAGCCTGTAACCGATAAGCCGACCGAGACTTCATCGACGGAATCTGTTGAAAAACC
>CAZERR010000033.1:0-2024 GCA_964514785.1 uncultured Ruminococcus sp. | reverse complement strand
AGCCTGTAACCGATAAGCCGACCGAGACTTCATCGACGGAATCTGTTGAAAAACCTACGGAAGCAACCCCGGTTAAGCCTGAGACGTCCGAGAAAAAGGATAACCCAATCAAGGTAACAGCAAAAGCCAAGACTATAAAGCTAAAGGAGCTTAAAAAGAAGAATCAGACAATTAAAGCAATCACTGTCAAAAACGCAAAGGGTAAGGTAAGCTATAAGCTTACCGGCGTTCCGAAGAAGCTCGGAAAGCTCGTTAAAATCAACTCAAAGGGCGTTATTACCTTTAAGAAATGGAAAACCGCAAAGAAGGGTACATATAAACTTTATGTAACAGTTTCCGCTAAGGGTAATTCCAAGTATAAACCTGCTGCCAATACGGTAAAGGTAAGTATTAAAGTTAAGTAAGAAGGTTAAAAAATAAATGTCGGGATTGGCTCAAGCTCGAGCCGCTCCCGACATTTTTACATATTCACTTAGTTTCACAGGATAATACAGCGAGTGCTGTTTTTCTTCTTTACTATTTATTCAATATTAAAATCCAGCCTGCTTATTTTTTCAATAAGTATATCGTCCTCGGTCGGAGCGTCGCTGAGGCTTTCGATCTGATTTCGTATAGAAAGCATTTTAGCGTCGGTGGCGGCTATTGCCTCGGCGCACTCGGAAAGCCTTTGCATAATGACCTCCTGCTCGGGAATCTCGTGCTTATATTTAAGCTGATGTTCAAGACTCGCCCAAAAATCCATCGCCATCGTGCGGATCTGAACTTCAACCTTCATCGGCTTAGTCATCTCCGCGAAGAATACCGGCACCTCAACAATCAGATGCAAACTCCTGTAGCCGTTGGGCTTCGGGTTTGCAATATAGTCCTTGCGGGCGATAAGTGTGATATCGTCCTGCTGAGTAAGCGCGTCGGCTATCGTATAAATATCGTCAATATACGAGCAAACCACGCGTATACCTGCTATATCGTTAAGCCCGCGCTCGATATTATCGATCGAAAACTCCATTCCCTTTCGCGTAAGCTTTTCGACGATACTAGAGGTTCTTTTAAGACGCGAAGTCATATATCGTATCGGATTGCGCTGATAGCGGACGTTAAACTCGGTATTGAGCACGTCGAACTTAGTACGAATCTCCTTGATGGCGCAGGTATACATCATCATAAGCTCCTTGTACCCTACCACGGTACCCATAAGCTCCTTAGTCTGGTTAAACATAGCGGTAGCCATCTCATCGCTTATTGAGCTGAGATCCTTTGAGAGCGCAGTCGCTGAGGTGAAAATCTGCTCGTTAGTTGTTGCCTTAGGGTTTAAAAGCTCGTTATTATTTTTATCCATAACAGTTCTCCCGAATAATTTTTAGTTTCTGCTTCAATTATAATACATTAAGCGTTTTTATTCTATATATTTTTTTAATAAAATGTTAATTTCCGCTGATTTATGTTATAATACATAAAGGTGACGGCTATATGAACAAAAACAGTACTTTTAATGAAAATAAAATAAGGGAAATCGAAACCTCAATAACAAAAAAACGCTGCTTTAAGGAAAAGCTTTTCAGCCGCTTTACAAAGGGGATCGTGGAATTTGATATGATAAGCCCGGGCGATAAGATCGCGGTATGTATATCGGGCGGTAAAGACAGTATGCTTATGGCTAAGCTTTTTCAGGAACTAAAACGCCATGATAAATTCCCGTTTGAGCTTATATTTCTCGTAATGGACCCGGGCTATAACGAAGCTAACCGAAAGAAAATCGAGGAAAACGCCGAAATCACGGGAGTTCCGATCACAATATTTGAAACAGAGATTTTCAATTCCGTTTATAATGTCGAGAAAAACCCCTGCTACCTCTGCGCGAGGATGAGGAGAGGCTATCTTTATAAAAAGGCTAAAGAGCTCGGCTGTAATAAAATCGCGTTGGGGCACCACTTTGACGACGTAATCGAAACTACGCTTATGAGTATGCTCTGGGGCGGTCAGGTTCAGACGATGATGCCGAAATTAAAGAGCAAGAATTACGAGGG
>CAZERR010000032.1:0-16778 GCA_964514785.1 uncultured Ruminococcus sp. | reverse complement strand
GACCGCCGAAACCTACAGCGAGGTCGTATAGGGTATGATGTTTGACCGCGGTTATATCGCGCCCTATATGGTTACCGATACCGAGAAGATGGTAGCCGAGCTCGACGAGCCGCTCATTCTTATTACCGATAAGAAAATCAGCTCTATTCAGGAGCTCCTCCCGATCCTTGAGCCTGTAGCAAAGAGCGGAAGAAAGCTGCTTATTATTGCCGAGGATGTTGAGGGCGACGCTCTTACAAACCTCGTGCTCAATAAATTAAGAGGTACCTTAAACAGCGTTGCCGTTAAGGCTCCGGGCTTCGGCGACAGACGTAAGGAAATGCTTCAGGATATCGCGACGCTTACCGGAGGTACCGTTATCACCTCCGAGCTCGGACTTGAGCTTTCGGAAGCGACCCTCGATCAGCTCGGCACAGCCCGTCAGGTCAAGGTAGATAAGGAAAATACAATCATCATAGACGGCGCGGGCGACACCGATGCCATCAAGGCGAGAGTCGGTCAGATCCGTTCTCAGATCGAGACCACTACTTCTGATTTTGACCGCGAAAAGCTTCAGGAGCGCCTTGCTAAGCTCGCCGGCGGCGTAGCAGTAATCAAGGTCGGAGCCGCTACCGAGATCGAGATGAAGGAAAAGAAGCTCCGTATCGAGGACGCTCTCGCAGCTACTAAGGCGGCTGTTGAGGAAGGTATCGTAGCAGGCGGCGGAATCGCGCTTATGAATACGATCCCTGCTGTTCAGGCTTATACCGATACCTTAGAGGGCGACGAGGAGATCGGCGCGCGTATCGTGCTGAACGCTTTAGAGGCTCCGCTGCGTCAGATCGCTTCAAACGCAGGTCTTGAGGGTTCCGTTATCGTTGAGAATGTTAAGAGAGCCGATAAGGTAGGCTACGGATTTAACGCTCTTACCGAGGAGTATACCGATATGGTAGAGGCAGGTATCGTGGATCCTGCTAAGGTAACTCGTTCGGCTATCCAGAACGCTTCATCGGTTGCCGCGATGGTACTTACTACCGAGTCGCTTGTTACCGATATTAAGGAGGAAGCTCCTGCGGCTATGCCTCAACCCGATATGGGCGGAATGTATTAATCCGATAAACATAACAAGAAAGCCATAGCTCGTGCGCGCGCAGGGCGCAACTGAGCAGGCAATATAAATAAAACAGGCAGGCGTGAATTTGCGCCTGCCTGTTATGTTGCAATTATTTTTCTAAATCGGAAATAAAATCATCTATTCTGTTTTTGTTATTTTCATCGGGCTTATCCTTCGGGTCCGTAAGCGAAAGCACCGCCTTAAAGCTGTCGGTCAAAAGGTAGTTTTTCAGCTTGTCAATTGATTTAACGGCGTCGCCGCCTGAGCTGCACGCGAATACCGCAAAGTCTTTTCCCGCGATTTTATCCATATTTTCTTTGATAAAGGTTCTTATTGGAGGAGTGAAATTGCCCGCCCATACGGGATAGCCGAAAATAATCAAATCGTATTTATCTGCGCTGAATTTATAGGGGAGAAGCTTCGGCGTATTTCCCATAACCGCGCTTTTTCCGCCCCATATAAACTTGCGTATCCCCTTGTCGGGGTAGGCTTTTTCGGGTTTGATTTCCAATAAATCCGCGCCTGTTTTTTCGGCGATCATCTCTGCGGCATATTTTGTATTTCCGCACATCGAGTAGAAAACTATACAGGTATTCATTATCAGAACTCCGATTTTACATCTCTGAGGAAGAGCTTTGAGAGCTCGTCCTTAATCTCTTTATCATTGAAAAGAACGTTATAAACGCCGGTCACTATCGGGACGTCTACGTTGTGCTCATCGGCAAGCTTTTTAAGCGCCTTTGAGGTCATAACTCCCTCGGCGAGCTTTTCAAATTTAACGCCCTTCGCCAAGCTCTCGCCGTACTTTCTGTTGTGGCTCCAGGGGGAGAATAGAGTCGCTTCGTAATCGCCGAGGTGACACAGCCCGTACGCGCTCATTTCCGAACCGCCGCAAGCCTTTATAAGACGGCTGATCTCCCTTGTGCCTCTCGACATCAAAGCTCCCTTTAAAGACGTCATATTAAGTCCGTCGAGCATTCCGGCGGCGATACCGATAACATTCTTCGCCGCGGCGCCTATTTCGTTTCCGATCAGGTCGGTGCCTATGTAAAACCTTATTAAATCCGAGGAGAAGGCGTTAACGAGCATTTCCTTGACCTCTTTGTTTTTGCTGTCGATCACCATACAGTTCGGTATACCCCTGACATAATCCTGAGGATGACCGGGACCTACCCATACTGCCACGGGAGTTTTTTCGATATCTACAAACTCCTCCATAACCTCGCTTAAGCGCTTGCCTGTTTTAACGTCAACGCCTTTCATGCACAGTACGAAGATCTTTCCGTCGATGTCGTATTTTGAAATGCTCTGCATATAATCTCTTAAATACTGAGATGAGATCGAAATAATAATAACCTCGGCTCTGCCTACGGCATATTCCAGATCGCTTGTTACCTCGATGGATTCGGGGAAGGTAAGATAATCGTTTTTATGAGTTTCGTAAAGCTGTTTAAAATCAGGCGCGCTCTCAAGTCCGCAGGAAACGACCTCGTTTCCTATTTTATCCTGATACCACGCTATACAGCTTCCCCAGCGTCCGGTTCCCAAAACTGATATTTTCATAAGCTTCTCCCAATAATTAAAAAATACAATAAAATCCCGCCTGACCGAAAGCAATACTTAATAACCTGCCTACCAGAAGACAGGTGGGCGCCTCCTTTTTGTTTCAGTACTCCCAGCGTTCCGTTTTGGAGAGGTCTGCACACCGCAAAAAGAGTCCGGCTCCCGATTTAAATGTTGTAGGGTTATTTCAATTGCATACTCGAATCAGGCAGGAAATTTTCAGTTATAAAACATATCGTTGAAACGTTCCTCAAAAATATCCGCGAGCTTTCTTTTAAGCTCGTGATCCTCGACCTCGGCGAGCTGCTGCTCACCGTTTTCCTCAACGGACTCGAGAATCGTATACTCTCCGCTGTCGTAAAGCATATCGGAGCTGTTCTCAAAAACCGGCATAAGAGCGAAGTATAAGGTGCCGTTTTCCTCGATCTGATCGAGGATCTCAAACTCGTGCTTGGCGCCGGTTTCGTCAATTAGGGATATAAGATCGGGGGAAAAGGAATCGTTCATAGATACAGCCTTTCTTCTTTTCTTAGTATAATTTTACACCAGATAAAAGCTTCCGTCAAGTATTTTTGTACTTTTTATACAAAGAATTTTTATGCGAATATTTATACGGTAAAAGCTTGACTGCTGTACGTTTTTTTTACTTTACCGCTCGTTTAAAAAACTAAAACTCAGCGGAAAAATATAAAAATCCTAAACAGTTTTTAAAAAGTTAAAAATCAGTTGAAATCCCTTTTTTATCGGACTTACAGCTCATTTATCGATCTGAAAAAACTGCTGTATTTTTACTTGGGTGGAAAATTTTATAATTTTTCATAAAAAGTTTTAAAAAAACTGTTGACATTTTATAATTTTATGTTACAATATAAGCAAGACGAGAGAGAGAAAGTTTTGATTACTCCATAAAATTACCTAAAAAGCCGACGGTTTATACCGTCGGTTTTTTCATTTTCTGAAATAAACCCTCCGTTTATTAAAAAATAGCTTGAAAAATTTTGCATTTTGAGCTATAATCTTTAAGAATGTATTATTATGGAATATTGTTGTATAATACTGTTAGATGTGGATTTGGAGGATACTATGTTGCTTCCTTTTGAAGAGCTTCCTAAGGAATTTCAAAATGATGCGGTTAAAAGGTATTACGACATACTTGTAACTAAAAAACGCAGCATAATCATAAAAAGAATATTTGACATAGCTCTTTCGGTTCTGTTAATTATTCTTCTTATTATACCTATAATTATACTCGCTCTCGCGATAAAATTTACGTCAAAGGGTCCTGTCCTCTACAAGCAGGTGAGGGTAACTGCCTATAACCGTGAGTTTAAGATATTAAAATTCAGAACCATGGTTGAGAACGCTGATAAAATCGGTTCGCTGGTGACCTCTCTCGGAGATTCGAGAATTACTAAAATCGGTCACTTTTTAAGAAAGTACCGCCTTGATGAGCTCCCTCAGGTTTTCAATGTTATAAAAGGGGATATGAGCTTCGTCGGTACAAGACCGGAGGTTCCGCGGTATGTTAAGCATTATAATCCCGTTATGTATGCTACGCTGCTTATGCCGGCAGGTATAACGAGCCTTGCGAGTATTAAGTTTAAGAACGAGGACAGAATGCTCGAGACCAGTACGAATATCGACGAAGATTATATCGGTATCATTCTTCCTAAAAAAATGCATTATAATCTTCTTTATATTAAGAGCTTCGGCTTCCGTAATGATTTATATTTAATGGGAAAAACCGTAAAAGAGGTTTTGTTCCACTGATATTATTTCATTGACTGCTCAGTTGCGTACGCTTTCTTGAGATATTAAAAATATGGAGGTGAGATAAATGACCGGGTTAAAAGCAGCCTTAAAGAATCCTTCTAAGTTCCGTATAGGATATCTTATTGTTCTTTTTATGTGTAATATTGCATTTATTCAGATCCCCGCGTATGTTTGTCTTGTCTTTATGTTTTTTTGGGGCGTTTATTTAGTCTATTATAAGATAATTAAGCAGGATTGTATGGAAAGGCTTAGGTTCGGGCTGTGGATAATCGCGTTTTTGGCAGTGAATTTTATTTCGATGCTTACCAATATCTCGATGAACTTTGTCTATAATATCGTAATGCTTCTCCATATAAGCATATGCTTCTTTATCTTTTACGGAATACATACCGAACGGAATTTTAACCCTAAGGCGGAGCTTTATAAGGTTTGTAAGTTTATTATATACGCCACCGCGATTTTCGGCTCGCTGGGATTCGTTCTTATGATGTGCGACGTTAAGTTTGAGTGGTTCTGGATAAAGTTTATTATTTTCGAGAACAGATATACCGGAGTTTATATAAACCCGAATATCTTAGGCTTTATTTCGGTAGTGTCGATCGTATGCTGCCACCTCGTTATGAAGCCCGACTTTTTGGTTCAGGCAAAGCGCACCCGGATAAGCCGTATATGGCTGGCGTTCTGTCTGCTGGTGGATTTATTCTCGCTTCTTTTATGCGACTCGAACGCGTCGTTCACGCTGTTTATATGCTATGTGATCTTTACGCTGGTGTTCATTTATTTCTCGAGCTCTGCGAGGATGAAAAAACGTCAGATTTTTATAAAAAGTTTTGCGGTGATCGTTGCCGCCGCTTACGTCGTACTGACCGCGTTTATGGTAAGGACTATATGCCAGCGCGAGATCTCAAAGCTGGTTTCTTCAAATAAGATAGACAAGCAGGCGGTCGTAAGCGTAAACGAAATCACGGGTCCCGAGGCTATTACCTTCTCTCACGTCAATAAAAATATCGACAGCGGAAGAATCAAGCTCTTAAAAGAGAGCGTCAAGCTCTTTAAGCTAAGCCCTGTTTTCGGAATAAGCAACGGAAATATTATAGAATACAGTCAGAAGTACCTCGACGGTACCCTTAGCCTGAGCTATCACAACAGCGATATCCATAACGGGTATTTGACTATAATAGTTTCAACGGGAATCGTGGGATTCTTGATATTCGCTATATGGGGGCTTAAATTCGGAAAGCATATCGTGTTTAACCTCTTTAAACGCCAGAACGCCGGCTCCCAGGATATCCTGCCGTGTTTGTTCGCGTTTTGCTGCGGATATCTCGTTTACTCACTGTTTGAAAAAGCGCTGCTGTTCGATATCAGCTTTATGGTGCTGTGGTTCTGGTATATGCTCGGTATGACGAGCGTGTATCTTAATAAGTACGAGCCGCTTTTAGGCGCGCACTATATGCTGAGAAAGCACCGTATCCCGAGACATCTTATTTGATTAAACTATTGTAAATATTATTGTAAAAATATCAAATATGTTTTATAATATACCGTGAGGGAACTCGCGGTATATTTTTATTTGGCAGGAAATTACAACAATATATTATAATTGATTTATACTATATTTTAATATTGATTATCCGGATAAACGGGTAACTCCTGCAAAAAAATAATTTATGTTGTCCGTTCGGCAGCACGCTGCGTGCGCACGAGCGATGACTGAAAATCATCCTCACTTTCAGCGCGCACGCTTTTTTGCTTATAAATCGAAATATTTTGCAAATAATATTATCGGTGATAATTATGAAGTTTTATATCAAACGTGATAAAACAGTCGGCGACAGTCTTTTTATTGTTTTTGACGAGCATGGACGAGATAAGTATTTTGTAAGCGGCTCTAAGAATTCGTCGTATATTTCCGACGTCTCAGGCCGTGTGATCGTTAAGATCCACAGACTTCCGCTTCCTGCTTTAAAGGCTTATTCGATATCCAGCGGAAATCATAACATCAAATTCTTTATAAATACGAGCTCGAAATCTCCGTCGTGCTATTTTTACGGCAATTCGTGGCTTATCAGAGGCGATATAAGCGTAAACAGCTTTGATATTATCGACGCCGATAATTCCCTCGTTATGAGCCACCGGAGGAGCTTTTTGAATTCAAATGACTACGAGCTCGATATATGCAAGGGCAACAGCGAGCTTTTCTGTATAGCTACTTCTGTTTGCGTTGACCTGGAGGCTAAGGTTGACAACCCTGCCCTGCAGACAGTATAATATTCAAAACCGTAAAATCTTATTTATTCTTACGCGGAGGTTACTATGGATAAATTATTGGAATTATTAAGTGAAAACAGCAGCTTTACATCAAAGGAGCTCGCGCTTATGCTCGGAGAGCCCGAGGATTATATCAACGCTCAGATTAAGGAGTATGAACAGAGCGGAGTTATCAAGGGCTATCAGGCTATAGTAGACTGGGAAAAGGTCCCCGACGCCGGAGTTACTGCTATTATCGAGCTTAAGGTAACCCCGAAGAGAGAAACGGGCTTTGATGAAATCGCCAAGACTATTATGGCGTTCGAGGAGGTTTCCTCGATGTACTTAATGGCGGGAGCCTTCGATTTTTCCGTTATGGTAAAGGGCGCGTCAATGCAGGACGTCGCTTCGTTCGTCGCGCGCAAAATCTCCTGTGTTGACGGAATAAAAGCTACGGCTACTCATTTTATGCTCAAAACCTATAAGGTCGGAGGTCTGAGCCTCGTTGATGACGAGGAAGGCGACGGGAGGAGTATGGTCCTTTGATTAATTACCAAGATTTTATTAATGATAAAATAAAACAGGTCAAGCCCTCGGGTATCAGGAAGTTTTTTGATATTGCCGTCGAGATGGATAACGTTATTTCCCTTTCAATCGGCGAGCCCGACTTCCAGACGCCGTGGCATATCCGCGAGGCGGGTATAACCACTCTTGAAAAGGGTAAGACCTGGTATACTCCGAACCGCGGCTTCGCTGAGCTTCGCAGTGAGATCGCTAAATATTATAAAAGACGCTTTAATGTTTCATATAACAGCGATACCGACGTTATCGTTACTGTCGGCGGAAGCGAGGCTATCGACCTTGTGTTCCGTACGCTCGTAAACGAGGGCGACGAGGTGCTTATTCCCGAGCCCGCGTTCGTGTGCTACACTCCGCTTACATATATGGCGGGCGGTACGCCTGTTATAATCGAGACTAAGGCTGAGAATAATTTCCGCCTTACCCGTGAGGAGCTTTTAGCGGCTGTTACCGATAAGACTAAGCTCTTAGTGCTTCCGTTCCCGAATAATCCCACCGGCGCTATTATGGAGCGCGAGGATTTAGAGGCTATCGCCGATGTTATAATCGAAAACGACCTTATGGTTATTTCCGACGAGATATACGGCGAGCTCACCTACGGCGGTAAAAATCATGTCAGCGTAGCTGAGATCGACGGCCTGAAGGAGAGAACAGTAGTAGTAAGCGGATTTTCAAAGGCTTACGCTATGACCGGATGGCGCTTGGGCTACGCCTTAGGTCCCGAGCCTGTGATCGGTGAGATCACGAAGCTTCACCAGTACGGGATAATGTCAGCTCCCACTACCGCTCAGTACGCGGCTATCGAGGCACTCAGAAACGGCGACAGCGACGTTCTTGAAATGAGAAAAGATTATGATATAAGGCGCCGTCTTATCGTCGGTAAGCTCAACGAAATAGGGCTTACCTGCTTTGAACCTCTCGGAGCCTTCTATACCTTCCCGTGCATAAAATCTACGGGGCTTTCAAGCGATGAGTTCGCGACCCGTCTCGTTAAGGAGAAGAGAGTCGCGGTCGTTCCGGGTACCGCCTTCGGAGAGTCCGGAGAGGGATTTGTGCGTATTTCCTACGCTCAGTCGCTTAAAAATATCAAAAAGGCGTTAAAGAGGATCGAGGAATTTGTTGAGGAACTGAAAAATGAAAGTAAAGGTTAAGGCTCCGGCGAAAATCAATCTTTCGCTCGACGTTCTCAGAAGAAGAAGCGACGGCTACCACGATGTAAGTATGGTTATGCAGGCGGTAAGCCTTTATGACTATATTACGGTCGAGGAAACCGAAACGGGTGATATTGAGATATTCTGCGATTATCCCGACGTTCCCTGTAACGAGAAAAACATCGCCTATAAGTGCGCCGCGGCGTTTTTTAACTATACGAAAACCGAAAACCCCGGAATTAAAATAACTATAGAAAAGAATATCCCGACTCAGGCGGGACTCGCCGGCGGAAGCGCGGACGGCGCGGCGGTTATCGTCGCTTTGAACAAGCTTTTTAATACATATCTTAAAGAGGACGAGTTGTGCGAGATCGGCTCTAAAATCGGCGCAGATATTCCGTTTTGTATCGTAGGAGGCACCCGCCTCGCAAGCGGTACGGGCACTACCCTGAAAAAAATGGTAAGTATGCCGAAGTGCCATATCGTTATCTGTAAGCCTGATTTCAGCGTAAGCACCGCCGAGGCATATTCAAGGATCGACAGCGCCGGGCTCAGTCATCCCGAATTTACCGCCGAGATGGTTCGCTCGATTTACGCTAGGGATATCTATATGGTGACCTCGACTATGCTGAATGATTTTGAGGTCGCGCTCGACCTCGACGGCATTAAGGATATAAAGAGAATAATGCTTAAGGAAAAGGCGCTCGGAGCGTGTATGAGCGGTTCCGGTTCAGCTGTTTTCGCGGTATTCAACAACTTAAAAAAGGCTGAGAAGTGTATGAAAACACTTTCTCAAAGCTACGATAAGGTCTTCCTTGCCGAGCCGTTAAAAACCGGCTGCGAAGTAACTGATTAAACTTTTATAAACCTGCCAATAATTCTGATAAAGAATAAAGGCAGGTTTTTTGTTTGAAATTATTTATTAAATCCATATGCGCCGCGACGGCGGTTTGTATTCTCTTTACATTTATCCCGTTCAGCGCTCAGTGTAAAAACATCAGCCGCGAAGTTTTCAGGCTTCATATACTCGCGGCTTCCGACTCAAAAGCCGACCAGAGCCTAAAGCTGAAGGTTCGCGACAGGGTTCTTGAATATACGAAATCCCTTTACCGAAACGCCGAAAGCTTAAAAGATGCCGAGGAGCTGTCCGCTAAACAGCTTCAGGCGATCGCCGACGCTGCTAAAACCGAGGTCGTGAGAAACGGATACGATTATCCCGTAAAAGCCGAGATAAAGAGGATGTTTTTTGATACGAGATATTACGGCGATATCACTATGCCCGCGGGATTTTATAACTCCCTTCGCATAACTATAGGCAGCGGCTCGGGGCATAACTGGTGGTGCGTTATGTATCCTTCGGTATGCGTAGGGGCGTCGCTCGATTATAATGCTTTAAAAGAAAAAACAACCGATGAAGAATACCGCCTGATGACCGCAGGAGAGTATAAATTCAAATTTAAAATAGCCGAATATTTTGAAAAAATTTGCTCATTATTCTCTTAGTACCATTTATCGGACATCAAGTGTGTTAAAATACATTTAGCGCATATAAAAGGAAGTGAAAAAATGCTTCAGCTTATACTCGGAAAAAGCGGCAGCGGAAAGACTGTCCTCGCTGAAAAAATAACGGCGGATCTGTGTAAAAAAGGCGATAAAAAGCTCCTTATGCTCGTGCCCGATCAGAGCTCGTTTGAAACCGAGAGCGATTTTCTCGAACTGCTCGGCGCCGGTTTAAGCCGGGAGGTCAAGGTCTTCGGCTTTACGAGGCTTTCTAACTATGTCTTTAAAAATACAGGCAATATCCCGGAAAACGTGATCGACGACGGCGTTCGTAAAATAATAATGAGCAGAGCGATCGACGAGGTAAAGGATAAGCTTAATATTTTCAATTCCCCGAAAACAAAAAAATCAGTACTCGATTTGATGATACATTCGCTTAAGGAGTGCAGAAAAAACAATATCGGCTTTGATCTACTCGACAGCGCGGCGGAGAATGTTGAAAACGAAACGCTTAAAAAGAAGCTTTCGGAGACCTCGCTTATTCTTAACGCATACGAGGCGCTGCTTGAAAAAACCTACGTTGACCCGCTTGAGAACTTAAACCGCCTCAAGGATATACTTTTATGTGAAAGAACATTCGAGGATTATACGATAGTTGTCGATTCGTTCTCGGGTTTTACATATCAGCAGCTCGAAATCATCAGGGTACTTATGGCTCAGTCTAAGGACTTTTATATAACCTTAAATATTGATATCAACGAGAAGAACAGCGAGATCTTTGCTACAACAAGCCGTACCGTAAAGGCGATAAAACGCATTGCCCGTGAGAACGGTATCGAAAAAAAGCCGGACATTATTCTTTCTGAATTTAAACGCACAGCCAATAAAGATATTTCTTTTTTAGAAAAAAACATCTTTCGTCTTAACCGTGAGAGCTTTTCGGACAAGCCTGAAAATATTGAGATTTATACCGCCTCGGATATTAAAAACGAGGTTGAGTATATCGCGCGGAAAATCAAAAGCCTTATAATCGATAAGGGCTTTAAATACCGCGAAACGGCGGTGATCTGCCGCGACAGCTCTAAGTATATCGGCGTGCTCGACGTCGCTCTAGAAAAGTATGGGATACCTTATTTTATGGATATTCCCCGCGATATTTTTACTAAGCCCGTTATAAGGTTTGTTTGCTCGGCGCTGGAGACGGTTATAAACAACTTCGACAGGGATTCGCTTTTGTCTATGCTTAAAACGGGGCTGACGCCCTTATCGGTCGATGAGATCTCAGAACTTGAAAACTATATTTTTGTATGGGATCTCGACCGCTCCGACCTTAAAAAGGAGTTTGCGGAAAATCCGAACGGATTTGAGGCGATGACCGAAAGCGATGAGAAAAAGCTTCGTAAGCTTGAAAAGCTGAGGCAGTATATAATAACTCCGCTCGCTGAGTTTAAATTGGCGTGTAAGGACGCGGACGGACTGACGATCTCAAAGGAGCTTTATAAGCTGTGCGAATATTTTGAGATCGAAAAAGCGGTAGATTTATTGTACGATAAGCTCGAGGCTCAGGGGCTTTTGTTTGAGGCTAACGAGGAAGTAAGAGCGTACAATCTTATGATTGAGTCGCTCGAGAAGCTGACCGCCGCGGTCGGCGAAAGTAAGCTCAGCCTTAAAAAGTATAAGGAATACCTTGATTTTAAGCTCGGCGATATTAAGCTTAGCGATATACCGCGCTATCGTGACGAGGTCGTTGTCGCAACAGCCGACAGGGTTCGTTTGAATGACGAAAAAGCAGTTTTCGTAATCGGAGCAGTTGACGGCGAATTCCCTTCCGTTCCGAAGACAGCGGGGGTTTTCTCCGAGAATGAGCGCCGTATACTTATTGAGAACAATATTCCTCTTACGGACAGCCTTGAGGAGCTTTCGTGCCACGAAACATACCTCGCGTACTGCGCGCTGACCTCTACCTGCGATAAGCTTTTTGTAAGTACATACGCGTCGGATTTTTCGGGGAATATTTATGAGCCTTCCGTTATCTTTACGGAAATAAGAAGGCTTTTTAAGAGCGTTAACGAATTTAGCTTTTTAAACCAAAACGAGGAAGAGGAGCTTTATTGCGAAACTCAGGCGTTTGAATATCTCGCTAAGAGCTTCTTGAACGCTTCGCCGCGTACCAACGCCTTAAAGGCGTATTTTGAATCCGATTCCGATTACCGCCCGGCGCTCGATAAGCTTGAAAGCACGGCTTCAAAGTCAGCGTTTAAAATCGCTGATAAGAGCGTATCCGAGAGCCTGTTCGGAAGGAATATGATGATCTCCGCTTCGAGGATAGAGAAGTATAACCTCTGTCCGTTTCAGTATTTCTGCAACTACGGCTTAAAGGCAAAGGAGCGCAGAAAGGCTGAGATCGACGCGATCCAGTTCGGAAATATCGTTCACTTTTTCCTGGAGAAATTTCTTACAAAGAATAATAAATCCGTTTTGAATTCTTTAAGCGACGAGGATATAAAGAGTGATATCGATTCGATCCTTATTGAATACGCTGAGGAAAACCTCGGCGGTCTTGAGGATAAATCTGCGTCATTCTTAACTCTTTTCGAGAGGCTTAAAATAAATATCTTCACCCTTACAAAGGAGCTTATACGCGGTCTTATGTATTCGGATTTCGTGCCTGTGGATTATGAGCTTAATATCGGCGGTGAGATTCCGGCATACAGAGTGGATATCGACGAAGAAAGAAGCGTATCGGTAAACGGATATATCGACCGCGTTGATACGCTTGATAAAAACGAGAACGAGAAGTACATCCGTGTCGTTGATTATAAGACCGGAAATAAGGTGTTTAAGCTGTACGAGATCCTCTACGGTATAAACCTCCAGATGCTGCTTTATCTAAAGTGTGTATGTGAGAACGGCGAAAAATACTTCGGCAAAAAGCTCATTCCCTCGGGAGTGCTGTATATGCCCTCCGCCGCTAAGGATATAGACGGCGATAAGTATACTACCGATGAAAAAATAACCTCTCAGCTCGATAGCAATTTTAAGATGAACGGACTCATTTTAAATGACGAAAATGTTCTTAACCATATGGACAGGCTCGGCAGGTTTATCAAGCTCTCGAAAAAGGTCGAGGACGGAGAGTATTCCGACACCCTCGCGACCTCTGAGCAGTTTAAGGTGATTTTTAAGCATATTGACGATATAGTCAGAAGTATGGGCAAAGAGCTTTTAGACGGTAAAATCAGCGCTTCGCCGATAAAGGGCGTTGCCGACGGCTGCGCATACTGTCCGTTTGACAGCGTTTGCCTGCATACCTACGAAGACGATTACCGCTTTAAGAGCGAGGCGTCGCCTAAGCAGGTTTATAATAATCTTAAAGGAGATGAGGATGATGGCTGATATGAGCTGGACCGACGCGCAGAAAAACGCTATCGAAGCAAGAAACGGCTCTGTTCTCGTCTCCGCGGCGGCAGGCTCCGGAAAAACCGCCGTGCTGGTTCAAAGAATAATCGACTCGATTACCGACAGCGAGAATCCCGTTTCTATCGACCGTATGCTGATAGTGACCTTTACCCGCGCCGCAAGCGCCGAGATGCGTTCACGAATAGAGGCGGCGCTTAATAAGCTTCTTGAGAAAGACCCGGGCAACACATATCTCCTTAATCAGCGCCGGCTGTTATACAGCGCGAAAATCTCTACTATAGACGGATTTTGTGCCGAGTTTATACGCAGCTATTTTTATAAGCTGAATATTCAAAGCGATTTTAGGATCGCGGACGAGGGCGAGCTCTCGATTCTTAAAAAGAAAGCTCTCGATAACGCGCTCGAAAGCTTTTATGATGAAAACAGCGCCGGGTTCAAGCGCCTTTTAAACTCAGTCTGCACTTATCGTAACGACGAGAATTTAAGAAAGCATATTTTAAGCACCTACGTTTTTTTGACATCCGTTCCGTTTATGGACAGCTGGATGGATAAAATGCTGCTGTTTTATGATATGCCGTTTGAAAAAACGCCGTATTTTACATATCTTCTTAAATACGCCGATGACTGTATTTCGTATTGCCGTCAGCTTATTTCCTCATGCTTTAGCTTTCTTGATAAGGATGAGTACTTAAAGCCCGAGCAGCTTGAAAAGCTTCGTACAACGCTGAACAGCGACAGCCTGCTTTTTGAAACTCTCGAGGGTGCCGTTAAGACGTTTAACTGGGATGAAATAAAAGAAGCCGTCGAGGGAGTATCTTTTACGAAATTCCCGATTATAAGGGGCTCCGGTGATGACAGCTGTAAGGAGAATATTAAAAATCTTCGTGATATTTATAAGGATGAAATAAAGAAGCTCAGCGGGATTTTCGATAAGAATATTTCTGATATAGAAAAAAACACGGAGTATAATTACCCCGTGATAAAGACGTTTTTCGATTGTATAAGAAAATTCCGCGACGAGTTTTCCGCGCTTAAAAGCGAGAAGAATATTCTTGATTTCTCCGACGTCGAGGAGCTTATGGTCGAGCTTTTGTGCGAAAATAACGGCGGAGAGATCACCTACAGCGATATTTCCGCGGAAATATCTTCCATGTTCGATATGATAATGGTCGATGAGTTTCAGGATATCAACGAGGTTCAGGATTTGATTTTCCGCGCCGTCAGCAGGGATAGGAACAACCTTTTTGTCGTCGGCGACGTTAAGCAGAGTATTTACGGCTTCCGTCAGGCTAAGCCCGAAATCTTTATCGGATATAAGGACGCCTATAACGACTACAGCGAGGCTGAAGAAAACTATCCCGCTAAGATAATACTCGATAGAAATTTCAGGAGCCGTCTCGGTATAACTCAGGCGTGCAACTTTATTTTCTCAACTCTTATGTCGAAGGAGATAGGAGGGCTGAGCTATACTTCCGGGGAGGAGCTTGTATACGGAGCCGATTATGCCGAGTCCGATTCGTTAAATACCGAGCTTATGCTTGTGGATACTTCGAATGTTGATGAGGAGAACAACGAAACCGAGCTCAGCGTCGAGGCGTGCGCCGTAGCCGAGAAGATTATTAAGCTTATAAACGAAGAAAAACTACAGGTCAAGGTTAAGGAAAACGGTGAGGAAAAGCTGCGTGAAATAACCTACGGCGATATCGCGATACTCCTGCGAAGTCCTAAGGGCGATACCCGTCGTGCTTTAACCTTTTTGAATACGCTGAGCAGATACGCTGTTCCTACCGTGAGCGAGGAGAAAGACAGCTTTTTTGACTCCCCGGAGATCAAGCTTATGCTTAACCTGCTGAGGATAATCGATAACCCGATTCAGGATATCCCTCTTGTTTCCGTTATGCTCAGTCCGATGTTTTCCTTTACTCCCGATGATTTGGCAAAGCTTCGAATAGGCGACAGAAAGAGTCCGCTTTATATCGCTTTAAAAAACAGCACCGACGAAAAGTGTGTGCGTTTCGTTGAGTTTATCGACCGTATGAGAACCGTAAGCGTTACTGCGACGGTTGACAGGCTTATCGGAATACTGTTAAGCCTTACTTCGTTTGACTGTATCGCTATGGCAGGCGAAAAATTCAACGCGGATAACCTATATTTACTACAGGATTACGCCCGTACCTATGCCGCGAACGGATATAAAACTCTTACCGCGTTTATTAATTATATCGACCGTATGAAGGAGCGCGGAACCTTTATTAATTCCGCAGGAAGCCCCGAGGACGGCTCTATAAACGCAGTAAGGGTAATGAGTATCCATTCGAGTAAAGGGCTTGAGTTTCCGGTCGTATTTCTCAGCAGTACATCGACTTCGTTTAATCTCCGCGACGCTTCAAGCGATGTTGTTTTAAACGCGGATTTCGGTATCGGTATGAGGATAAAAAAGGATATCTTAAAGTATGAAACGACTGAAAGAAAAGCCCTCTCGCTTATGCAGAAGGATTCTATGATTTCCGAGGAAATGAGGGTGCTTTATGTCGCTTTAACAAGGGCGAGGGAACGATTGATCGTAACCGCGTCGAGTAAGGCTCCGGAGAAGTATCTTTTAAAGCTCGAGAGTAAAATCGCGTCGTATCCGATTCCGCCTTATGTTGTAAAGAGCATGAGCTCATACAGCGACTGGATTTTCACCTGCGCGCTTGCTAATCCGTCCTGCGATATCCGTACGAATATTAAGCCCGATTATACAAATTATAAGGAGACCGATAAGCCTTGGAGCGTTGAGATCATCTCCGACGCTCAGCCGCTTGAGACTCCGCATGCTCCGGTTAAGAGAAGCGCCGCGCCTGCCGAATGCCCTCAGGTCGACGAGGAGTTCCTTGAAAGGTTTAAGGACAGAATAGGCTTTGAATACGAGGATAAGAAGCTTTTAAGCTTACCTCAGAAGGTAAGCGCCTCAGAGCTTTCGCATATGGATAACAGGATTTTTAATAAGCTTTTAAGAAAGCCCGCGTTCGTTACCGATAAAAAGAGCTCGGGCGCCGAGAAAGGCACCGCTTTTCATAACTTTATGGAGCGATGCAATATTGAAAATGCCGTTAAGGACTGTAAAGCCGAGGCGAAGCGCTTAGAGGAAAACGGTTTTTTGACCGGGCGTCAGCTTGAGCTGCTTGATTACGATAAGCTCGAAAGGTTTTTAAGCTCCGGGCTTATACGCCGTGTGCTCAACAGCGACAGCTATGAAAGGGAATACCAGTTTACGGTAAAAATCCCCGCAAGTAGCTATGCCCCTGAATTTGATAACGAGGAAATAATAATGCAGGGCGCAATTGATCTCGTGTTCTTTGAAAAAGGCGAGGCGGTAATAGTCGATTATAAAACCGACAGGGTAGGGGATGCTTCCGATTTGTCCCGGCTCTACCGAAAGCAGGTCGAGCTTTATAAGTATGCGATAA
>CAZERR010000031.1:10734-17310 GCA_964514785.1 uncultured Ruminococcus sp. | reverse complement strand
TTCATAGTTAACAGTGATTTTTTATTTCACTGTCTTCCATAAAGGGAGCATATCAGTTTCTGTACCGCGCTTGATTTTTAGTGAAATAATACAGTTTAAGTATAACGAAACGGATTTAAAACGGAAGAAGGCGTTTTGTTTTCAGCCTTCATCCCCGGGGAATAAGCTGTCGTGGATATCACAGTAAACGGTTGTGAGCTCGTCGAGCAGCTTTGCCGCGAGCGACATATTATTCATGGTTTTTTCCTCGGGAAAAACCGAGAAGAACATCGACGAGATCAGCGCGAGAGTGTTGGCGCAGTGGATCGCAGGCGCGGCGATCCCGTAGCCGCTTCTGAGCGAAAGCTGTTTTTTTCCGTCCTGAGCCCCGAGCCGTCCGAATGTTCCCTGCGGTGAGGCGTGGACTGTTTGATTCGCTACGGTGTAATTCTCCTTCCATACGTCGGCGTCAATATCGCAGTGCTTTAAAATATCGCCGAAGGTGACGTGACGTTTGTTTTCGGGGAAAACTCCGCTCTCCATCGCCCAGTCGTAGCGGTCCTCGGACTCGGAAGCCTCAATAAACTTTTCGGCAACAGCCTCGCCGAATTTATGGATGAATGAAACTATAACAAAAAGCTCATACATCGAGCGCCATCTTGCGAACGCTCCGTCCGAAAAGCCGTTTTTAACGAGAGTGAGTATCTCGAGGTACTGCTGAGCGGCGCGTGTATGAAGCATACTCAGCGCTGTATAAGTGTTGACCTTATTTTCGGTTATATCCTCCGTAAGCGAGCTTACATATTTTGAGTAGACTGAGCCGGCGCGGGAGATAAGTATATAAAATCCCTCGGAAAGCTCAAACGCAGGCGCCCAGTTTTTGTTGAAATATTCGGAAAAGCTTTGCTCGTCGGCGCGCAGCTTTGCGATACCGGTGAGTACATTTTGAACCTGAACGTCAAAAAGCCCCGCCGAATAAAAATATTTTGAAATGCCCTCATTTTGATTATTGATCATAAAATCACAACCTTTCAGGGCTATTTTATTTTATAATTGAAATGTTGTCAAGGTATCGCTTATAAGCTCATAAAATGATCAACGGCGCTTTTATAATCAAGCCCCATAGCACATAGCTTGTCTAGGGTGTTTATGCTTATGCCGACAGTTTTTTCGCTGTTTTTAAAATCTTTTTTTCGGGTGTCCCACGGGCACGCGCAGGCTTTAAGGTAAGGGTATTTTTTGCTGCTGTCAGTATATCCTTTAGATACCTTAAAGTAGGGGATAGAGGCGGCTTTTCCCTTGTAGGAGATGCAGTTGTCTGCATTTTCCTTAACTGTATTTTCTATTAAAGAATAATATTCTTTCCCTTTCCTGAATTTCTTAATAAAATCCGATTTTTTTATCATATCGTTTTTATCGAGCGTGCCTGCTTTATAATTCGAATTAAGAATTAAAACCAGCGCTTTGATCGTTTCCCTGCAATAATGCTTCCGGAAATTATTAGCCGCGGTGCGGGTAATGATCTCCGTTTTTGTAAGATTTTTCGGGTTATCCTTCGGGAATTTTATGCTTTTCAGGTTTGAAAAAAGCGGTACAGCCGCCATTATAGCGAGTATTACCAAAAGTGCCGTTATTTTTTTCTTCATATTCTCACTCTAATCCTCAGCTTTTTAATATTATTTCTTGACATAAGGGACGGTTTGTCTTAAAATATAATATGTTCGCTTTACATAATATATGAAAGAAAGCAGTGTAAAAATATGAAATCTAAATTATGTTGGATATCTTTTATCCCGCTCGCTTTAGCGGCAGTGGCGATAAAGGTTATGCAAATTTTGCGTCTTATATAGTCGTTGGGCTTGTGCTCTCGATGTTTGCCGTGAATATCGTTTTTGTCGCTATAGATAAGAAAACCTCGCCTGTGTATATTCTTTCAAAGAATATTCCTGCCGCTGTATTCGCAGTGATCTCGGCGGCGATGATTGCGTCTAAATCGGCGCTGACGCTTATTCTCGCGCTTCAAAACGGAACTACCGATCTATTTATTATCGCTATGACCGTGTTCGGAATGCTGACTTCGATTTGTATGGTTATAATCGCTCTGGCGCATTTGCAGGGAAGAAACTTCCTGCCGAGGATGGGCGCGCTCTTCCTTACTATGCCGGTTTGGGGCGGTTTGATCCTTATCAACGAATTTCTCAATAACCGAACAATGTCGATCTACTCGATAAATCCGCTTAGGCTTTTCTGTTACGCCTTCGCGATGATTTTCCTGTTTAAGCTCGGTATGGTAATAGCTACGGTCAAGGGTAAAAATCCCGTTAAGTCGCTGTTTTTATACGGCTTTCCGCTTGCGGCTATAGGTATCGCGTCCGGAGTTTATAACATCTTCTCGATCATTTATCACGGGCTCGATTATTCCGAAAACGTTATTTCCTTCGCGTTCTTTGCTATGGGGCTTTATATCGTTTTCTTTA
The DNA here is from genome assembly GCA_964514785.1 of uncultured Ruminococcus sp. Taxonomy (GTDB): domain Bacteria; phylum Bacillota; class Clostridia; order Oscillospirales; family Acutalibacteraceae; genus Ruminococcoides. The sequence goes on along the minus strand of CAZERR010000031.1, from coordinate 14,854 downwards.
ATCTCGAGATCTCGAGAAAGAATTATACCGTTGACGAACAGCTCTTAAAGTACGACCTTGACGATTTCGACGAGGAGCAGAGAGTATACGGAGCGTTCCAGGATAATACCGTTGTCGCTCCCGAGGAGCAGACCGGCGATTACGACTACGATTATTCCTACGTTTCCGGCGAGTCGGAGAACTACGTTACCGCTCCGGACGAGGAATATACCGAGGATTACGAATACGAGTACGGCTACGGCGATAAAGGCGAAGATGATAACCTCGTTATCGCTCCCGATAACGAGAGCGACGACGACGCTATTTTAGTCGAGAAGGATAAGGTCGAGACCTTTGAGGAAGGCGTTTTAGCTTCTAACGAGGAAGCGCGCGAGCTTCACTCCGACGCTCCCGTAAGCGACGTCGATATGGAAAAAATCGATAAATTAATTGAAGATATAAATAGTTAAAAATTGTATTGACATTTTAAATATTCAGTATTATACTTATCCTAAGCTTTGATGAGGACACGATAAAGGAATGTGCTTTTTTAAGAGAGCGCGCGGTCGGTGCAAGCGCGTAAAAGCAGTCTTTTGTTACCGCCTCTGAGCTCCGTGCAGGAAATGGCGCGGCGGGTAACTCCGTTAAAGGTATTCGAGGGTTTTATACCGAAGTTGGGTGGAACCGCGATATGTAAGCTATCGCCCCAATATTCCTTAAAGGAATATTGGGGCTTTTTTACTTTAAAATAAAGCAAGGAGTAATCACTATGTTAAATGTTGAATTAAAGGGCGGAGTAGTAAATCAGTACGAGGAGAATATTACTCCTGCCGAGATTGCGAAATCAATCGGAATGGGACTTTATAAGTCCGTATGCGCCGCTAAAATAGACGGCGAGGTGTGCGACCTGAGAACTCCCGTAACTAAGGACTGTAAGGTCGAGCTTCTGACCTTTGACGACGTAAACGGTAAAAAGGCGTTCTGGCATACTGCCTCTCACGTTCTCGCTCAGGCTGTTAAGCGTCTTTATCCCGAGGCTAAGCTCGCGATAGGTCCCGCGGTGGATACAGGCTTCTATTATGATTTTGACGTTGAGAAGCCGTTTTCTTCCGAGGACTTAGATAAAATCACAGCCGAGATGAAGAAGATCGTTAAGTCGAAGATCGCTCTCGAAAAATTCGAGCTTGATCCCGATGAGGCTGTTAAACTTTTAGAGGATATGAACGAGCCGTATAAGGTTGAGCTCTGTAAGGAGCACAGCGATAAGGGAGAGAAGATAAGCTTCTATAAGCAGGACGATTTCACCGACCTCTGCGCCGGTCCTCACCTTATGGACGTAAGCGCGATTAAGGCTATCGCCTTGACAGCTACAACAGGCGCTTACTGGCGCGGCGACGCTAAGAACGCTCAGCTGTGCCGCGTATACGGTATAGCTTTCCCGAAGGCTTCTATGCTTGAGGAGCACCTCACAATGATGGAGGAGGCTAAAAAGCGCGACCATAATAAGCTCGGACGTGAGCTTGAGCTCTTTACAACCAGCGAGGTTATCGGTCAGGGGCTTCCGATCCTTCTTCCCAAGGGCGCGAGGATCATTCAGCTTCTCCAGCGTTTTGTTGAGGATGAGGAGCAGAAGCGCGGCTGGCTGTTAACTAAAACGCCCTTTATGGCTAAGTCCGATTTATACAAAATCAGCGGTCACTGGGACCATTATAAGGAGGGTATGTTCGTACTCGGCGATGAGGAAAAGGACGACGAGGTGTTTGCGCTTCGTCCGATGACCTGCCCGTTCCAGTATCAGGCTTACCTCAACCGTCAGCGCTCCTACCGTGATTTACCGCTTAGATATAACGAGACCTCAACTCTTTTCCGTAACGAGGCTTCGGGCGAGATGCACGGTCTTATCCGCGTACGCCAGTTCACTATCTCCGAGGGACACCTTATGTGTACTCCCGAGCAGCTTGAGGATGAGTTTAAGAATTGTCTTGAGCTCGCGATATTTATGCTGAAAACCGTCGGGCTTTATGAGGATGTAAGCTACCGTTTCTCTCAGTGGGATCCCGACGATCGTGAAAAATTCATCGGAACGGAAGAAGAATGGAATACTGTTCAGGATATGATGGGCAGGATCCTTGAACATCTTGAGGTTCCTTATGAAATCGGAATCGGAGAGGCGGCTTTCTACGGCCCTAAGCTTGATATCCAGATCAAGAACGTATACGGAAAAGAGGATACCCTTATAACGATCCAGATCGACGGTATGATCGCGGAAAAATTCGGTATGGAATATGTCGATAAGGACGGTAAAAAGAAGAATCCTTATATCATCCACCGTACCTCTATCGGTTGTTACGAGAGGACCTTAGCGCTTCTTATCGAGAAGTACGCCGGCGCGTTCCCGATGTGGCTCGCTCCGACTCAGGTTAAGATCTTACCGATCGCCGACCGTCACTTCGACTACGCTTACGATATAAAGAAGGCTCTTGAGGCTGAGGGTATGCGCGTTGAAATCGACGACAGAAGCGAGAAAATCGGCTATAAGATCCGTGAGGCTCAGCTCCAGAAGGTTCCTTATATGTTCGTAGTAGGCGATAAGGATATTGAAAACAACGCCGTATCGGTGCGCCACAGAAAGGACGGAGACTTAGGCTCGATGCCGCTTTCCGACTTTATCGCTATGGCGAAGAAAGAAATTGAAACTAAGGAGATAAAATAATCCTATGTATAAACGTTCCCATTACAGCAGGGGCAGGAGAGGTATGACCTTTAAGTTCAAGCCTCCTAAAAAAAGGAAGTATAAAAGCGCGGTATATCCGAAATCCTCGGGCGGCTTAGGCGCGTCTAATCTTAAGCTCAATCTACTTAGAATACTCGTAGTCGCCCTGATCGTCGGAATTGTCGCAGGCGGAATCATCACCGGAGTTCATTTCTTTATTAACAGCTCCGTAAGGGAAAATTCCTCCTCCTATGCCGCCGAAGAAGAAAACCATAACGAGGAGCTTCTCCGCGTTGTGAATAAAACTACGCCCCTTGAAAAGACCTATGTGCCCGATTTAGTTGATAAGGGCGGCTATAAACTAAACCCCTTGGCGGAAAAGAGCCTTGATAAGTTGCTTGCCGCGGCTGAGAAAGAGGGGATAAGCCTTTACGTCAAGTACGCCTACGTCAGCTACGACGAGCAGAAAAAGCTTTACGAAGCCGAGTATAAGCGTTATATTAAAGAGGAGGGACTTTCCGAGGTCAAGGCCCAGGCTAAAACCAACCTTGTTATCCCGCAGGCGGGAAGAAGCGAGTTCCAGACCGGACTTATGGTCAGCTTCAGAAGTAAGGAAAAGGGCAAGTTCAAGTTCTCTAAGGCGTCGGCTTGGCTCGATAAAAACGCTAAGGACTACGGCTTTGTGCTCCGTTATCCCGACGATAAGGAGGACGTAACCTCGATGAACGCTAATTTTAAGTCCTACCGTTATGTCGGCGAGGAAAACGCCGAGGTTATGCAGAGCCTTAATATGTGCTTGAACGAGTACAGTAATTATGTAGAGAGCAGGAAATAACCCTAAGTAAAAAGAAAAAAGCTCTGAAAAAACAAAAAATAAGAGAAAAAGGCTTGCATTTTGCAGGAAACTATAGTATAATTCTACTGTTGTAATGAATTATATCCCGAATGAGGTGAATAAAATGAAAAATGGAATCCATCCTAAGTACGAGCAGACTACTATAAGATGCGCTTGCGGTAACGTTATCGAGACCGGTTCAACTAAGAAGGACATCCGTGTTGAAGTTTGTTCAAAATGTCATCCGTTCTTTACCGGTAAGCAGAAGTTAGTAGATACAGGCGGACGTGTTGACAGATTTAAAAAGCGTTTCAATATGGAATAATATTGATTTTAAAGACGAAAGACAAAAGATAAAAGACGGCAACGACTGCCGTCTTTTTTTCCTTATTTTTATTTGTCCGCGGCTGCCGTCTTTTTTCCTTATAAAAACTCATCGTTTTAAAGGGAATCAAATTTATATTGTCCGCTCAGTTGCGCGCTGCGCACGCACGAGCGATGACTGAAAAAGCTCCGCAATAAATTGCGTACGCTTTTTGACTGCCGTCTTTTTTTCCTTATTTTTATTTGTCCGCGGCTGCCGTCTTTTTTCC
>CAZERR010000031.1:0-10634 GCA_964514785.1 uncultured Ruminococcus sp. | reverse complement strand
GCGCACGCACGAGCGATGACTGAAAAAGCTCCGCAATAAATTGCGTACGCTTTTTAACGACTGCCGTCTTTTTTTCCTTATTTTTATTTGTCCGCGGCTGCCGTCTTTTTTCCTTATAAAAACTCATCGTTTTAAAGGGAATCAAATTTATATTGTCCGCTCAGTTGCGCGCTGCGCACGCACGAGCGATGACTGAAAAAGCTCCGCAATAAATTGCGTACGCTTTTTGACGTACTTATAAAAACTTCTGTTTCTTATAAGGAAAACTATTTATATTTCATTTAAAGAATTATGAAAACTGATAATTTTAGCGGTTATTAATTATGAATGATAGTTATAAAACGATAAAAACCTCCTCGAGCGATGAGTTCGTTGAAAAACGGTCGCGGTTTATCGGCTACGCTAAGCCTGTTAAAACCGAAGAAGAAGCTCAGGAGTTCATTAATAAAATAAAAAAAGAGCATTGGGACGCGCGCCATAACTGCTACGCCTATGTGCTGAGAGACGGCGGTGTTAAGCGCTACAGCGACGACGGCGAGCCTCAGGGCACCGCAGGCGTGCCTATGCTTGACGTGCTTTTAAAATCCGGAGTATGCGACGCGGTCGTGGTCGTGACGAGATACTTCGGCGGAGTGCTGCTCGGTACCGGAGGTTTGGTGCGCGCATATTCTCAGGGCGCGAAAATTGCCCTCGAGGCTTCGGGCATAGTGACTATGAGCGTTTGTGCCGAGTGCGAGATATGCTGTTCCTATGACCGTTACGGAAAGCTCAATACCCTCGTTTTAAACGGCGGGGGAGTTGTAGACGATACCGTCTTTTCCGATACCGTAAGGCTTATATTCCATATTCCGTCGGAGTCTCTCGAGGCGCTTAAAAAGAATGTACTTGACGCAACGAGCGGCGAAACGGAGGTTGCGGTAAAAGGCGAAAAGTACCGTGAAACAGGCGAATAAAGAAATTTTTAAAAAAAATTTAGGAAATTTTAGTTTTTATTCGTACTTATTAATGTAGGATTTAAGTTAGAGCTTTTATACTATATATCAAAAATAAAACAGGGAGGTGAGTTTATGCCGTTGCCGGACGGGTTCTTACAGGAATTGAAGCTTCGTAACGATATGACCGAAGTCGCTTCATCCTATGTAAGTCTTAAACGCCGGGGCAGGAATATGGTCGGGCTTTGTCCCTTCCACGGCGAAAAAACTCCCTCTTTTAATATTTATACGGAAAACGGTTCGTTTTATTGCTTCGGCTGCGGAGTAGGCGGCGATGTGATCACCTTCATTATGAGGATCGAAAATCTCGATTATATCGACGCGGTGAAGTTTTTAGCCCAGCGCGCCGGAATGGATATGCCGGAGGACAGCTTCGATGACTCTATGAGCGCTTTAAGAAAGAGGATTTTCGAGGCGAACCGTGAGGCGGCGAGGTTTTTCCACAGTCAGCTCAACAGTAAAGCAGGCGCTCAGGGACTCGATTATTTTTACAGGCGCGCGCTGTCTCAGCGGACTATACGCCATTTCGGGCTCGGATATGCCGGCGCGAGCCGTAATTCGCTCGTTAATCATCTTAAATCGCTCGGCTTTAAAAACAGTGAGATCGTAAGCGCTAACCTCGCTTACCAGAATAAAAACGGGACCGTTACCGACCGCTTTTACGACAGGGTTATGTTCCCGATAATAGATTTACGGGGCAACGTAATAGCCTTCGGCGGACGTATTCTGACCGACGCGAAGCCTAAGTACCTCAACACCTCGGACACTCCCGTGTTTAAAAAAAGCGCTAACCTCTTTTCGCTTAATAACGCGAAGAATTCCGGCGAACGGACGCTGATCCTCTGTGAGGGTTATATGGACGTTATAGCGCTCAATCAGGCGGGTTTTACGAACGCCGTCGCGACGTTAGGCACGGCGCTGACTGCGGAGCAGGCGCTTTTAATGAAGCGGTACGCGGATGAGGTCATTATCTGCTACGATTCCGATGAAGCCGGTCAGAAGGCTACCGCGAAAGCGATAGAGCTTTTAAGAAACGCGGGACTTCTTATCAAGGTTATCACTATCCCCGAGGGCAAGGATCCCGACGAGTTTCTCAGGAATAAAGGAGAAAACGCTCATAACGCCTTTAAAAATGTGATCGAGGCGAGCGGAAACGACGTTGAGTACCGTATCGGTAAGCTTAAGGGCAAGTATAATATTGAGCTTACGGAGGGTAAGGTCGGGTATCTTAACGAGGTCGTAGGCATACTCGCGACGCTTGATAACGAGATCGAGCAGGATGTTTATGTTTCTAAAATATCAAAGGAAATAGGAGTTTCTCCCGACTCGGTAAAGCACCAGCTGAAAAAGGCCGGAAAAAAGAAATACCGCGAAAGAAGCCGAAGCGAATTCAGGGCTATGCGCACAAAGCTCAGCGGCAGGGAAGATAAGATCAATACCGACCGCTATAAAAAGCCCCGCGCGGCTATAGCCGAGGAAGGTATAATAGCTTATTTGTTAAAAAATCCGGACAAGCTTTCGGATATCACTTCAATGATCGGCGAAAGCGGGTTCCAGACCGATTTCAACCGAAAACTGTTTATATATTTCTCTAACAGAATTAAAAACGGTGAGGACGCCTTGAGTTCCGTTTCGGGGGATTTTACTCCCGACGAGACGGCTAAGATATTTCAGATAGCAAATTCCGAATTTTCGCGGATGGTCAACGAAAAAACCTTAGCTGAGAATGTTAATGTACTTAAGGAAGAATATTATAATCAAAAAACCTCGGATATGGACAGCGCGTCTATCGAGGATATTCAGGAACAGCTCAGACGACTTAAAGAAAACCGTCAGTGATAAGTATATGAAAGGATTGACGTCATATGGCAGCAAATGAAAAGAAAAATATTATAAAGGAATTGACCGAGCTCGGTAAATCGAAAGGAAATCTTACCAACGATGAAATTATCGAGGCGCTCGGTGAAATCGAATTTAAGCCCGAGGAGCTTGAAAAGCTTTATGATTCCTTAGAGCAGCAGGGGATCGAGATCATAGAGGATATCGAGAATATCGATTTTGAGAAGCTTGCCGAGGAAGAATCTAAGAAGGAAGACGGTAAATCCGATTCCTCGGACGCGATTTCGATCGACGATCCCGTTAAGGTTTATCTTAAAGAGATCGGACGCGTGCCGCTTCTTACACCCGAGGAGGAGATCGAGCTTGCAATAAAGATTGCCGAGGGCGATATCTACGCTAAAAAGCGTCTTTCCGAGGCTAACCTGCGTCTTGTTGTAAGTATCGCGAAGCGTTATCTCGGACGCGGAATGCAGTTCCTTGACTTGATCCAGGAAGGTAACCTCGGTCTTATCAAGGCGGTTGAAAAATTTGACTATACAAAGGGCTTTAAGTTCTCTACCTATGCTACATGGTGGATAAGACAGGCTATTACAAGAGCTATTGCCGATCAGGCAAGAACGATCCGTATTCCCGTACATATGGTTGAAACTATCAATAAGGTCAAAAAGGTGAGCACTCAGATCCTTCACGAAAAAGGTCACGAGCCCTCGTCCGAGGAAATCGCCGAGAAGCTCGATATCTCGGTCGATAAGGTAAGGGAAATAGTCAGAGTAGCTCAGGAGCCGGTATCGCTAGAAACTCCTATCGGTGAGGAAGAGGACAGCCACCTCGGAGATTTTATCCCCGACAGCGATACTCCCGCGCCTGCCGACGAGGCTTCCCACGCGCTCTTAAAGGAGCAGCTCGAGGAGGTTCTCGCTACTCTTACTCCGCGTGAGGCTAAGGTGTTAAGACTGCGCTTCGGGCTTGAGGACGGAAAGAGCCGTACCCTCGAGGAGGTCGGAAGCGAGTTTAAGGTTACCCGTGAGCGTATACGCCAGATCGAGGCTAAGGCGCTTCGTAAGCTCCGCCATCCGTCAAGAAGCAAGAAGCTCAAGGACTATCTTGATTGATAAAACTAAAAGATCAGGTCGGCAAGACAGCTATCACCGCTGTTTTACCGACCTTTTAAATTTAAAAAGTTCAAATATCAATCAGGTTACTTAAATATATAACCGGGTACCCGGATAAAGGATATTCGGGTTGCACATCCCGTTTTTCTTGGCGATGCTTTCGACCGTTGTGCCGAATCTCATAGCGATCGACCAGAGCGTGTCCCCGGGACGCGTGATATAGATATATCCGTTTTTATCCTCGTCGTCTACAGGCACGAGGATTTTTTGACCTACATATATCATATCGGGATTCGGGATGTTGTTTACCTGAAGTATTTTCTCTACCGTAGTCCCGAAGAAATTTGCTATTCCGAATAAGGTGTTGCCCTTGCGGACGGTATATGTTACAGTTTCCATTTTTCTCCTCCGTTTGTTTTTCTCGATACATATTATGTAGTTGTCCCGGATTTGTGACGGGAAAAATCTCTATAGTGAATATGCACTAAAAACGACCTTTATTTTCTACGTTGAGAAATTAAGCAATTGATTTATAATTCTAAATAAGAAATATATATTGTCATTAATTTGTTAAAATATTAAAGATAATATGATTGAAAATCGGGATAGTAATATGACATTAAAACGTGTATTTTCTTTACTGTTAATATTGATAATTTGTTCGGCGGGAATGTGTATTTCTCCGTCCGTTTCAGCCGCTAAGGATTACGAGGCTTACGCGAAAAAGCTTGATAAAACCGTTTTCAGCGGCGAGCTCGGAGCAATTTACAGCAAAAAAGTAACCATATTCCGCGTATGGGCGCCTACCGCGCGCGCGGTAAGGGTGAAGTTTTACCGCTCAAGTACGGCTAAAAAGTACGTTAAAATCACTTCGATGACTAAAAACAGGCGCACCGGAGTATGGGCGGTCCACGTTCCCGGCGATTTAAAGAACATCTACTATACCTTCGTTATAACGAGGGGGAATAAGTCCTACGAAACCTCCGATATTTACGCGAAAGCCTGCGGAGTGAACGGAAAGCGCAGTATGATCGTAGATCTGGCTTCTACAAATCCGAAGGGCTGGGAAAACGACAGGCATATAAGCGTCGATAAACAAACGGACGCGAGGATATGGGAGGTTCAGATAAGCGATTTTTCATCTTCCGAATCGAGCGGCGTTTCTAAAAACAACCGCGGTAAGTATCTTGCCTTTACCGAGGAAGGCACTACCGTCGATTCCGTTTCGGGGAACGAGCCGACCTGCGTTGATTATCTTAAAAGGCTCGGCGTAAATTACGTTCAGATAAATCCGTTTTACGATTTCGGCTCAATAGACGAGACCGATAAGAGCGGTAAGGATTCCGTTTATAACTGGGGCTACGACCCCGTTAACTACAACTGCCCCGAGGGCTCCTACAGCTCAAATCCGTATAAGGGCGCGGTTCGTATCAAGGAATGTAAGGCTATGATCCAGGCGCTCCATAAAGCCGGCATAGGCGTTATTATGGACGTTGTTTATAACCATACTCAGAAATGGAAGGACTCTCCGTTCAACCTTACCGTTCCTAACTATTATTACCGAAGAAATCCCGACGGAAGCTATTCCAACGGCTCGGGCTGCGGCAACGATACCGCGAGCGAACGCAGGATGTTCAGTAAGTTTATGGTGGATTCCGTGACCTACTGGGCTGAGGAATATCATATCGACGGCTTCCGTTTTGACCTTATGGGGCTTCACGACGTAGGTACAATGAATAAAATCAGGGCGTCTCTCGATAAGCTCGAGGGCGGAAAGAAGCTTCTTATGTACGGCGAGGCTTGGAACCTCAACACCTCAGCCGACAGCGGCACCGTGCTCGCGACTCAGGATAACGTCGCAAGGCTCGATTTAAGGATCGGAGCGTTTGACGATATGTACCGCGACGCGATAAAGGGCAGCACGGGAGGCACCGATACGGGCTTCGTACAGTCCGGCAACAATAAATCCAATCTTAAAACAGGTATTATAGCTCAGTCGGACAGCACTATGGGCTGGGCAAAGGCTCCGTCCCAGTGCGTGACCTACGCGTCCTGTCACGATAACCTTACGCTGTGGGATAAGCTCGTTAAATCCGTCAAGGGCTCAAAGGCTGAGTACCGCAGGCGCTACGAGGACTTAACGGAAATGAATAAGCTCGCGGCGGCGGTTACTCTTACATCTCAGGGCATAAGCTTTATGCTCGCGGGCGAGGAGCTGTGCCGCAGCAAGGACGGCGACGAAAACAGCTATAAGTCCGGAGTTAAGCGTAATCAGATAAACTGGGAGGATATATATACATTCGGCGACGTCTCCGATTATTACAGGGGACTTATGGAAATAAGAAAGAACATTCCCGGCTTTACCGACGCGTCGATCGGTACTGTGGACAGTATAAGATTTCTTGATAAAATGCCCGGGGATGTGCTCGCTTATACCTTTAAGGACGTTAAGTACAAGAGGGTAGTGGTGCTGTTCAACAGCGGCGACAAAACTCAAAACGTGAGCTTCGGCGGAAGCTACGTCCAGCTCTGTAACGATAAGACCGCAGGTATGGAGAAGCTCGGATACATAAGCTCCGGGATGAACCTCCCTGCTAAGTCAGCCGCCGTACTGGTCGATAAGGACGCTTACGAGAGTATTTCCCCGAAGGCCGAAAACGGAAAGGTGATAGTGCGCTATCACTGTAACAACGAAGTTTTTATGAGCTACGTTATAAACGGTGAGAAGGGCAGCGACTACGAGGTCCGGCCGCTCAACAATGTGCTGATGAATTATAACGTAAAAAAATCAGACGGTACGTCGGGCAAGTTCAATTCGGAGCTTCGTTACTGCGATTTCTACTGCGAGAAATACGACGGCTCATACTCGAGCGTTACCTTCAACTTTATTGATGATTCTACCGAGAAGAATATAACCGATTCTCTCGTTATGACTAACCGAAACGGACAGCCGTATCAGACTATGGAGATTCCCGCGGTTGACGGCTACAGCCTGAATCTTGAAAGGCTTCCGAAGAACGGCTGCGGTTTGTTCTCGGGTAAGGATAAGACCGTTAACTACCGTTATATAAAAAAGACAGCCGACGATACCGCCTGCCGTATAAACATAATTTATATGGCGGATGACGGAAAGATCCTTTCAACCGATTCGAGAACCGGCGACAACGGTACGCCCTATCAGACCGAAAATATCGAGTTTGAGAATTATAAGCTCGCTAAGATCCCCGATAACAACACGGGAGAGTTTTCGGCGGCGGAACAGACGGTGCTTTATATTTACACTCCCTCGGGAGTACCCTTAACGCTTTCGGTTGCAGTTCCCGTTATTATTGCCGCAGCGGCGGCGCTCGGGGTGCTGTACTATAAACGCAGGAAAAAGGCTCTTATGCAGAGCTTGGATATTTCATAAACTATACCTGTAAACTCAGGTTTAAAAGGAGGAAAAACATATGGCAAAAAAGATTTTGTCAATCGTACTCTGCGCTGTATTAATAGCGTCATCAGTTGTAATGGCAAGCGCGGCGACCGCTAAGTCCGCCTCGGGCGATACCGCCTACTCAAACGCCGCCCGTCAGCTCGATAAAGACTACGGCTACAACGGAAATGACCTCGGCGCAACCTACACCAAGGAGTCCACGACCTTTAAGGTATGGGCGCCTACAGCATCAAAAATTACCTTAAACCGCTTTGCCACCGGCTCCGACGCCGAAAAGGGCGCGAAGGATTTAGGTAAGACCGAGCTTGAAAAGGAACTCAAAACCCCCGGCGATGAGTCCACCTTTACGGGCATTTGGAAGGCTACGGTCGAGGGCGATCTGGTCAACACCTACTACACCTACACGATCACCGCCAAAAACGTGACCGGCAGCAAAGAAACTACTAAAGAAACAGCTGACGTGTATTCTATCGCTACCGGCGTAAACGGAAAGCGTTCAATGGTATGCGACCTCTCAAAGACCAACCCCGACGGCTGGGATAAGGACGTTCACGTTGTTCAGGACAGAAGCACTCAGTCATCCGTATGGGAGATCCACGTTAAGGACTTCTCCTTTGACGAGAACTCGGGCGTTTCCGAAGCAAACCGCGGTAAGTTCCTCGGCTTTACCGAAAAGGGTACTACCCTTAAAAACGAGGGCAAGGTAGCTACCTGCGTTGATTATCTTAAGGACTTAGGCGTAACAGCCGTTCAGATCAACCCCTTCTATGACTTCGGTTCGATAGACGAGGCTGCGGCAAGCAGCGGCGCGTTCAACTGGGGTTATGACCCGGTCAACTACAACGTTCCCGAGGGCTCCTATTCCTCTAACCCCTATGACGGAAACGTTCGTATCAAGGAATGTAAGGCTATGATCAAGGCGCTCCATGACGCAGGTATTTCCGTAATTATGGACGTTGTTTATAACCATACCTTCTCTACCGACTCCTGCTTCGAGTATACGGTTCCTAACTATTACTATCATATGAAGTCCGACGGCGGCTTCTCTAACGGCTCCGGCTGCGGAAACGAGACTGCCTCCGATAACCTTATGTACAGAAATTATATGATCCAGTCCTGCCTCTACTGGGTAAACGAGTACCATATCGACGGCTTCCGCTTCGACCTTATGGGACTTCATGACTGTGAGACAATGAACCTCATCCGCGAGGAAATGGATAAGGTCAATCCTAAGCTCACGATCTGGGGCGAAGGCTGGACAGGCGGCTCCGCCAACTTCCCGTCAACAACCTGCTCCGGCACTGCCGTTAAGCAGGCTATCCAGTCTAACGCTTCCGCGCTGAACGAGAGAGTTGCGTTCTTTAACGACGGTATCCGCGACGGTATCAAGGGCGGCGTATTCCAGAAGACAAACACAGGCTGGGTTCAGGGCACAAAGGGCTCCTATCAGAGCGTAACCTACGGTATACTCGCTAACACAAAGAGCGGTAACTGGCACGCTAAGCAGCCTTCTCAGTGCGTAACCTACGCTTCCTGCCACGATAACCAGACCTTATGGGACAGACTCGCAGATTCTCAGAACCTTACCGATTACTTCCGCAAGCGTCATCCGGTTCTCGTAGCCGAGAGCAAGCTCACCGGCGGTATCCTCGCTATGAGCCAGGGCGTATTCTTCACGCTCGCCGGCGAGGAAATGGGACGTTCAAAGGATAACGACGCGAACAGCTATAAGTCGTCTCCCGACCTCAATAAGATCGACTGGTCGCTCGCTAAGTCGAACGCCGATATCGTTTCCTACTATAAGGGACTTCTCGATATCCGTAAGCACTTCTCACCGCTTACCGACGATACAAACAATTCTCAGAGCGGCTATCTTGTTTACTCCGGAAAGGACGCAAGCTACACCTATTCCGCGGTATGGACTAATTCGACCGAGGGCGAGTGGAATAAGCTTGCCGTACTTATGAACACCGATTCCAAGGAAGCCACGATCACTCTCAATGAGATCGGCGGAAATAAGGATTGGGTAGTTATCGCCGACGATAAGCAGGCAGGCGTTAAGAAGCTCAGCGAAAGCGGCAACGAGTTCAAGCTTCCGGCTAAGTCGATGATAATCGCCGTTGATAAGGCAAGCTTCGATAAGGTAGCTTTAAAATCAGATTTAGGTACAGTTAACGTGCTCGCTAAGAACGCCGTAACAGGCGAGGTTCTCGACGAGTATTCTATCACAGGTAAAATCGGTTCCACATACTCTATCGCCGAGCCTTCCGTAAGCAAGATTTACGACGTTGTAGGCGTTGAGGGCAGTATGGACGGTAAATATACAGCAGAGGATCAGAATGTTGTTATAAGCTGCGGCTTCTATAAGCCCGAAAGCGTTAAGAAGGATATAAACGGCGATAACGCTGTTAATATCGGCGACGTAACATTCATTCAGAAGATCGTTGCAAAGAAGGTTACACCGACAGAAGCTCAGACTCAGCTTGCCGACGTAAATCTCGACGGCGAAGTGACCGTTGAGGACGCTACAATGCTTCAGAAGTCGCTCGCGAAGATGAGCGTAGGTACAGGTAAGGTCACCGTAAACTACCTCGAGAACGGCTCTCCCTATAAGGTCACAGGCTCCGTTACATACGAGGGCAGAGTAGGCGAGACCTACAAGCTCACTCCCGCTAAGGCTTTAGGCTATGCGGTTGACGAGAGTAAGCTTCCGCCTTCGGAGATCAAGATCCCGTACGGCGAGGTAGAGTATAACTTCTACTACAACACTGCTTCCACCGACGTTACTATCCGCGTTAAGCACAGCGGCGATAAGACCTGGGCTCCGACGCTCTGGATCTGGGGCAGCAGCGAGGGAGAGGATTCCTCCTACAACTACTCTAAGGTAAGAACATGGCCCGGCGGCACATTCACCGACGAGGATATCGTTAACGGCTGGTATGAGTATAAGTTTACCGCTTCCACTAACGATGACGCTTATAATATTATCGTATCCGAAAACGGCTCGCCGCAGTCCGGAGATTGCAAGGGCTTTATCAACAACGAGCTGTGGATCGTAATAGACGACAGCAAAGACGGTATCAACCTTGTATTCTACGATGTAGATCCCGATAAGAACCCCGACGCTAAACCGATAATGGAAACTTAATATTAGAAAGCTTATAAGCTTATTTTATATAAGTAAAAATCCCGGCTCCTTATGAACAGAACCAGTAAAAACGGACAATAGTAAAAACACCCCCCTTATGGTAGAAT
>CAZERR010000030.1:4874-17318 GCA_964514785.1 uncultured Ruminococcus sp. | reverse complement strand
GCAGACGAGCAGGCTATATTTAACAAGGCTATGAGTGACTACGAAGGCGTTAAATACGAACCGAAGGACGTTATTGCGACTCAGTCCGTCTCGGGTAAAAACTACGCTTTCCTGTGCATTGCGACTCCCGTTACAGCCGCTCCCACGCCGCACTGGACAATCGTAACCATTTACGCTGATTTTGACGGCAACGCTAAGGTTGAGCATATCTCGACACTCGACCCGGCAAATATGCATACTACTACAATCGCCGATGACGATATGGCAGGCAGCTGGAAATCCGTTAAAAAGGAAAACGAAGCTCCTGTTCCCGAAAACATTAAAACACTGCTTAAAGAAACTACAGGTATGTCTTATTCCCCGATCGCCATACTCGGCACCCAGGCTTCATTTGGCACTAATTACTGTATCCTCGCCTACGGTACACTCGTATTAGCTCAGCCGCAAACTAAATTATACGAAATAGACGTAAACGAGGATTTTAAAGGAAACACTAAAATCACTTCGGTTGAGTCTATCAACATCGACGCTTATGTTTCCTCTCCCACCATTTGCCCCGAGCCCTCCGGAAAAGAAGCTCAGGCTTTTACAGTTACCGCAAAAGCCAAGTCCGTAAAGGCAAAAGCTCTTAAAGCAAAAGCTCAGAAGGTTAAGGCTATAAAGGTTAAATCCTCAAAGGGCAATCTCAGCTATAAGCTCGTTAAAAAGGGTTCCTCAAAAAAGCTGTTTAAAAAGAGCAGCATTAACGGCAAGGGCGTTATCACTATTAAAAAGTGCAGCCTTAAAAAAGGAACTTACCGCTTAAAAATAAAAGTCTCTGCTGCGGGAACTTCTAAGTACAAATCCGCCTCAAAGACTTTAACTGTTAAAATTAAGATTAAGTAAAAAAGAATATTAAAGAAAGAGCCGACGCTTACGCGTCGGCTTCTTTTATGCTAATACATAGATATTTACGTTACGTCTTCCCCAGGTGTTACATGTGCTCTCTAAGGGGTAGAAGAGGTCAACAACTGTTGAACTTGTGTAAACGAATCCGCCTGTGTCGTTAGCTATGGCATAACCGTAAACAAGCTTCTTATCGGGTGTTTCGATATAAACCTTAGAACCGTAAGGAATCTGTCTGGGGTTAACCGCTACACCGCCGATATGAACTCGGCTTCCGACAGCTGTATACATACCTACCTCAGCAGAGTATGCTGTCGCGGGACCTGAAACGATCTTCTTATAAGCTACCTTTTTACCGTTGTGGTCATAGAAGGTACCGATACCGCCGGAGGACTTAGTCTTAAAGGAGGTCGGGTTGTTTACGAGCATCGAATAGCCCTTACGCTTAGTACCTACGAGAAGAACCTTTTTCTTTGACTTCTTAATGATCTTTGTACCGGAAACGATTGTCTTAGTGACCTTACCGTTTACGATTTTATTAGTATAGGTAACTTCTTTAGTTCCCTTTTTACCCTTAACCTTAACCTTGGTTTCGCCTTCATATAAAGAAGCGGTCTTTTTCTTCTTGGTCTTATACATAACCTTTTTGGTTTTGGTTACCTTTTTAAAGGAAACACGGTTTACCTTGATTTTACTGTTCTCGGTAACCTTAGCCTTAAGGCTCTGATCAACTGTGTCGTACTCGCCGAGCTTAATGTTCGCGTGTTCGAGCGCGTCTTTTACTGTTGACCTCGGAACGTCGTAGCTCTTATAAGCTTTAGCGCCTACTTTGATATCTACTGTTACAGCAGGAACGATGTCGAGGTCTGCTGTTTCATTACTTACTATTGCGTCTCCGTTAGGAAGAACCAGAAGCTCATCGCTAACTTGCGTATCCGTATGTGAATTTTCGTCAGAAATCGCCTGAGCTGATACTGAAAAAACAGATGTCCATACGATAGCCGCAGCTGCAACAGCTGTGATTATCTTAACGGCTGAACGCTGATTTTCTGTGTTTGCCATTTGAATTTCTCCTTAGTATTCAAAAGATTTTGTGACCGTGCAGGAAAACCTGCTCTGTTTTTTTGTCACGACAGAATTATACGCAGGATTTTTAGAAATGTCAACAATTTTCAAATGCATTTATTGTGCAATTTGTATACCGATTCGTCAATTTTTTACACTTGTGCCCTTTTTTCGCTTCCATATAGAGAATTATTTCCTGCATTTTTTGGTAATAGTGTAAGAAAAACGGCAGTAATTTTCTTGTAACCTTTGTAATTTTTCTGTAACTTCTTTATTTTTCTTTAGCACTTTAAACCGATAAAAATCCGCATAAAATCTGGATTTTTTAGGAAAACAGGCTGTTTTTCACGAAAATCGGCGTTTTTTACGTCAGAATAAACAAAAGTAATACCTAATGAATAGTAATTTAATAGACAATTTTTACCGAAAAATCGGCGAAAAACCGCATTTTATCGCGCTTTTCAGTCAAAAAAGTTTTTTATTTCCCTAAAAAAATTTTAAATGTTAAATTAGGTTACACCCGGTTACAGCATAATTTATATGGATTCAGCAAAGCAAAAAGCCGGCTCATTTATCCGGAGCCGGCTTTAATTAACATATACTATTATAATACTGTATTCTTATTCTTCGCCCTTTACTATATTAAGTCCGAGAACCTCAAGACTTTCGTCGTCAACCTCCGAGGGACACTGACTCATAAGCTCGGAAGCGTTCTGAACCTTCGGGAAAGCGGTAACGTCGCGCAGGCTTTCAGCCTTACAGAGCAGCATAGTAACTCTGTCAAGACCTATACCCATTCCGCCGTGAGGCGGAGCGCCATACTTATACGCTTCTACAAGGAAGCCGAATTTTGCTTCGATTTCCTCGTCGGTCATCTTAAGGGCTCTGAACATCTTTTGCTGGAGCTCATAGTCGGTGATACGGATCGAGCCCGAGCTTAATTCCGTACCGTTTAAGGTAAGGTCGTAAGCCTTAGCGATAACCTTTCCCTTATCCTCCTCGTTGTCGAGATACTTCAGACAATCCTCTCTCGGCATAGTGAACGGGTGGTGCATAGCTACCCACTCGCCGAGCTCCTCGTCGTACTCAAAGAACGGGAAGTCAACTATCCACACGAACTTAAACTCATCGGGGATAATATCGAGCCTTTTAGCCACAACCAGTCTGAGTGCTCCCAGCACGGGCAGAGTTACGCTGTTTTTATCGGCAACGATCAAAACAACATCGCCTTTTTCGGCGCCTACGCTCTCGAGAATAGCCTCAAGCTCGCCTTCCTTCATAAACTTCTTAAATGAACAGGAGGGCTCGTCCTCAACCCAGCGTACAAACGCGAGTCCCTTAGCGCCTATTCCGCGCACATACTCGGTGAGCTTATCTATCTCCTTACGGGTATATACTTTCGCGGCGTCCTTAGCGACGATACAGCGTACGCTTCCTCCCTCTTTTATCGGGTTTGAAAATACGCCGAAATCGCTGTCCTTAACGAGCTCGGAAATATCCTGAAGCTCCATCCCGAAACGCGCGTCGGGCTTATCGGAGCCGAAACGCTCCATAGCCTCGGCGTAGCTCATTTTCTCAAACGGAGTAGTTAAATCCTCGCCGAGAACCTCCTTAAACAGACGCTTGAAAAAGCCTTCGTTTATCTCCATAATCTCGTCCATATCGGCGAAGCTTAATTCCATATCAATCTGCGTAAACTCAGGCTGACGGTCGGCTCTTAAGTCCTCGTCGCGGAAACAGCGCGCAAGCTGGATATATCTGTCAAAGCCCGAAAGCATTAAAAGCTGCTTATAAATCTGGGGCGACTGGGGAAGCGCGTAAAACTTTCCGCGGTGGATTCTCGACGGAACGAGATAATCCCTCGCTCCCTCGGGGGTAGATTTAATCATCATCGGGGTTTCGATCTCGATAAAGCCGTTTTCGTAGAAATAGTCGCGGGCAACCTTCGCGATTTTACTCCTCATAATGAGGTTGTCCTGCAAGGGCTTACGCCTTAAATCGAGGTATCTGTATTTTAGTCTTAATTCCTCTCCGGTCTTTGTTTCGTCGAGGATCTCAAACGGCGGCGTCTGAGCCTTTGAGAGAACTCTCAGCTCGCTTACGATTATCTCGATATCGCCTGTCGGGATTTTATCGGTTTTGGCGCTTCTTTCCGCTACGGTGCCGCGAACTCCGAGAACATACTCGCTGCGGCAGGAGGAGGCTTTCTCAAAAACCTCTTTATCCGTCTCGTCGGAGAATGCGAGCTGTACGATACCCGTACGGTCGCGTAAATCGATAAATACAAGCTGGCCTAAGTCGCGCTGACGCTGAACCCAGCCGAACAGCACGACCTCTTTACCGACGTTTTCTATTCTTAAATCTCCGCACATATCGGTGCGTTTAAGACCTGTCATAAATTCTGCCATATTGATTACCCCTTATTCTCAAAATTAGCCGTATCGAATTCCGCCGCCATATGAATTGACGCGAATTTTACCGCGAAGTTCTCGTCGAGTTCAAGCTCCGTAAGCTCGCCGGTAGTCATATTCTTAACCTTCGCCTTATTCTCCTCAAGCTCGTTATCGCCGATCACCATACTGAATTTTGCTCCGATTTTATCGGCGTACTTCATCTGAGCTCTCAGCCCTCGTCCCACGACGTCGCCCTCGGCAGGAAGGCCGCTTTTTCGTACGCTGTTGACGAGCTCATACGCCTTTAGCTGAGCGCTTTCGCCGAGTCCTGCTATATAAAGCGCGCAGGACGCGGGCTTCGGGATCTCTATTCCCTGATTATCCATAACCATTAAAAGCCTTTCGAGTCCCATAGCGTAACCGAGAGAAGGCATATGCTGACCGCCGAGTTCCTCGATAAGCCCGTCGTAACGTCCGCCTCCGCAGACGGTGCCCTGACTTCCGATAGCGTCGGAAACAAACTCGAAAACGGTTTTTGTATAATAATCAAGACCTCTTACGATAGTCGGGTTGACTTTATATTCAATTCCTACCGTTTCGAGGTATTTTTTTACAAGCTCAAAGTGCTCTCTGCATTCGTCGCATAGGAAGTCAAGAATATTCGGGGCGTCCTTTGCGATTTCATGACAGGACGGCACCTTACAGTCGATAAGGCGCATCGGGTTCTTTTCAAGGCGGTTAAGACAGTTTCCGCAGAGCTCCTCTTTATGAGCGGAGAAGTACTCCTTAAGCGCCTCGTTGAACTTCGGACGGCAACACGGACATCCGATCGAGTTTATCTCAAGGTGCAGGTCCTTTATCTGCAATCTTTTAAATATTGACGCGGCAAGCGAAATAACCTCGGCGTCGGCTATTGGGGACGATGTACCGTATTCCTCAACTCCGAACTGGTGAAACTCCCTGAGCCTGCCTGCCTGGGGCTTTTCATAACGGTAGCACGAGGTAAGATAGTACGCCTTAATAGGCAGTCCTTCGTTCGGGAGCGCGTGCTCGAGTACGGCTCTTGCGGCGCCTGCGGTTCCCTCGGGACGGAGTGTTACGCTTTCGCCTCCCTTAGTATCGAAGGTATACATCTCCTTCTGAACAACGTCAGTAGTCGCGCCTACTCCGCGCGCGAAAAGCTCGGTGTGCTCAAATACGGGCGTGCGCATTTCCTTAAAGCCGAAATTCGCCGCTTCCTCGCGCATAATATTCTCAACGAACTGCCAGCGGTAGCTTTCCTTAGGCAGAACGTCCTCAGTTCCTTTTATCTTTTTTGTGATTACTCCCATTTTTATTCTCCCAATCATTAATTGCCAAATTACAAAACTAAAGGGCAGCCTACGCCGCCCTATTAGCAACTATACTATTTTACTTTATAATGTTTCTCCAGTCAAGGTCTCCGCGCTCAAGACCGTGGATAAGCACCTCGGCAGTCGCGATATTCGTAGCTACGGGGATATTATGCATATCGCACAGGCGCAGTAAATTCATATCATTAGGCTCGTTGGGCTTAGGATTGAGCGGATCGCGGAAGAACAGGAGCATATCGATTTCGTTACAGGCGATACGCGCGGCAATCTGCTGGTCGCCGCCCTGAGAGCCTGCCAAAAAGCCCGTTACGTCAAGACCGGTCGCCTCGGCGATAATCTTTCCGGTCGTGCCTGTAGCGCATAAATTATTTCTGCTTAATATTCCGCAGTAAGCGATACAAAACTGAATCATTAATTCTTTCTTTTCGTCATGGGCAATAAGTGCAATATTCATACCGTACCTCCGTTTTCTCTTTCGTCCTTTATCTGATTATATGCAGTATTATCCGGTAAAAGCGAGAGGAACCTTAATTCCCTCTATCCTCTTAGCCATACAGTCGAACACCGTAACGGCGGGCGACCAGTTAAGCCCTGCGCAGCCGTTTTGAAGCATAGCGCTCAGCCTTCCGTCATACGGAATAAAGGCGATAAGCCTTACTCCGACTACGTCAACAACCTCGTCGATATCCTCATAACAGGCGTTCTGCTCGAACTGCTTTCTGTCAAAACGGTTAACAACGAGCCGTATGTCGTTAATATCAAGACTTCTTAATCGGTTTCTGATTTTTATAGCTCCTCTTATTGAGGTGGGCTCAGCGTTAGTTACGATAAGCGCCCTGTCCGCAGGAGCCGCTGCGGTAGCGAAGCCCGAGCCGATTCCGGCGGGCGAATCAATTATAACGTAATCGTACTCGCTTTTAAGCTCGTTTACCATCTGCCTGAATACAGACGGGCTGATTTCGTTATCCGTATCGAACGGCGCCGCCATAAGGTAAAGCTCCTCAAGATTACGACTTCTGTATACGGCGTCACGGGGCTTACAATTCCCGCATACTACATCCGAACAGTCGAAAAGAATTTCCTGCTCAACATCAAGCATAAGGTCAATTCCGCGCATACCGCAATCGCAGTCGATCAGCAAAACCTTTCTGTTCTGTTTTACCAAAGCCGCCGCCAGACCGACGCAAACGGTGCTTTTTCCCGTTCCGCCTTTGCCGGAGGCTACTACAATAACGTCGTTCATAACACTACCTCGTCTACATATTATCACAAATTTACCGAAAGGGCAAGTGAAAAAAGCGGTTTTATTGAACAAAATTAACATTAAAATATTGTTAATATTGACCATTTATTATTATACAAGCAAGAAAATGCGCTTTACGCGCATTTCAGACAGTCATCGCTCGTTTCTGCGCAGCAAAAAACTGAGCGGACATTATTTGGTAGGAGCTGCCTGTTTATACAGGCAATATATTAAACACAGTATAGATTATATTATACTCTTTGTTGTAATTTCCTGCCAAAAAAACAGAGCGGCTCAAAATTCAAGAGAGCCGCTCCGCTATCGGTATATTTATCAATTGTCTTTAATTCTTATACATCCCATAGTACAGTTTTCGGCGCAAAGACCGCAGCTTTCGCATTTTTCGTAATCGATCTGCGCAAGGTTGTTTACAACCTTTATCGCGCCCGCGGGACAGACCTTCTCGCACTTTTTACAGCCTATACAGCCGCTCTTACAAACCTTGCGCGTAATTGCGCCCTTGTCCTTATTGCTGCATACGACATAAATCCTGCTTTTTGCCGGAACTAAAGATATTATGCCGTTCGGACAGGTTTTAACACATACGCCGCAACCTATGCAGTTGGGCTGACAGATATGCGCAAGCCCGTTTTTTATTACAATCGCGTCGTTGGGACAGGAATTCATACAGTCGCCGAAACCGATACAGCCGAAGCCGCATTCGCCCTTACCGCCGAAAAGAAGCTTAGCGGCGGAACAGGTTTTTATTCCGCGGTAATCAACCGTATCGCCGGTGGCGCTGCAATCGCCGGCGCAGTGTACTGCGGCAACCATTTCCTCGACGTCCTCAAACTCAACCCCGAGAATTTCGCTGAGCTGTTTTGATACTTCGTCACCGCCGGGGATACAGAGATTTGTCGGAGTTTTGCTGTTTTCTACAAGCGCCTTGGCATAACCGTCGCAGCCGGCGAAGCCGCAGGCTCCGCAGTTGGCTCCGGGCAGACATTCCCTTACCTTGGGGAACCTCTCGTCCTCTTTTACAGCCATAAGCTTTGAGGCGATAACAAGCACCGCCGCGCATACCAGTCCGATTATCACTACGGGGATAACCGCCGTCAGAATCGCATTCATACAGCCGCCCCCTTACTTAAACAGATTCTCTATTACTCCGCCGAAGCCCATAAACGACAGCGAGGTAATTGACGCCGCAACAAGAGTTATCGGCAGTCCCTTGAACGATTTCGGAATATCGGCTCCCTCGAGCTTGCTGCGTACTCCCGAGAACATAATCATCGCGAGCATAAAGCCGAGTCCCGAGCCGAGCGAGTTAACCATTGACTCAATGAAGGTATAGCCCTCGTCGATATTGAGAATTGTAACGCCTAAGATAGCGCAGTTTGTCGTAATAAGCGGAAGGTAAACGCCGAGCGACTTATTAAGCGCGGGAATATACCTTTTCAGCACGATTTCAACGAGCTGTACGAGCGCCGCGATTACGAGTATAAATACGATAGTCTGAAGATATTCGAGGTGGTTCGGAATAAGCAGGAACATCTGAATAGGCCAGGTTACCGCCGTTGCTATCAGCATAACGAAGATAACAGCGAGGCTCATTCCGGTAGCGGAATCAAGCTTTTTACTTACGCCTAAAAACGGACATATTCCGAGAAATCTCGATAAAATATAGTTATTGATAAATACCGCGGAAAGCAGGATGATAATAAGTTTAGCCATCAGCCTCTACCTCCCCGCAGTTTTTACCCCGGCAAAGCCCGGCGGACGGACATCCCGCGCAGCCGAACTGCTTCTTTTTAGCCTTATTCGGGCTGAGCTTATTAACAAGCGCGATCAAAAGCCCGAATACGAAGAAGCCTCCGGGAGCCATCGTCAGGATAGATACGTTATGGTCGGCAAGTACAGGTACCGGCAATCCGAAGAAGGTTCCGCTTCCGAATACCTCGCGGACAGTACCCATCAATACGAGCGTCAGTGTAAATCCCGCGCCCATTCCGAGACCGTCTATAGCGGAGTCGATAACGCTGTTTTTCTGAGCGAACATCTCCGCCCTGCCTAAGATTATACAGTTTACAACGATAAGCGGAAGGTAAATTCCGAGCGATTGGTCAAGCGCGGGAGCAAACGCCTTTACGAGCATCTGTACCATAGTAACAAAGCCCGCTATAAGTACGATAAAGCAGGGGATCCTCACCTTATCGGGAATAACTTTCCTCAGCGCCGAGATAACGATATTCGAGCAGAGAAGTACTATCGTCGCGGCAACACCCATACCCAGCGCGCTCATCACGTTAGTTGAGGTCGCAAGCGTAGGGCAGGTTCCGAGCACGAGTACAAGCACGGGATTTTCTTTAATTATGCCCTTGGAAAAGTTTTCAAGCTTAGTCATCACCGCGCCTCCTTTACCATATCGTACGCCTTGAACGCGTCGGTTATCGCCTTTTTATAGGCAGTTGAGGAAATTGTCGCGCCTGATATCGCGTCAACCTCGTCTAAGGTGTTTTCGGTTTTTCCGAAATACTGTTTTCTATAAGGGTCTTCGGCGGTTTTTGAGCCAAGACCGCTGGTTTCCGAGTGGGAGAGAGTTTTGCTCTGCTCTATTTTACCGTCGGATTTAATTCCGCAGATTAGTTTCATATCGCCGCCGTAACCCTTAACGGTAAGCATAAATACAAAACCTGAGCCGTTTTCAGCCTTATAAACCTCGTCAACACATTCGGGGAGTTTTTTTACCGAAAGAAGCTTAAAGCTGTTGGCTTCTTTTAAAACCTCGCTTCTCGCCTGAGCCGCCGCCTTTTCATCTGCAGCCTTAATTATCGGCGCGGTAACCGAATTGATATATGCTAAAAGCGCCGTAACCGCAAGACAGATACATACCAACACCGCGATCGGCTTGATTATATCATTTTTCATACCTTACCACCTCCGACAAGCGGCTTAGCTCTTGTAAGCCTTTCGATATACGGAGTGAGGATGTTCATAAGCAGGATAGAGAAGCTTACGCCCTCGGGGAAATTGCCCCAGAAGCGGATAAGTACGGTAATAAGTCCGCAGCCGATTCCGAAAATGATCTTTCCCCATTTTGTCGCGGGAGTTGAGGAATAATCGGTTGCCATAAAAAACGCGCCGAGCATAAGTCCTCCCGCCATAAGCTGGTATAGTACATCCTTACCGCAAACAAAAGACATAATCGCAACCGTACCGATAAACGCCGCGGGGGTGTGCCAGCTTATTACCCTTTTGATGAGAAGATACGCTCCGCCTATCAACAGCGCGAGAGTGCAGGTTTCACCGAGGCATCCGCCCCGGACTCCTAAGAACATATTGAGATATGAGGGCAGATCTGAGGTCTGTCCCTTTGAAATAAGCGCAAGCGGAGTCGCGCTTGACGAGGCGTCGGGAAATACCCAGCTCGTCATAGAACCCGAAAACGCCGTCATCATAATAATTCTCGCGGTTATTGCGGGATTTGCGAAGTTCTGACCTATACCGCCGAAAAGCTGCTTTACAACTACTATAGCAACTACCGAGCCGAACGCCGCCTGCCAAAGCGGAATCGATACGGGCAGGTTAAACGCGAGCAGCATACCGGTAACAACAGCGGAAAGGTCGGTTATCGTATTCTTCTTTTTACATATTTTTTCAAAGCCCCATTCGCTGAATATACATACCGCCACGCATACGCCGATAACGAGCAGAGCTCTCAGCCCGAAGATAATAACCGAGGCTATTGCCGCAGGAACAAGCGCAATAACTACGTCGAGCATAATCTTCGTCGTAGTGAGAGTGCTGTTGAAATGGGGAGAAATCGAGGAGATCAGTTTATTCATTTTTTCCCTCCTCTTTCTTCTTATTTATATAATTTCTCAAGAACGACTTAGCGAGCTTGTTAGTCTGAACAAGCGGACGCTTAGCGGGACATACATAGGAGCAGCAGCCGCATTCCATACACAGGTCAACGCACAGCTTCTCTAAATCTTCTCCGCTGCTTTGCTTATACGCTCTTTCGATTGCCCTCGGATCAAGCCTTAGGGGACAGTGATTAAGACAGTTTCCGCAATTGATACACTGAGTGGTAACGGGAGGCGCGCCCTCCTTTTTATCCATTGCTATTACGGCGTTAGTCATCTTGAGTACGGGAAGTTCTAAGGACGGCACCGCTATTCCCATCATCGGACCGCCGTAGAGCACCTTATAAACATCGCTCTTAAATCCTCCGGCGCACTCAAAAACGTGACTCAGCGGAGTACCGATGGGCGCTATTACGTTCTTAGGCTCCTTAACTGCCGAACCGTCCACCGTAATACATTTCTTTATGAGCGGTATACCCGTTTCCAGGTATTCGCCGATAAAAGCGAGCGTTGTAACATTGATAACGAGCGCTCCGACGTCGAGCGGAAATCCTCCCTTCGGGATCATCCTTTTCATTGTATTATAAACGAGAACCTTCTCGCCGCCCTGCGGATAAACCGCAGGCAGCGCGTGGATTTCTACCGAGCTGTCCTCCAAAAAAAATTCCCTGAGCTTTTTTATGCATTTAGGTTTATTGTTTTCTATTCCGATAATAAACCTCTTTACTCCAATATGTTTTTTAAGTGCGGATATACCTTTATAAAGATAATCGATATTATCGAGCATTGTCCGGGTGTCGGAGGTTATATACGGTTCACATTCGGCGGCGTTGATAATTACCGCGTCAAGCTTCTCAAAATCCTTGAATTTCAGCTTTATAAAGGTCGGGAAGCCTGCTCCGCCTAATCCTACTGCTCCGCTGTTTTTTACAGCCTCAATTAATCCTTCGTAGTCGTTGACCTTCGGAGGCTTTATATCCTCACTTAGCTCTTGAAGCCCGTCTGTTTCTATAACGACGGCGGAAACTTTAACTCCCATTCCCATAGAAAGCTCGTCGATTTTTATTACCTTGCCCGATACGCTCGAATGTACAGGTGCTGATACATACCCGTCGGGTTCTCCAATAAGCGTACCGACCTTAACTAAATCTCCGCGCTTTACAACCGGCGAGGCGGGTTTACCGATATGCATAGCCATAGGGATAACAACTTGTTTAGGAAGTTCTATCTCTACGGGTTTCATCCCGGCGGTATTCTTTTTATGAGGTACTTTAGTTCCGTGTAGTCTCATACTTTCCCCCTGTTAAAAAGTTTTTTCTGCATACAGAATTTATTATACTATAAAATCGGGAATTTGGGAATGATTTTTTTAATTTTTTTATTTTGGATATTACTGTTTAAAAATATTCAGTTGCGCGCTTCGCGCGCACGAGCGACGGCAAAAGGAAAACGCCGAGTAAAAACTCGGCGTTTTTGTATTTGACAGGTTATTTCAACAGCTTGCTTTTATTTTTCCCTCTTATGTTTTATCAATCCTTTTTTAATGCGGCTGCTCCTGTCAAATAAAAAAGATTCATATGCCCGCTCAGTTGCGCGCTTCGCGCGCACGAGCGACGGCAAAAGGAAAACGCCGAGTAAAA
>CAZERR010000030.1:0-4774 GCA_964514785.1 uncultured Ruminococcus sp. | reverse complement strand
ACTCGGCGTTTTCTTGTTCTAAAAAGAAAATGAGGGGTACAAAATTGTAAGTCTCTAAGTCGACTTACAGGAGGAGGGGTAGAACTGTACTCCGACAGTTGCGGTTCTGTCCTTGAGTACGACTATATTAAAACACACTAATATGAAAACTGTGTGAAAACCTGCTGATTTTGTGTTGAAAATTTCGCAAAAAATTTAAACAAATGTTTGACACAAAATAAGATTTATGTTATGATTATTTCGTATAAATACAGTATCTTATACAGGAGGAATCCTTATGAAAAAAATGAAGCCGATCACAAAAAAACAGCAGGCTGTTTACGATTACCTCGTAGAATGTTCCCAGCAAAGCCGCGTTCCTTCGGTACGCGAGATCTGTAAGGATGTAGGTCTAAAATCAACCTCTACAGCTCATCTTTACCTTAAGGCGCTTGAGGATCACGGCCTTATCGAGCGCGACGCCGGATTAAACCGCTGTATTCGTATCGTAGGCGAAACTACTGCTAAAAGCGTTCCCGTTGTAGGAAATGTTGCCGCGGGCAACCCGATCGTCGCTATCGAGGATATCGAGGGCTATGTAACGGTAGATAAACAAATCTGCCGCGGAAAAGAGATTTTCGCGCTTAGGGTTCAAGGTGAAAGTATGATCAACGCGGGTATTTTACCCGATGATATTCTTATCGTGCACCGCACTCCCGTTGCAGAAAACGGCGAGATCGTTGTTGCCCTCGTTGAGGACAGCGCTACGGTTAAAAGATTTTATAAAGAAAACGGACATTTCCGTCTTCAGCCCGAAAACGACGATTTTGAACCTATTATCGTAGACGAGGTTATTTTACTCGGCAAGGTTATCTCTCTTGTAAGAAACTATTAATGTGAATCTTTTCTGAATTTATACTGAAAATATCCCGAAATCGGTTGTAATATCCTTTCGACGGTGTTAAAATGAGTTCAGTAAGGAGGTATATGTATGGATGATAATAATATAAATAATTTAGAAAATAAAGAAATCCCCGAAGCAAGCGCACCCGAGGCGGCGCCCGAGGCAGCTCCGGTTGAAAATGAAGCCGCGGCGGCTCCCGCGCAGGAACAGCCTGCTCCCTCAGATCAGCAGGTTTATCAGCAGTCTCAAACGGCTATAAGCGCCGTCCCTCAACAGGCTCAACCCTCTAAATTCGCTATGACGGCTAAACAGCTCTGGGTAATAATAAAGAACTTTTTCTCTAAGAATTGTGTAGACGCGATATCCGCTCAGTATGACGAGGCTCTGCCGGTATGGGGAATCCTTCTCCCGACGTATGTGCTTTTAAGCGCGATAAGCGCTACGGTCAGCTTTAACGCGAGCGGTACTTTCAACTCGTTTTTAAGCACGGGACTTTCGTCAAAAATAACCTTCGGCTCCGGCGAAGTATTTTTCGTTATGCTGGCGCTTAATTTTATGCTGGCGTTCGCTATGCCGCTCGGCGTAAGAGCATTCATTAAATTCCATAAGGGCGACGGCCACTTTTTATCGAGCGCGAACCTCGTAACCGCGTCGTATCTTCCGGTTATGCTTTTCTATTTGTTTAATATCGTAACCGGCGGAAGCCTTTCGTCAATAGTAAGCCCTTTGAGCACTCTCGGTCAAATCGCCTCGTATATGCTTATTTTCTCGGGAATCAGCCGAAAGCTCGGTGGTAAAAAGCCGATATGGAGCTTTTTCCTGATGATTATAATAACGACCACTGTGGCGATTATTGCGGCTATGATTATAATCCTTCCGATACTTTTCTCAAGAATAGCGTTCTCGATTATGGACAACATAAGATAATAAAAACGGTCGGAATCCCGACCGTTTTCTTATTTCTTATCTTCTTTTTCTACCGTAATATTAGTGATCTTGATCTCATAATCGTCGTTGCCTTTTTTCGGGGGATTTTGTTTACGGCGCTTTTCGGCAAGGTTATTTTTATAAATCATATCACCGATAAAGCAGCCGAGCATTCCTACTATAAGGTAAATGAATACATAAATCGCCCAGTGGTAATAGTGGCTGTATATAAGCACGCTTCCGATATATATTATAGGCGCGATAAGCGGAAAGGTAAAGTCTACTCCCCTTCTCCACGAAAATATAAATCCCGACAAAAGCGCCGTTCCCGGAAATACAAACTGGTATTCAATTGCGTCGTAGCGGTAATTTTCTCCCTGGAAGAAAATCGGCATAACGAGATAAATCAGCGCGATCACTATCGCGAATGGTACATATTGTTTAATCAGCTTTAACATTTTTTCTCCTGTTGCCCGGAAATAAAGATTATTTAACGTCCGGAAGCATTCTTGCGTATGTCAAAAACTCGCGCATACTGCCGTGGTTATAACTTGAAAAGTCGCTCTCGGAGCGGTTTATTATACAATCGGTGATGAGGTAGCTGTCGATACCGACCTTTTCGGAGGCTAAAACATCCTCATCCATATCGTTTCCGACCATAAAGCAGTCCTCGGGCTCTGCTTTTATTTTTTCCGCGATTTCAAGAAAATATTTAGGATTCGGCTTACAGGTCGAAGAATTTTCGTAGGTTGTGATAAGCTCAAAATCTCTCGGGTTTATTCCTGCCCATCCGAGCCGGTTGGTTATTGCGATTTTCGGGAACAGCGGATTAGTCGCCGCTATAAGCGTATAGCCCTTGTTTTTTAGAACTTTTATAATCTCGGGCGCTCCGGGATTGTATTTTGTTGCCGACTTACACTCGTTGAACTCATTCTCGTAGAAATTATCGAAATCCTTAATATAATTAAGCACCTTTTTACCGAGCAGTTTCGAAAAAGTTTTCCAGAAAACCTGATAATTCGGAACGCTTCCGTCGTTCTTTATCATTGCGTTGGTGCTTTTCCAAACCGCTTTTATAAGCGCCTCGTTCTCAACGTTAAGCTCGGGACAAAAGCGATTGCAAAGCTCGGTAAAATATACCTTTATAAAATTATCCTGATCCATCGGAAGCAGGGTTCCGTCGAGATCAAAGAAAATATATTTCAGTTTAACCAACTCCTTGTTTTTCGGATATGCTTAATTATACTCCTTACTCGCTTTTATTTCAAGTTTAATATTGTTAATTTCACCGTGTTATGGTATAATCTTTATGAAATACGATACGGAAGAATGAATAATATGAAAAAACACTGCGCGCTTTTTCTTATATTTTTGATAATCTTCAGCCTGACGGCATGCAGCCGCCCCGGCACCTTTGAAACTGAAGTTACAGAATATAAATCCGGGAATACTTCGCTTGCGGACAAAACAACACCCGCGTCTAAAACAACCGCTTCGGAAATAAAGATTATTGAAAAAACAGTTGAAACAACGGATAAAGATAAGTCGGATAAGAAAAAATCCCCTACCGAAAAAAAGGAGAAGGTTAAGAAAACTAAGCCTACCACTATGCCCCCGACTCAGGGAAAAACCAGACCTAACACTCATGTTGTGGTTATCCGTCCGAAAAAAGGCAGCTTTTCGGGCTCGGATTTAACCTTTAAGTATAAGGGAAAAACAATCAACCTGAACGATGAAATAGAAACGGTGCTGAAAAAATTCGGCGAGGACTACGGTCTTTCCGAGGTTTCAAAAACGGAAACCGAATATGAATACGACGGCTTTACTGTCGGAACAAAAAAACAGGGCAAAAAGGAAAAGGTAATATATATCGACGTGCTGGAGGATTATATATCCACCCCTAAAGGCGTAAAAATCGGTATGTACGCCTCGCGCTTAAAGCGGTACTACGGTGACGCAACGCGGGTAACCGAAACTCAGTATATATATGGAAACGGAAACCGCACGCTTACTTTCTATTATGAGGACAATATCGTAACCGAATTTATTTACAGCAGTAAGAGGTAAAATAATTAAAGAAAACTATTGAAATATTTATTTTAATATGTTATTATAGTTAGCGGACTTTTAAAGTCCATGCGCTGGTATAGCTCAGGCGGCAGAGCGCATCCTTGGTAAGGATGAGGTCGGCAGTTCGAGCCTGCCTATCAGCTCCATTAAACATTAAAGGGGTACCCTAACAGGGTGCCCCTTTGATGTTTTTGTACAGGAAAAGAGATGATAGGCACGGCTCGAACAGGGCGTGCCAAGGAATAAGCGTAGCGCATTCCGCAGGCAAAAACAGTCCTGTGGACTGTTTTTAAGCCGCCGCGTTGATGAAACTTTACCAATAATACACGCCGCAACAAGCGCGGCAGGTGTTTTCCGATATACTAAACCTCGCCTATCAGCTCCAAAAAAATCGCTTAGACAAGCCGTTCATTGGTATCTAAGCGATTTTTCTTTTTGCCATTATATTCGATTTTATGGGATTTGATGTTTATTTGATGTTTACGGGGCGGAAAATTTTAAGAATTAAGCGAGTGATATGTTTTTTACTGCAAGGTTTATTTTGTTATCAGCCATAAAATTTGTAAACGCTTTACGAAGAACATCGACAAGCACGGGTACAGCACCACTGCGTATATCGGTGAATGTATAAAGTGTTATTAAAGGCTGAGAGCTATAACGGTTCTCAGCTTTTTTGATGTATTTATAACTTGCATTAACTTTTACAATTAAATTTTTCCGGGATTACACAGCATAGACCTGATTATGGGACAGCGATTTTTATATAATGGGTATAACAAATCGGATAATGTCCCCGCCTCTAAAGGCGTAGAACATTATCTCAATTCAAAAGGGGAAGTACTCCCCCTTCTGAATTTGCAGCGCTGTGCGCTGTTTGCTTTGATAAAAGCAAAG
>CAZERR010000029.1:6998-17417 GCA_964514785.1 uncultured Ruminococcus sp. | reverse complement strand
CAGGAAGAAATGGAAAAAGCGGTCGATTTAAAGGTGCCGCTAGTTGCCGAAGCGTCAATTGGAGAAACATGGTACGACGCTAAAGGATAAAAGGAAGGTGCTAGTGTGAAGACTCACACTAAATTAAATGCAACATCCTCGGCTTTTTTGAATATGTGAGTGATGATTTATTTCCATTTACGCCTTATCCGCCCACGGTAGGGTTGTAAAAATTTTTAATAACTATTTGTGGGCGGAAAGGCTATGGAAATTATGAAGAATATATTATTCGTTTGTACAGGCAATACCTGCCGAAGCCCTATGGCTCAGGGAATTTGCGAGAAAATAGTTTATGATAATGATTTACCTGTTAAGTGTGAGAGCGCCGGTCTTTCGACGGTAAGCGGTTATCCGATTTCTGCTTTCGCTATTTCGGTATGCGCCGAAATCGGTGTTGACATTTCCCGTTATAAGACTAAAAATGTACGCGAGCTTGATTTGTCTGAATTCGACGCAATATTCACTATGAGTCCGCGTCACAAGCATGCTCTTATCGCTTTAGGTGCCAACCCGTATAAAATCTGGCTTTTAGGCGCTGAGAACGGCGGCGTTGCGGATCCTTACGGTATGGATGAGGACACCTACCGTAAGTGCAGAGATGAAATTTACGACGCCGTAAACGAAAGTCTCAAGGAAATATGATTATTAAAGAGCTTAACGAGTGCGATATCCCTGCCGTTGCGGAGCTTGAACGCTTATCATTCCGGAAGCCTTGGAGCGAGGATAGCATAAGGGATTCTTTTAACAGCGCTTCCTGCCGTTTTTATATAGCTGAAACCGATATAGCCGTCGGTTATATCGGCGTTAGTGTTGCGGCGGACGAGGGTTATATCTTAAATGTTGCGGTTCATCCCGGTTATCGCGGTCAGGGTATAGGGAAATCTCTCATCAGATTTCTTATCGAACGCTATAAAGATATTCTTTGCTTTCTTACGCTGGAGGTACGTCCCTCTAATACGACGGCTGTTAATCTTTATAAATCGTTAGGGTTTATAAAGGTCGGGGAGAGAAAGAACTATTATTCCGATCCTGCGGAAAATGCACTTCTGCTTACAAAATTTTTTGATAAGGAAAACGATATATGAAAATATTGGGAATTGAAACCTCCTGCGACGAAACTGCCGCGGCAGTTGTTGAGGACGGAAGAAATGTACTCAGCTCGGTAATAGCCTCTCAGGTTGAGGAGCATAAGCTTTACGGCGGCGTTGTACCCGAGATTGCCTCGCGGCGTCACGCCGAGGCTATTGTACCTGTTGTAAAAAAAGCCTTATTCGAGGCTCAGCTTACTTTAAACGATATAGACGCTATCGCCGTAACTCACGCGCCGGGCTTAATAGGAGCGCTGCTTGTAGGCGTGAATTTTGCTAAGGGGCTTTCGCTTTCAAGCGGTAAACCGCTTGTGCCGACTCATCATCTAAGGAGTCATATTGCTTCAAATTATATCTCGCATAAGGATTTAAAACCGCCGTTTCTCTGTCTTGTTGTAAGCGGAGGTCACAGCCATATCGTTATGGTCGAAGATTATACTAAGATGAAGGTCATCGGCAAAACTCGTGACGATGCTGCCGGCGAGGCTTTTGATAAAGCGGCGAGAACGATGGGGATGCCTTATCCGGGTGGTATTGAAATGGATAAGGTTGCACAGCTAGGAGATGAAAACGCTTTTAGTTTTCCACGGCCTGTTGTCCGTGACGCTCCGTATGATTTCAGCTTCTCCGGGTTAAAGACAGCCGTGTTGAATCTCATACATAATATGGAGCAGAGAGGCGAAGAAATCCCTAAGGAGGATATATGCGCTTCATTCAGAAAAGCTGTTGTAGATTTGCTTGTATCAAATTTCATTAAAGCCGCTGAGGATTTCAACGTTAAAACCCTCGTGGTAGCCGGTGGTGTTTCCGCTAATTCACTTCTCAGAAAGCGCCTTGCAGAGCAAGCCGAAGAAAACGGATTTACTTTCTATAAACCCGATAAGAGCGTTTGTACTGATAATGCAGCTATGGTTGGTTCTCAGGGTTATTACGAGTATTTAAGCGGTAACATAGCAGATTTAAGTCTTAACGCAGTCGCGACATTACCGATTGATTACAGATAAAGGATGAAATAATTGTTTAAAAGAATTATAACACCTGTTCTTATTGTTATTATCCTTCTTTTTACCTCGTGTTCTCAGATTTTTTACTCAACAAAAAAGATTACCAGGTCTGAGATAAAAAACACAAACAGTAAGAATTCTCTTAAAATAGATAAAACAAAGCTTGATTCGGCTGTAAAACCTTCGCCGTATTATAAAAAAATCGAGTTGAATTCCGGCTATAATACGCTTAGTTCATATTCGGAAAGACGTGTATACAGCGAGCTTTTGGCTCATTGTACCGATTTTACCGACGAACCAGACAGCTCGTACGAAAACAATTATATTATCGAACCGATTGAGCTTGAAGGCTGCGATATCACCCGGCGTCAGCTTGCAAGGGCGGTTATGGCGTTTTATCAGGATAATCCTCAGGTTTTCTGGCTTGCCGAGCCGTATTCCTATTCAATAAGCGCTACCGGTTTAACTGTTAAGCTTTACGCTACAATGACTCAGGCGCAGTACAGTAAAAAGCTTAAACAGCTTAACGCTGTCATTAATGATATCCTTAAAAACCTTAAAAAAGGTATGTCCGAGTTTGAACGCGAGCTTTATATACATGATTATATAGTAAAGAATTGCAGATATCTTAAAAATCCTGATGAAAAGCATAAGGATCCTTATTCAATCTACGGCTGTCTTGTTAATCAGAGCGCTGTTTGTATGGGATATACTTCCGCGTTTCAGCTTTTGTTATCATATGCGGGTATTAATTCCGTCGCTGTTTACGGAGATAATACCGAAAACGGTCATATTTGGAACGCTGTTGAAATAGGCGGCGACTGGTATTATACCGACGTCACATGGGACGATACCGGCGACTTTTTTATGTATGATAACTTCAATATTACAACCGCTCAGCTAAAGAGAACCCATAAAATAGTTCCGGGTATGGAGGCTTATAATGATGATGAGCTGTTCGGTAAAGACGGTTCTTTGACCGCTGTGAATCTCATTATCCCGAAATGCACCGCTGTTAAATATAACTATTACAGATACAAGGGCTCTGTTATAAAGAGCCTCTCGGATAATAAGCTTTCAGAGGACCTTGCAAAAGCCGCAAAATCGCGCAGCCGGTATTTTTACATCTATGTTCATCCCGGATATCTAAACTATAAAACAACATACTCTAAATTATTCGGAGGCTCTCTGTTTTTATTTTCCGAATATATTAAGCAAGCTAATTCAATTTTAGGCTCGGATATTCTTCAGATGTCTGTGTCTGTGTCCGAAAAAAAGACTCTTAATACAATTTGTGTTGAGTTGAAGTACAATTGACGTAAATCGGAGGAAATATGAAGTACGATTCAAAAATGTTTAAACTCCTGAAAAATGAACAAATCGCCGAAGGCGTTTTTGACTGGACTGTAGAGAACAGCGAGCTTGCAAAGCTATGTAAAGCCGGTCAGTTTGTTAATATCAAGGTACCCGGAAGGGTGTTAAGACGTCCTATTTCTATCTGCGATGCCGATGATTCTTCCTTGAGACTAGTATTTCAGGTTAAGGGCGAGGGTACTAAGCTGATGTCCGAAATGAAGGTCGGTGACGAGGTCGAGATTTTAGCGCCTCTGGGTAACGGCTTTAAGCTCGAAAAAGGTAAGCGTTACTGTTTTGTAGGAGGCGGAATCGGCGTGCCCCCGCTGCTTTTCAGCGCTAAGCAGGTTGATGATCCGATAATTATAACAGGCTTCAGAAACGAAAAGCTGATTATACTTCAGGATGAGTTCAAAAAGATATCCGATAAGGTTTTTCTTACTACCGACGACGGCTCAGCCGGTATTTCCGGATTCGTAACAGATGCACTTAAAGTACATCTTGATGAAATTGACGAAGTCTGCGCATGCGGACCGATACCTATGCTTAAGGCAGTAGCTGCGGTATGTAAGGGTAAGGTCAAATGTCAGGTTTCGCTTGAGGAGAGAATGGGCTGCGGTATCGGAGCTTGCCTCGTATGTGCGTGCAAAACAAAGACCGATGGCAAGGAGTCTATGACTCAGGTTTGTAAGAATGGTCCTGTTTATAATGCCGAGGAGGTATTTTATGAGTGATTTAAGCGTTAATTTATGCGGAGTAAAATTCAACAATCCGCTTATAGCCGCATCGGGTACATTCGGTTTCGGCCGTGAATACAGCGAGTTTTATCCGCTTGAAAAAATCGGCGGAGTATCCTGCAAGGGAATAACCCTTAAACGACGTCTTGGTAACCCTCCTCCTCGAATCGCTGAAACCGAGGGAGGAATACTCAACGCGGTAGGTCTTCAGAATCCCGGAGTAGACCATTTTATCGAAAATGACCTCGGCTGGCTAAAGGCTCAGAATACGGTCGTTATCGCGAATATTGCAGGCAATACCGTTGAGGATTACTGCGCTATGGCTGAGAAGCTCTCCGATACCGAGGTCGATTTTATTGAGCTTAATATAAGCTGTCCTAATGTAAAAAGCGGCGGAGTTCAGTTCGGAACTTCCTGCGAGTCGGTAGGCAATATAACCTCTGAGGTCAAAAAACATTGTAAAAAGCCTCTTATGGTCAAGCTTAGCCCAAATGTAACCGATATCGCCGAGATAGCAAGATCGGCTGAATTCAGCGGTGCGGATGTTATTTCTATGATTAATACGCTTACCGGAATGAGAATAGATATTAATTCAAGACGTCCGATTATCCATAACAATACCGGCGGAATGAGCGGTCCAGCGGTATTTCCTGTTGCTGTCAGAATGGTATGGCAGGTTTATAACGCCGTAAGTATCCCCATAGTAGGTATGGGAGGTATTTCAAAGTGGCAAGATGCCGTTGAAATGCTTATGGCAGGCGCATCTGCTCTCCAGATCGGAACGGTGCTTTTTACTGATCCGTACGCTCCGATTAAAATCAACGAGGGCTTAAAGAAGTTTATGGAAGATAAGGGAATAAGCTCGGTAAGTGAGCTAACGGGTTCGGTAATCCCGTGGTAAAAGGATTCAGAAGATAAGGAGTTAACGCCGGTTTGACCGGTAATGGGAAGTATGATAGTAAGGTCAAGATATATTACGCCTGTTTACCGGGGACAAGGTCTCGGGCGAAAGCGCAGGAGAAAGCGCAGACTGTTTTTTATAATGCTTACGGTTTTTATATTGTTGTATCTTTCTCTGCTGGGCTATAATAACAGGCAGTCTATATACGGTTTTTTTATAAAGTCGATAAGTCCGCCGAAAAGTCTATCGGCAACTGAAATAAAAAATGCCCGGATAAAGCTTTCATGGAGTCCCGTAAAGGACGCTGACGGTTATAAGCTTTACAAGTTTACGACCGCTGAGAATACATATAAAGCATTTAAAAAACTGGGCGCAAAAGCTACTTCGTATATAGATGAATACGAGGATACCCGTTATGCCGTAAAAGCATATAAGAGAGTTTGGGACTGGGATGATTATAGCGATTCCTTTACTAATACCAAGGTTACCAAGATTACCGATTTGATAGAAGTAGTAGGTCACCGGGGAACTATGGATAAGGCTCCCGAGAATACGCTCGTTTCTTATAAGAACGCGCATGAAACGGGTTATGACAGCTTTGAGACCGATTACTGGGAAACACATTCAGGCGATTTGATCGTATCTCATGATAAGGATATGTCTATCGCAACTGGTATATATAAGAATATAAAGGATATTACCGAGGAAACGCGTAAGGATTATCCTATAACCAAGGGTATCAATGTTGATAAATACGCAACTCAGTATATGCCTTCTGTTGAGGAGGCTGTTCAGTCTGCGTCCAGATTTAATATGAATATTTATCTTCATACTAAAAATGTCAGGATATCAGACGATGCTATGAAGAAGCTTGAAAAGATTATTAATAAGTACGATATGCGCGACAAGGCTACTGTATTTACACCGCAGCGCGATTTGTTTTTAAGACTTAAACAGTATGATATAAGAGTAGGATTCTTAAATCTTCCCAACAGCAGCTCGGATATTGAAAATGCAATTGAGTTTGCCGGTCAGAATAAGGCGGACGTATTTATTATGCATTACACTCCTCATCTTACTAAGAAGCATATCAATACGGCTCATAAGTATAAAATTAAGGTCGGCTGCTATGATACCAGTACCCGTGAATCCGCATTTTTGATGGTTGACTATAAGGTCGATTTTATGATAACAAATAAAGATTTTATGAATCAGGTGAGTAATTGAAGAATCTTTACATAAAAACTGCCGCCTTGCTTATTGTGATAGTTAATTGTATGATTTTATCCTCGTGCGCGGTTGTAAGTGAAGCGGAAGCGGAAAGCATTCCGGTATCAACAGCCGAATCAACTTGTCAGGATACTACTCAGGCAACATCTACGTCCCGGTCGGCGACCGAAAAAAACACCTCAAAGAAAACGGCGAAGAAAAAGAGTAAGGTTAAGATAAATAAGAAGAAAACTAAGAAAAAGGTTAAAAAGTCCCGCAAAAAGGTTAAAGTAAAGAAAAAAGCCAAGGTCAAAAAGACCGTTAATAAAAAACGAAAAAAAAGACCGCTGATGATAGGGCATAGGGGATATTCCGCAAAATACCCCGAGTCTACTTTAGAGGCTTTTAACGGAGCGTTTAAAAGAGGCTTTGACGGTATTGAATGTGACGTATGGGAGACGGACTCGGACGATTTGCTTGTTCAGCATGACCCGACTACAACCAGAACTACGGGTAAAAAGCAGTATATTTGGTGCCTTAGCAACAAGCTTAGGTATCAGTATCCGATAATAAACGGTGAGTTTGTAAAAAACTATAAGAACAAAAAGCTTATTATTCCTACACTTGAAGAGGTGTTGAAGGTCGTTAAAAAGAATAAGGGCTGGCTGTATCTCCATATAAAAAACAACAGAAAGTATTATCTCACCGATAAAGGAGTAAAAACCATTATCCGGTTGCTTAAAAAGTACAAGCTTACACGCAGAACGCTTATTTTCGGCGGTATGGAATATGTTAAGCCGTTTATAAATAAAGGCTTTACTATCGGACTTTTTGCCGCTCCCTCAAATAAAGAACAGATCATATCAATGGCACGCTGGTGTAAGAGAAATAAGGTTAAAACCTTGCTTTTCGCCAATATGAAGCGCCTAAAGCTTTACGGCAGCGGTAAAAAGCTTGCCGGATTATTAAAAAGAAATAATCTGGACTTCGGCGTTTATAAAACACTGACTCGCCGCGGATACCGTTATCTTCGCAGATTAGGAGCGAGGTTCTCTATGTCCGATAAATTTATAAGATAATTCACACATTTTTTTGTGCGATAATTTTTAATTATTTTGTTGATTATTTTTTACCGTTTTGGTAAAATAAAAATATAATTTTGGTTTTCAGATTGGAATTAACGTATGATTATTATGTCTGTAGATTTGGGTAAAGCCCGTACGGGACTTGCCATCTGTGATAAAAACGAGGTTCTCGCCTCGCCGCTTGCTCAGATTAATGAAAAAAATATGGATACTCTACTTGATAAGGTTTCAAATGTTGCTTTAGCGAGAGAGGTTGAAATGGTAATTGTAGGACTTCCTAAGAACATGGACGGTACCGAGGGTGAATCAGCACAGTTTGCCCGTAACTTTGCGTCCAAGCTTAAGGAAAAGACTAAACTTTTAGTTCGTATGCAGGATGAAAGAGGTACTACCGTAACGGCTCACAAGTACCTAAATGCTACCAATACCCGCGGGAAAAAGCGTAAGAATGTAGTAGATTCCGTTGCGGCGACAATTATTCTGCAAAATTACCTTGACAGCATAAATCATTAATTTACATATTTTGAAGTTTTGAAATGAAAGGATGTTGATTTTATGAAAAAAAGGACTAAGCTTATATCCGTTATATTAGCGTTTATTATGCTTGCCGGAGTGTTTTCCTGCGCTGCCGTAACCTCAAGCGCGGCGGATAATACAAATAATCTTCTTGAGAACATAGAGGGTTCGCTTATTCTCCATTGCTGGTGCTGGAATTTCAACACCATTAAAGACAATTTAGAGGATATAGCAGCGGCTGGATATTCAGCTATACAAACCTCGCCTATAAACGAGGTCTATGAAGGCCAGGGCGGCGGACTTAAAATCGACGGCGATGATGCCGACGGTAAATGGTATTTCCATTATCAGCCTACTGCCTATACGATCGGCAACTACCAGCTCGGCACCGAAGAAGAGTTTAAAGCTATGTGCGATAAGGCTCACAGCCTCGGAGTTAAGGTTATTGTTGACGTAGTAGCTAATCATACTACAGGTTTTAAATCTGCGGTATCCGATGAGCTTAAGAATATCGAGGGCGGTCTATATCACGATTTTAGTCCTGCTGCCGGAGAAAAATCTTCCCGTAAGGCTACTACTCAGTGGTATAACGGACTTCCCGATGTAAAAACTCAGAATCCTAAATATCAAAATATTATTCTCAATTATCTTAAGAAATGCGTTGCCGACGGAGCAGACGGATTCCGTTTTGATACAGCTAAGCATATCGAGCTTCCTGATGATGATATTGATTACGCCAGTAACTTCTGGCCGATAGTACTCGATAACGGTTCATCCTTCCAGTACGGCGAGGTTCTTCAGGGCTATAAAAGCGAGGAGGTCAAATCCTCAAGATACGCGGATTACGCAAAGATTATGCATGTAACCGCTTCTTCCTACGGCGCAAAACTCCGTACATATCTTGATAAGTTTGATTCTTCCGCAACCAGTCTTTCTAACTATTCCGCTGAGAATGTAAGCGAAGACAGGCTTGTAACTTGGATCGAATCTCACGACACCTACGCCAACGGCGGTCAGGTTGACGGCGGAACCTCATTCTGGCTTTCAAGCGACGAAATAAGACGCGGTTGGGCGATCGTTGCCGCAAGAGGCGCAACCTCACTGTTCTTCAGCCGTCCCGACGGAAGTACTCTTGACAATATCTTCGGTAATAACCTGATCGGTCCTAAGGGAGACGATGAGTTCAAAAATCCCGAGACTGTCGCTGTAAACCGTTTCCATAACGCTATGAACGGTGAACCATCCGAGATGAAGAATCTCCGTGGTAAAAAGTATATTATGATTACCAGAGGTACAAAGGGTGCCGTAATGATCAATAACGATACTGTTGATCAGGCTGTTTCGACCACGACCTCGCTTCCTGCTGGAACCTATACCGATACGGCTCACGGTGCTCAGTTTATTGTTAAGGACGGTACTTTGACCGGAACGATCAAAGCAGGTGAGATCTACGCTATTGATAATATCGACAGCACTCATTACACTGAAACAATAGTTGAGCCTACAACGGCTCCGGCTACAGAACCCGCTACAGCCGAGACTCAGCCCGTTGTTACCGAGAAGAAGGCAAATCCCGTTAAGGTTAAGACGCTTAATAAAACTCTTAAGGCTAAGACAATGAAGAAAAAAGCTGTTAAAGTAAGAGCTTTTGAAGTAAAAAACGCTAAGGGAACCGTAAGCGTTTCCAAGGTTAAGAAGGGTACAGCCTCTGCTGTTTATAAAAAGATCACCGTTAATAAGAACGGCAGCATTAAATTCAAAAAAGGTAAGTATTCGAAGAAAACATATAAGATCGTAATTAAGGTTACCGCTAAAGGTAATTCTGAATACAATTCAAAAACAGTTTCAAAAACCTTGAAGATTAAGGTAAAATAATCGATTTAGAAGTAAACTAGCGGTTGATACCCGTTAAATATTTGGTAATTTCGGAGTGAATGTTTTGAAAAAATTAACGTGTTTTATTTTGGTATTATGTATGGTGCTTACCTGTTTTATTACCGGTAGTGTGACAATCAGCGCTGCCGATAGTAAAAAAACTACAGTGTCCGCCGGCAGCACCGAACCTCAAAAGAAGATCCAGGGCTCGGCAATTCTTCACTGCTTTGACTGGTCTTACAATTCGATTAAAGCGAATTTAAAGACTATCAAAGATGCCGGCTACACCGCTGTTCAGACCTCGCCTGTACAGCCTGCCAAGGATTTCAGCGCAAACTACCGTGACCAGAAGGGTCAGTGGTGGAAGCTTTACCAGCCGCTCGGAATCCGTATATCCGAGAGTAATCAGACCTGGCTCGGTGGAAAGTCCGAATTAAAGGCGATGTGTACCGAGGCGGAAAAGTACGGCATTAAGGTTATCGTAGACGTTGTAGCAAACCACGTCGCAAATAAAACGGACGGCGGCTGCTTCGGAAATGTTAACGAATCCGTAGACGGCGAGCTTAAGAGAGCTGAGTATTATCATGACGATTCCAACTGGGCTAATGACGG
>CAZERR010000029.1:5233-6951 GCA_964514785.1 uncultured Ruminococcus sp. | reverse complement strand
CAGCCGTTGGTCGATCACACACGGACATATCGGTATGCCGGACCTTAATACAGGCCACGGCGATATCCAGAACAAGTTCAAAAACTTCCTTATCGACTGTATTAATCAGGGTGTTGACGGTTTCCGTTTTGACGCCGCTAAGCACATCGAGCTTCCCGGAGAGGAAGGCGGAAGTGATTTCTGGCCTAATGTATTAGGCGCAGCAAGATCCAAGAAAAGTGATGTATATGTTTACGGCGAAATCTTAAACGGCGCCGGTACAAACATCAACAACTATACGAAATATATGAGCATTACCGATAATAACACAGGTGACGCTGTTCTTAATGCCTGCTGTAACGGTAACGCTTCGGGAGTTGCCAGCTCAAACTATAAAAAGGGCGGTTCGGCTGATAAGGCTGTGTTATGGGCTGAATCTCACGATACCTTTGAGGGCGAATCCGGCTCCGAGGGTATAAAGAATACTTCGGGTGTATCCAACGACAAGATTACGCGAGCGTATGCTATTATCGCTTCGAGAGCTAACTCGTCCTGCTTATTCTTTGCGCGTCCTGCCGCTAATATGGGCGATGCAAGTTCCGATACCAACTATAAATCCAAAACTGTAGCCGAGGTCAATAAGTTTAAGAACTACTTTGACGGTGAAGGCGAGTATCTTTCTTCTGAAGGCGACGTTGCTTATAACGAGCGTGGTACCTCAGGCGTTTTGATCTCAAAAATGAACGGAAGCGGTCAGGTTAACTTAACCGCACATAAAATGAAAGACGGAACATACAAGGATGCTGTAGGCGGCGGCACATTCAAGGTTTCCGGCGGAAAGATTTCCGGCAGCGTCGGTTCATCAGGCGTAGCTGTAGTTTATAACGCGACTCCGGCTGGGCCGTCAGTCTCGATCTCTTATAACGGTTCGAACGCAGGCGGAGATTTCTTCGGAACTGCTTCAATCACACTGCTTGCTTCCGGAACAGCGTCACAGACATATAAGCTCGGAAACGCCAACGCGGTTTCCTATAAGAGCGGTGATACGATCACTATCGGCAAGGATATGGATGAAGGAAAAAATATTTCTCTCGTTCTTACAGGTAAGGATTCGTCAGGAAAGACTGTTACCGCTAACTATATGTTCACAAAAATGAAGGTTCCTTCTATAGACGGTAAAACTACTGTTTATTACGATAACTCCACTTCCAACTGGGCGGAGGTTTACTGTTATGCGTATCGTGAAAGCGGTACTCCCAGTAACGGTGACTGGCCCGGAGTTAAGATGACAAAAATCAGCAACACTATCTGGGGCTATTCAATTGACGAAAGCTGGCCCGACGCAAAGGTTATTTTCAGTAATAATGGTTCCGATCAGGATACAAAGGACGGCCATGAGATAAACCAGGGTGAATCAAAAATCGCTCAGGGCGGAGAATGGAAGAATTATCCGAAGTCTTCATCTTCTACTCAGAATCCGACCTCGTCTCCAATTGTAACTCCGACCGAATCCCCGACGATCGCACCTGTAACGGGTTCCGGTATTTACGGTGATTCTAACGCTGACGGCAGAATAAGCATCGGCGACGTTACGCTTATTCAGAAGCATATGGTTAACCTCACTAAGATGACTGCTGAAGCTCAGTCAAGGTGCGACGTAAACAGCGACAATAAAATGAATATCAAGGACGCTACCTGTATTCAGAAATACCTCGCTAAGATCAAGGACGGCGTAGGCA
>CAZERR010000029.1:0-5133 GCA_964514785.1 uncultured Ruminococcus sp. | reverse complement strand
AAGGACGCTACCTGTATTCAGAAATACCTCGCTAAGATCAAGGACGGCG
Organism: uncultured Ruminococcus sp.; assembly: GCA_964514785.1. GTDB lineage: Bacteria > Bacillota > Clostridia > Oscillospirales > Acutalibacteraceae > Ruminococcoides. The sequence continues at coordinate 5,084 of CAZERR010000029.1, read as the reverse complement.
TAGGCAGAACAGGTAAATCGTTCTCATCTTCCGGCACTGTAACTCCGACTCAGGCTCCCGCTCCCGCGACTCAGGCGCCAGCTACTCAGGCTCCGACTACCTCGAACAGAATAGCATATTTTGTTAACGACGGTAACTGGAGCAATGTAAATATTTACTACTGGCCCGACGGCTCTGCCGGCCCCAACGAATGGCCCGGAGTTCCTATGGAAAAAACCGAGGACGGAAAATATTACGCAGTTGTTCCCGAAGGCTGTAATATGGTGATTTTTAACAACGGCTCTGAACAGACGCAGGATATCGTATTCAATCCGGGGGAGACATATAATTATTCATCGAATAAAAAATAATATTTTTGTTTAAGTAAGCCCGAAGCGTTCGCTTCGGGCTTTAATAAATAATAAAAAAATGTCAGTATTCTATTATTTTAGTAAATTTTTAAAAAATTCACAAATTTTTTTAAAAAACTCTTTCTTTTTTATTAATTATAGTGTATAATTTATTATGTGTAATTGTATAAGTGTATTTATGAATATCCGTAAGGAGGTTTCCTATGAATATTAAAAGATTTTCAAAACGAACGCTTTCTGTTTTACTGTGTGTTCTCATCTTAATTTCGTCATCGCTTGTCGGAGCAATTTCGGCAAGCGCTACGGTAGATTGGACACGCGGAGCCTCTTCATACATCTATCTTGATGCGTCTAAATTATTTACGGGAAATTCAAACGACAACTGGTTTACCGGTTCGCGTTATAGATTGTTTGTTGTAACATCAAGCAAGGTGTATTCTTTTAAAATGGGCTTAGCTGGAACTACAAGCTTAAGTCTTGATACCCAGCGTGATAAGACCAAGCTTCTTAATCTCGCTACTCTGAATGCATTCTCCAGCAGTATCGTTTCAGAAGGTATAGATTTTATATCTTTCGTATATATTTCCTCTGCCGCTAACAGCGATAACGGAGCGCTTCATAACAATACTAATTTTGACAGAAATCTGGTTTATGACAACAGCGATAATGTTATCAGTAATCCTTCCTATATAGAAGATTATACCGGAAATTATTATAACGGTATTTCTTCCGATAAGGGCGCAAGGATGATTTTTACTACAGACAACTCCGCTCATCCAGATCTGACAATGAATTACGCCGGTAATTCAATAGAGGCGTTAAAGCGCGTTCAGTCAATCGGCGCGAACGCCGGCGGCGCTGTCAACTACAGCGGATATGTTTTAACAAATCACAGCAGTTCAGTTAACGTAGGCGGAACCCTTTCAGCTGAATCATCGCTGGATGTTAGCGCGACCTATTCCTCAACCTTTACCGTAAACGCCGTACCTGCCGAGGGGTGTGCATTTGCAGGCTGGTATGATAACAGCAGCTACAGCGGAAGTCCCGTTATAGATACTCCTGCATATACATATACTGTTGACAGCGACAGAACACTCTACGCTAAATTTACGGGTGCCGCGGAAACGACCTACGAGCAGAACGCTGTCGCGAGCGCGGGCGGTTCGGTAAGCGCTAAGCTTAACAACGTATCGCAGAGCCTTCCGATCACCTGCGCGAACGGAAACACAATCACGCTGAACGCCGTTCCCGATTCGGGATATGTTTTCGAAGGCTGGTACGACAACGCTCAGTTTACGGGCGAAGAGGTATCGGACAACAGCGAGTATTCATATAAGGTGAAGGGAGAAAAAACTCTCTACGCCCGTTTTATAAGCTCCTACACCCAGTCGGTTACTATCGACGGAAACGGTTCGGTAAATGCGTTATGCAACGGAGAAGCGATAACGCTTCCGTATACCGGTGTTAACGGCGATGAGATCACGCTTACGGCTAACGCCGACAGCGGATACGAATTTGACGGATGGTACAGCGGCGGAACGCTGATAGCGAGCTCGGAGGAATATACATATACCGTTAACGGCGCCAATAATATCACGGCGAAGTTTATTGAAGAGCCGTCGGATCCCCCTGTAGCTCCCACCAGCGCTACATTCAGATTTAACGCCCAGACGCTTTTATTCTTAGACACTTCCGAAAACAACTGGGTAGCTAACAGAGTCAGGATCGTACTTTTTGACAGCGATACGGGAAGGGCTTATACAAGGGTATTATCCAGCGTAACTCACGCGAAGCTCGCGGGCAGAACGGCAAAGAGCATTATAACTAAACTGGATACCGAATGGGGGAATGTAGACAGTATTTCCTTTATCTATTTCAACAGCAGCTCAAGCAGCAACAGCTTTGTTGACGGAGAGTATTCCGACTTGCTTGATTCAAACGGAGATATAAGAGAAACGGCGGTAACCGATTACGGGATCGCGGGCTATACAGCGAAGTACGCCGTTAAGACTACTGACAGCGGAACCACAAATTATTATCGTATTTTTAAGCCCGATTCAGCCGATAATGCTTCAGCGCTCACCCAAAGCTCCTCGACATTTACCAACGGCTTCCCGAAAAGCCAGCAGACGGTCGAAGCCTATACGGGAAAGTATAATATCGATTCCAACTATACCCGCACGACCTCGGGAGGAACGGTAACGGCTGCCGAAGCGTATGTTAAAACCACATCAGCGAATAACACTTTATCTTCATTTTTTGATAATGTAACTTCATATACTTATTCCAATTCAAACGCGACATTAAAATTCACATCCTCTTACGCCGCCAAGGTAGTTTTAAGAGCCACGGTTTCCGATGAAGAAGAATATACCTTTATGGGCTGGTATGACGAAAACGAAGTGAGGCTTGAGGATACTAATAGGAGCAATCCGCTTGAATATACCTACTATCCGACCTCGGCTAAAAAGGTTTACGCGCGTTTCGCTCCTATCTACCAGTACAGAGAGATAAGCTCTACCGCTCCCAAAACAGGAGAAATAGTTCAGTTCAACTATAACGATTCGCTTAATTCGATTTCTATTCCCGATACCTTAGATGGTCATAGAATTATCGGAATCGCGTCAAATGCTTTTAAGGATTCCGTTAAGCTTAAGAATGTTGAAATCCCGTCTTCTGTTCAGACAATTGAAGATAAGGCCTTTGAAGGATGTACAGGACTTGACGAGGTAACGGTAAACAGCGATACTACGGTATATGAAGGAGAGCCTTTCCTGAATACCAGAACCGCCGATGATCCGATTATCCTTTGCGCTCCGACGCGCGCGTCTACGGCTAAGACTCTTGCAGATAATCACTACTATATCTTCTTTATTCCTCTTTCTGCGGAGCTTCCGTCCGATACCGATTACAGGTATCTCTACAGGGTTAACAAAATTAATAATGATACAATAGAGTTGGTTGAGTATCTCGGTGATACAACAGTTGAAAAGCTCACTATACCTGAGTCTATAGATAACAAAAGAGTTGTCAGGTTAGGAGCAAAGCTTTTCCACCTGTGCAAGAAGATATATTATCTTTCTATTCCGCAATATGTTACTTCAATCGGAAATGACGCTTTGCCGAAATATACGACTTACTATGATATCTCTGAAAACAATTCGGTATTTAAATCAGAAATAGATCCCAATTATCGTCCGGCTAATGAAAGCAGACCTTGGGAAACTCTTGATGCGAGAAGTGATATTTACAGTAAGGACGGCTCAACCTTTATCCGGTATGCAGCAGGCGACGGAACACGCCACAGCCCGGGTGTTGATGCAAGGCGTCAGTACACTGTACTTAACAATGTTACAACGATAGCTGAAGGAGCGTTTAAGAACAGCAGTGTTCATATTAATTCGATTACTTTACCGAGTTCGGTAACAACAATCGGAAAAGACGCGTTTAACTATTGTCTTAACCTTAGGACTATTAATATTCCGTCCTCGGTTACTTCAATCGGCGATAACGCGTTTATGAATTGCAGAAGCTTACCTAAGATTGACGTTTACGGTTCGCTTGGAGATAAGATTTTCTGGGGTTGCATTAAGCTTAGTGAAGTAAATATCAAGGGAAGCGGTTCATATACGATCGGTTCTCAGGCGTTCTCGAGATGTAACTGTCTGATTTTTGTTACTGACGAGAATAACTCTATAACCGATATAGGAGCGAACGCTTTTGAGCATTGCGCGAAGATTTCGGTTATAAAGAGCTCTGGAATTGTTGATAAAATTATAAACAATAACCTGATCCCTTATGATTTGATTCCTGATAATAAACGTTTTATAACCTCGGACAACTCCACATTTATTGTTACAGACGGTGTTATGAAACGTGAGAACGACGGAAACAATTTCGGAATACCTTCCGATCAGCAATACGCTAATATGCTGACTCTCGGTATTCAGAAGAAGAATAATAATTCTATCAGGTTTATTACGGCTGTAAATTCCGAATTGCTCAAGGACAGTAGTATTCAGGAATACGGTTATCTGATCGGAAAGATTCAACAGAATTCTCTTGATGAAGATGTTGTCCGTACCGTCAGGGCTCGTATGGATCGTGTTACTTACAGTACCGAAGGTATATATAAAACTGAGTTAAAGGGAACCGATAACAAGCTATGTTCCGATTACGGTAAATATTCTGCCAATACAAACTATAAATATGTTACCGTTTCTATAGAAGATATCGATGATCCTAATAATATTGTTTTCACAAGGTTCTATATAAAGACCTCTGATGGTAAGATTTTCTATTCCGAATATCAGACTGAAGAGAGTCAAACCGTTCAGGTTTTACAGTATCAGACTGATGAATACGGCAACCAGATTTATGATGAGAACGGCAATCCCGTTACCGAGTATGCAGATACCGAGTATCAGGAAACAGTTTACAATATGTATAAAGGCTGTGCTGTTCAACCCGCAAGGCTCTTTAATTAAGGAGGAGTTTTTATTATGAAAAAGGTTTATTTTTCTCCAAAAATTAATATAGAAGAGCTTTACAAGTCTGATGTACTGCTTGATTCTCCGCCTGAGGATTCGAGGATGGATAACGGTGAGACTCAGAATAGCGCCTTATCATTCTTTAATAATTTGATCTTCGGTTCATAAAATTGTAATACGGAAGCGCGGCAAATTGCCGCGCTTCATTTTATCATAATCATATAAATTCCCGATGCGGATAAAA
>CAZERR010000028.1:0-17477 GCA_964514785.1 uncultured Ruminococcus sp. | reverse complement strand
AATATTCTACCCTAAGGGGCTTTTTTGTGCTGTCCGTACAAAATGGTGCGGTTCAGTTATAACCCGGGCAGTCTAAAGGAGACAATATATATTAAAACTTCTTGAAATCAGTTTTTAACTATTTCTACCCACCAGAACTCGGAGTACCAATGAGTGTATCTGTTGATTCTGTACTTACCTGTATCGTAGCTGAACACGTTAGATGTATTGTTGTAAGCGCTCTTGTTAAAGATTTTGCAGATATCGAGGTCCTTATCACTTGTGGGGCTTGTTACGCCGATTCTTGAGGAGGGGTCGATATTGTCGCTGATTTTAAAGATACACTTTGAGGTTGAGTTCTCACCGAGGAAGGCGTTTGACTTTGTGCCGTTGGTGAGCTTGTTGTCAATAATCGTAATCTTTCCGCTGATTGAGGGGTCGCAGGATGAGCAGGAGCCCTTCTGACAGTAGAGACCGCCGCCGTTTGAGCCTGCGGCATTGTTCCTGATTTCAACATCCTTCATAGTCAGGTAGTTCATCGAATCGACGAATACTCCGCCGCCGTCATTTCCTGCCTTATTGCCGGTAAATCTTGAGTTGGTAAGATTTAAGCGTTCACAGAAGTCAGAGCCTCTGTAGTCGAACATTATCGCTCCGCCTTTACCGTTAGCCGTATTGCCGTTAAATGTGCTGTTTGATACATTAAAGCTGTAGTCGGAGAAGATAGCGCCGCCTTTGTCAGCCTTATTGTTATCAAAACTACAGTTATCAACCGAAAGACAGTTGTGGTTGTATACAGCGCCGCCTTTTTTTGAGGAGCCGTTGCCGGAGTCGGAGCAGTTGTTCTCGAAGCGGCTGTTTTTAAGGGTAACGCTTGAGTTCTTATTATAAACAGCGGACTCGTTGTTATTGTTGAAAATACAGTTATCGATTGTTGTATAAGCGTTCTTCTCAGTTACTACCGCAGAGTTTTTATTCTTGGTAAAGGTAGTGTTTTTGATATCCATTTTAAGCTGATCGGCTCTGATACCCGCGTCGGAGGAATCCTTGATCGTAACACCGTTAACGTTTACTTTACCGCCGCTGGCGTAGATTCCGTTTACAGCTCCGCGGTTGTTAGTAGAATCAGTTAAGGTTAATGTACCGTTATCGGAATAAAGGTCGTATTTCTTAGCGTTATTATGAACGATTGAATGTCCGTTAAGGTCGAGTGTAACGTTATGACCGTTTACATATAGAGCGCCGTTCTTAAATTCGCTGTTTGCCTTATAATAGAATACATCTGAGGGAAGGTCGTCGCTCTTCCAGTCCTGAACGAGCTGCATTGTGCCGTTATTCTTTGAGGCATATACCCACGCGTCGCCGAATGAGAACATTTCAGTCGTCTTTCCGTTTAATGTAACCTTCGCTACGGTGAGATTTTTAAGAGTGTCCTTGGTCTCGTTGTATTTCTTTACAACCTCACCCGCCTTTTTGAAGTAAAGCTCCATATCCTTCTTAACGGAAGACTGAAGGCTGTTTTTAGTCTTAAGGTCTATTGTACCGTTTTTATAGTTATACTCGGCGAGGTTGTACTTTGCGAGAGAGCCGGTGATAAGGTTGGTAAAGAAAAGGGTATACTGCTCTAACGTCATTTTATTGAAGTTCTCGCAATCCTTTTTAACGAGAGCAGCGTCGTTGTTATTAGCGTCGCTCACCTTCGAAAACTCAAGATACTGATTAAAAGAGGGCTTGCCCTTGACTCCTGCCTGACCGTCAATAATCAGGTTGCTTAAATCCATAAAGTCGTTTAAGAATTTATCCTTACCGACTGTACAGTCGATGACATTCTGATAATCCTGAGCACAGATATCATCCTCGTTATAGAGTGAAATCTGTCCCATAGCTTTTTCGTTATAGCCCTTTACGCTTGTAAGGATGTTTGAAAAATTTTGAAGCTTTTCGATATTCTCGAGAGCCTTGACCTGAGAGCTCTGATCGTTGTAATGGGAATCGATTTTATCGGAAAGCTCGTTTAACAGGTTTACTATATCCTGATTGGTAGGCTGAGGAGTTTTAGTCGCGTCGCTGTAAAATGTCTTGAACGCTCCGAGTAATCCGCTGGAAATAATAGCGGCGACAGGATGGGATTTTGACACGACGCTTATAAGAGTTGAAGCTCCGCTGAAAAAACCGTCCGATACTTCCGACGGAATCTGAGAGGTTACGCTTGCTGCCGAAGCGGGAGTTGAACCTGCGGTTACAGCCAATGCCGAACCTGCCGATACCATAATTACGCCTGCCATAATTGATGCCATAAATCTTCTTGTTGAGTTTTTCATATTACTCTTCTCCTTTTCTAATTGTTTTGTTTTCAAGGAATATCTTTTTTAAAATCTAATTGTTATTTCCCTCTTGCAGCTAAATAATATCAAACCAACTACAACAGAAGCACAACAAAACGGAGACTTTTTTAAAAAATTTGCATTTTTTCCGAATTTAGGATAATATTTAATCAGATGTATTTAAGGAGTGGGCGGCTATGGTGCTTGTATCACGAATATCAGAATTTTGGAGCAAACATAAATGGATAATGCCTTTATGCTTTGTTATTTCGCTTGCTTTTACGCTTGCGGCGATAATTATGTGGCGCGTAAGAGGTTTTTCCGATATGGCAGACACATCAATTTTCAATCTCGGAGCCGACATCGTAAGCCTCGCGGTATGTACGGTACTTCTTTTCAGTCTTGTTCAGGATAAAGAAGGCTTCAGCGAGCATACCCGAACCTTCGCGCTGCTTATTTCTTCAATGTCGTTCGTACTTTTTACGGACGCCGGATGCTGGCTTGTTCAGGGTATCAGGGAGCTCGCCGTATGGAATATGGTAAGTAATGTGCTCAACTATACCGGCTCGACAATGCTTATATTCTTCTTATGGAGATATGTTTTCACAGCCCTTGAGCTCAGCGGAAGATTCGGTAATACAGCGAGTGTTATAATGAACATACTGCTTGTTCCAACACTTATCGCCTGTGTGATAAATGTCTTTTATCCGCTTTATTTCAGCATCGACAGCGAGGGAATATATCACCGCGAGCCGATGTTTATGTGGAGCCAGACATACCTCGCCGTAGGTCTTGTAATAGTTATCATCGGATTTTTCGTTTCAAAAACATCCGTAAAGGAAAGACTTATCACAGCCTCGTTCGTACTTATTCCCGTAGCAAATCAGTTTTTAACAGGCTACGCTTTCGGCCTTACGACCGAGTTCCCGGCTATGCTTGTTTCGATCGTACTAATATTCGGCGTAGTTGTAGCAAAACGCGAGCAGGCTCTTATCGTAGCCGAAAAGGAGCTTTACGAATCAAAGGTAAAGGTAATGGTAAGTCAGATTCAGCCGCATTTTATGTATAATGCGTTAAGCTCAATCGCTATGCTCTGCAAATTAGACCCCGATACCGCGAATAAGGCGACGATAACCTTCGCTCAGTATCTAAGGGGAAATATGGATTCCTTAAAGCAGACTACTCCTATCCCCTTTGAGCAGGAGCTTGAGCATCTTAAAAAATACTTATATATAGAAAAGCTGCGCTTCGGAAAAAAGCTCAATATCGAATACGATATTCAGGCGACGGATTTTGAGCTTCCTCAGCTTACGATTCAGCCGCTCGCCGAAAACGCCGTAAAACACGGACTCAGCAAGAAAAGAGGCGGCGGAACTCTCACGATCGCCACGAAAGAAACAGAAAGCTCATACGAAGTCATTGTTTCGGACGACGGCACGGGCTTTGATATAAATGAAAAAAAAGACGACGGCCGTTCGCACGTCGGTATGGAAAATATAAAACACCGTCTTAAGGAAATGTGCAACGCCGAGGTTATAATCGAAAGCGTTATCGGAGAAGGCACCGTAGCGAAGATTATAATTCCAAAATCGAATAATAAAGGAGAAAAACAATGAGAATACTTTGTGTTGACGACGAACCTCTAATGCTTCAAATGCTCGAGACCTCAGTAAGAGAAGCTAAGCCCGAGGCGGATATCGCCTCATTTGAATATCCCGACGAGCTGCTTGAGGAAGCTAAGAAAAACGGCTGTGACATAGCCTTTCTCGATATACATATGAGCACAATGACCGGAGTTGAGCTCGCTAAGGAGCTTAAAACGGTAAATCCTAAAATGAATATTATCTTTGTGACCGGCTTTTCCGAGTATACAGGCGACGCTATGAGACTTCACGCGAGCGGATATATTATGAAGCCCGTTACGACCGAAGCGGTTAAAAGCGAGCTTGAGGATCTGCGCTTTCCGATCGTTCCTAAGGATAATTCACTGCTGAGAGTTCAGTGCTTCGGTAATTTTGACGTTTTCACGCCGGACGGCACAAACGTACATTTTGAGAGAAGCCGTTCAAAGGAGATCTTCGCGTATCTCGTCCACCGTCACGGAAGCTCCTGTTCCACCAGAGAAATCGCGGCGGCGCTTTTCGAGGATGAGCCCTACGATAAAAAGCAACAAAGCTACATCCAAACGCTTATTTCCGCTATGATCAAAAGTCTAAAGAAAATCGGAGCCGAGGCGGTAATCGTAAAAAGCTATAACGCCTTAGCCGTAAATGTTGACCTGCTCGACTGCGACTACTACCGCTTTCAGGAGCTTGACGCCGGCGCGGTCAACGCTTATCAGAATGAATATATGAGCCAGTACTACTGGGCAGATTTCCTTTATAACGATTACGCCGATTATTAAGCTGTATATAAACAGAAATATTACGACCGTTATCGGCAGAAAGGGTTCAATGATCAATTATGATAAAAGAATTAATTCACGATACGTTTTTTCTCGGGATAAAATCGAAACCCGCAACAAAGCTTGACGCACCGACAGCCAAAGATCTGCTCGACACTCTTAAAGCTCACCGTGAGGATTGCGTCGGTATGGCGGCGAATATGATAGGTAAATCGGTGTGTATCATAGCTTTTAATGATAACGGAATTTTCACCGTGATGTATAACCCCGAAATAATCGAAAAAAGCACTCCCTACGAAACGGAAGAAGGTTGCTTATCGCTGCTTGGAGGTCCAAGAAAGACTACAAGATACAAAAACATCGTTGTAAAATACCGCGACATAAACTTTACCGCTAAGACAAAAAGCTTTAAAGACTTCACCGCGCAAATCATTCAGCACGAAATCGACCATTGCAACGGGATTTTGATATAAGTGATAACCGAAAATTAGAATAAATCAAATAATTATCAAGGGCTGCATTTAACAGCCCTTTAATTTTTAATAACTTTCATTCACATTTTTAAACAAAAATTATTTTAATATTGCTTTTTCTTTGTCGATTTGCTACAATGATAATGGATATTTATTTTTATAAAATGAGGTGTTTTTATGAAAAGCTTATCAGTTAAACTAATAAGCATATTGTGCGCGGTATTACTCTGTATGACAGTAATGTTTTCTGCTGTACCGAGCACATACGCGGCTACGGTTTATTTACGCGGTGAGTTTAACGGTTGGGAGGCTCCTGCCAATTACGCTATGACTGCCGACAGCCACAACCATTACGTCATAACCGTTCATCTTAGTAAGGGCACTTACCAGTATAAGGCGGCTACCTCTGACTGGAGCACGTTTCAGGCGCCTGTGGAGGGTAACGAAACCCTGACGCTTAATTCAGACTGCGACGTTACATTCGCTGCCGATATTCAGAGCAAAACCATTCAGGCATTCCCCCACTCCTCGCTTGAAGCAGGAGTTAATAAGGTAGTGCTTAAATCAAAGTGGATGGAGCATAACGATTTAGTTTTGGTTCAGAAAAACAGCAGCGTTTCCTATCAGAGCGCAGGCTCGGCATATCCTGCCGCCGCTTACTGGAATATTATTCCGGACGGAAACGGAAATTACTACCTTCAGAACAACTCCACCAAGAATTACGCAGCGTTAAGCGGCAGCTCGGTTGTCTGCGTAACGGCGGCAAACGGCTCAGGCACAAGCTGGAAGGTCGATACCTCAACCAAAGCCGCGCGGTTTATAAGCACGTCAAACGATAAAGCGGTAATCAATATCGAAAACTTAAGCGGCAACGCTCAGGCTTCGGATGTTCCTATTTACTTCACCAGCTCACAGTGGGGCTTGGAGTACAGCTCATATGACTACACCTTAAAGCCCGACAGGGTTATAGACACAGGCTATAACGCCTACGCTAATTCTGCTTCTTCGATAACCTCCTACGCCACAGGCTCAGCAAAAACCTGGACGCAGTCAAAGAATCTTTCTTCTTATCCCGTTTTCAAGGCGCAGAATTCACCACTCGCGGCTGCTGTATATAATCTGACGCTTGAGGAGGCTTTAAAAAGCATATTCACCGAAAACAACACCAAGTACTTCAGAACAGGCACAAACTGGGATAAGGTATGGACCCGTGACACGGCGCTTTCCAGCCTGTACTCTCTCGCGTGGGTATTCCCCGAAATCAGTTACAACTGTGAGTATAAAAAAGTAAAAACAAGCTCAGGATTATCAGTATTTGAACAGGATACAGGCTCAGGCGGCTCTTATCCCGTATCTACAGATAAGATCATCACAATGCTCTCGGTATGGGAAAATTATCTCGCCGACGGCAATAAAGACCATTTAAGCTATTTTTATAATATCTGCAATAACACGATCAAACAGGATATGAACGTTGCCTATGACGGCGACGCAGAGCTTTTCCGCGGCGAGACATGCGGTCTTGACTGGCGCGACCAGACATATCCCGACTGGACAAGCGAAACCTATGACAGCGGACTAAGCGCTATAGCCGAGAGTAAAACAGCCTCCGTAAATGCCATATACTGCCGTGTTCTCGAGATTATGAGCAAGGCGGCTAAGGTACTCGGCAAGGGCGAAGCCGCCGAGCAGGCATGGTCTAAGATGGCTCAGGATTTAAAGGCTAAGGTCAGTGAAAGGCTTTGGAATGAAAATATGGGATTATACTCCTCGTGGGAGTATCCCGAATATATGGGCAGCGTTCTCGCCGAAAAAACCGACGTTCTCGGAAACGGCTTCGCATTATGGTTCAATATAGGAACCGACAGTCAGCTCAAAAGCATTTGCGAAAAATCTCCCCTCGTTGCCTACGGCGCGGATACGGTATATCCCCAGAAGCAGGGTAAACTTACTAACGCTAATAAGATATACCATAACTTCGGAATTTGGCCGGGCTGGGAATCCGTTCTTATGGTCGGCGCAAATTATCACGATAATAAAGCGCTTGCAGGTGAGATTTTTAACTCCAACGTACGCGGCGCGGCTACCTCCTTAACTCAGAAGGAGGTTATCAACTACCGCACCGGCGAGGGCGTAGAGTCCGATCAGCAGCTATGGTCGATCGCGGGAACCCTAGCTGGATATTACCGCGTTATGTTCGGTATGAATTATGACGAGGACGGAATAACCTTCAATCCTTACATTCCCGAATGGATGGAAGGTCCCTTTGAGCTTTCAAGCTTCAAGTACAGAAACTCAACTCTCACCATTAAAATATCCGGAAAAGGCGATAAGGTAAAATCGTTTAAGGTTGACGGTACCGCGCAGGATATCAAATCCTACGTCTTCCCCGTTAGCTCCTCGGGAAGCCACACCGTTGAAATCGTTATGGAAAACAGCAACACCGAGTATAAGATCAATAAATCCGAGGATAATCTCGTTGTATGTCCCGAAATGCCGACTATGAGCTACTCTAACGGTACTCTTACCTGGACTCAAAAAAGCGGACTTACCTACAAGCTCTGGACAGGAAAAGAATATATCGCCGTCAGCGGCGGAAGCTATACTGTTGATAAAACAGTTTACGGATGTTACAGCCTTATGGCGGTATCTAAGGACGGAATATGCTCCGAGCTAAGCAAGCCGTTTGTTGTAACTCCGACGCGTGTTAAAATCGAGGCGGAAAACGGCACAGTATCAGACAGCAGTCTAATCTCCTCGGGATATGTAATCGATAAACGCTCAAAGAGCGCTAACTTAACGCTAAGCGTAAATATTCCTAAAAAGGGCAGATATCAGCTCAGCGGTATTTATAATAATTCAGGCGACGCAACCTCAGGCATAAGCTGCGCTATCCGTTCCGTATATGTTGACGGCGAGGACAAGGGCTCTCTCGTATTCCCCGAGGTAAGCAGCACTAAAAAGAATCAGACAAGCACCCACCTTTCGCTCGACCTCGAAAAAGGAACTCATACGGTTAAGATATTCTACGATACCGCTAACTCGTACGACCGTAATATGAGTATTTCTCAGAATAACGTTGAGTATAATTACTTTAACTTTGATTATACCGGAGAAATCGAGCAGCCTGCCACAGAGCCGCCTACAACAGAGCCGACAACCGCAACCGAACCCTCAACCGCGACAGAATCAGTAACGGCGAAAGAACCTCAGACAGATACAACGGCTCCCGAAACAACTACGGCTCCGCAGGCAACGACTGAACCGCCCGAGAGCACAGCCGCTGAAGAAGAAATGAGTTCGCTGTATTATGTACCCTCGGTTGAAAACAAGAACAAAAACTATAACTACAAGCTGTTTATCAAACCTCTCGGAGAAGATCCGATCGAATACGATTTCGAACATACCGCGCTTGCCGACGATAACGGAATGCCTATCTATAAGGTAAACGTACCCGCTAAGTACGAAAAGCTCGAAATGCTTAAATATGAGGTTTACGACGGCGAGAACTGGATTAGCGAAACCGCGTTCAAGTACGCTAAGCTCAGCGACTACAGCAGTAAGGTTATAAGCGCGGACGAAAACTCAACCGAACCGGTTACAAATTCAGGTTCTCCGACCTCTGAAGAAACGAAAGAAGAAACTACCGTTTCAACTGAAGAAGAAACCGCCGCTCCAACAGAAAAAGAGGAAAACACAACCCCTGCCGAAACAGTTCAGCCGACGGAAACTCAGGCTTCAACCGACGTAACCGAACCGGCTATAAAAGCTGAAAAAAAGCCTAATACGATTAAAGTAACGGCTAAGGAAAAGACCGTCAAGGCTAAAAAACTAAAGGCTAAAAAGCAAAATGTTAAGCCGTTTAAGATCAAAAACGCTCAGGGCAAGGTCACTTACAAGATAGTTAAAAAAGGCACTGCCTCTAAGCTAATAAAGAAAATAAAAATTAATAAAAAAGGCGTAATCACCTTAAAAAAAGGTAAGTACGCTAAGAAAACTTATAAAATCAAGATTAAAATCACAGCAGGCGGAAACGATAACTATAAAAAGAAAACTATCAGTAAGATAATTAAAATCAAAATAAAGTAAATTCACTCTTATAAAGTAAAAAAATCGGCTCAGAGTTGAGCCGATTTTTTCATATCAGAAATTATTTTGTTCTGCCTATATCTGTACGGTAGTGAGCGCCGTCAAAGCTTATTCTCTTAACAGCCTTATACGCCTTTTCGAGAGCCACATCAAGCGTATCCGCCTTAGCGGTAACACCCAGCACGCGTCCGCCGTTAGTAAGCATTTTTCCGTTTTCAAGCTTAGTGCCTGCGTGATAAACGATCGCGCCTTCTACCCCGCCGTTTTCATCCAAGCCGGTAATCTCAATACCCTTTTTATAGGAAAGCGGATATCCGCCGCTTGCCATAACAACGCACGCCGCGGCGCCATCGTACCATTCGATATCAAGATCGGCGAGCTTTTCGTCGATTACAGCCTCGCAGATATCAACTAAGTCGGTCTTTAATCTCGGAAGCACGACCTGAGCCTCGGGGTCGCCGAAACGGGCATTGTACTCGATAACCTTCGGTCCGTTCGGTGTAATCATAAGTCCGAAGTAGAGACATCCCTTAAACGGTCTGCCCTCCTTAGCCATAGCTTCGATAGTCGGTACAAAGATAGTATCGTAGCACTCCTGAGCGATTTCGTCGGTGTAATAAGGGTTAGGACTGACCGTACCCATACCGCCTGTATTTAGTCCCTCGTCGTTATCGTAGGCACGCTTATGGTCTTTAGAGCTTACCATAGGCTTAACGACCTTACCGTCGGTAAACGCGAGCACGCTTACCTCGGGACCGGTTAAAAACTCCTCTATAACGATGTTGTTACCCGAATCGCCGAACTTTTTATCCTCCATAATGGACTTAACGGCTTCTTTAGCGTCCTCGATAGTCTGAGCGATGATTACGCCCTTACCGAGCGCAAGTCCGTCTGCCTTAACAACTACGGGAACGGTATTTTCGCTTTCGATATATTCTATCGCCTTTTTAGGATCGTCGAACACCTCGTACTTAGCGGTAGGAATACCGTACTTTTTCATAAGGTTCTTTGAGAAAACCTTAGAAGCCTCGATAATCGCCGCGTTCGCGTTGGGACCGAAGGCTCTTATGCCCTCCTTCTCCATCGCGTCAACCATACCTGCGGCAAGCGGATCGTCGGGAGCGACAAATACCAAGTCGATCGCGTTATCCTTAGCAAACTTAACCATGTTCTCGATATCCATAGCGCCGATATTTACGCACTCGGCGTCCTTAGAGATACCGCCGTTGCCGGGAGCACAGTATATTTTCTCACACTTATCGGACTCGATAAGCTTTTTTATAAGAGCGTGCTCACGTCCGCCTGAGCCAACCATTAAAATCTTCATAAATTTAACCTCTGATTAATGATGGAATAAACGAATACCGGTAAAGCACATTGTCATATTGTACTTATCGCAGGTTTCGATAACGTTGTCGTCACGGATCGAGCCGCCGGGCTGAGCAACAAACTCAACGCCTGATTTTCTCGCTCTCTCGATATTGTCGCCGAACGGGAAGAACGCGTCTGAGCCTAAGGCTACGCCTGAGTTCTTAGAGATCCATTCCTTCTTTTCCTCGGCTGTAAGAGGCTCGGGCTTAACCTTAAAGAGCTTCTGCCATGTACCGTCGCGGAGAACATCGTCGTATTCCTCGGAGATATATACGTCGATCGTATTATCTCTGTCGGGACGGCGGATATCGTCAACGAACTGTAAGCCTAAAACCTTCGGGTGCTGTCTGAGCCACCAGATATCAGCCTTGTTGCCGGCGAGTCTTGTGCAGTGAACACGTGACTGCTGACCGGCGCCTACGCCGATAGCCTGTCCGTCCTTAGCGTAACATACGGAATTGGACTGAGTGTACTTTAATGTGATAAGCGCGATAAGAAGATCACGTTTTGCCTCAGCGGGGAATTCCTTGTTCTTTGTGGGAATATCGGCAGTAATCATTGCCTCGTCAATCTTAAGCTCGTTTCTGCCCTGTTCAAATGTGATTCCGAAAACATCCTTATGCTCAATCGGCTCCGGAGTATAATTCGGATCGATTTTTACAACATTATAGTTACCCTTGCGCTTTGTCTTGAGGATTTCGAGAGCCTCGGGTGTATAATCCGGGGCGATGATTCCGTCGCTTACCTCGCGCGCGAGGAGAGTTGCGGTCTGAGCGTCACATGTATCTGATAACGCAACCCAGTCGCCGTAGGATGACATTCTGTCTGCGCCTCTTGCCTTAGCGTAAGCGGAAGCGATCGGAGACAGCTCCAGATCATCAACAAAGTAAATCTTTTTTAGCGTATCGGAAAGCTCGGTAGCTACCGCGGCGCCGGCAGGGCTTACGTGCTTGAAGGAAGCGGCAGCCGGCAGTCCTGTAGCGGCCTTAAGCTCCTTTACGAGCTGCCATGAGTTAAACGCGTCGAGGAAGTTGATATATCCCGGCTTACCGTTTAACACCTCAACGGGTAAATCCTTACCGTTGTTCATAAAAATTTTCGACGGCTTCTGGTTAGGATTACAGCCGTATTTTAAAGCTAATTCATTCATTTTAATTACTCCTGTTATTTAATTTATTTACAATACTTTTTTCTGCCTGCTTCTGAATTGGGATGGAATTTAGCAGTCTTAAATTTTCTACCGCCTGTAAGCTTATTATAGGTTTCTTTATATACTTCCTTCGTTACTTCCTCCGAAGCCTCGCCTTTGGCTTTAAAATACTTTGTTTCAGTATCAGAGTCGTTTTCAGAAGTAGTTATAATTGAAACCTTACTTATTTTATAAGCAGTTTTTCTTCCTTTAATCTTATAAAAGCCTAAAATTACATTTCCTCTTGTTGAAGAATATCTCGCGTATACTCCGCCTTTTGAAATATATTTAAACTTTTCGTTTAATGAATATAAGTCTTGGATTTCCGTCTTTTTGACTTTACCTTTTTTAATAGTATAAGCGGAATAATTACTTCCTTTCTTAATAAGAAGCTCGGGAACATTATCCTTATCTAAGAAAGCTAAGGTGAATTTCGCCTTTACTTTCTTTCCTGATGTAGTTTTAAAGACTTCGTTATTTTTCTCGACTTTTTCAAGATATTTCTTATAAAGCCGAGCCGCCTTAGTCCGCTTAGATACAGCCGAAACGGAAGTAGCCTCGAATACTACGGCGAAAGTTGAAAGTACAAATACCAGGCTTAATAATAAAGATATAACTTTCTTTTTCATATTAATCCCATACCCTTTCAATCAAGACTTATTTATTCTTATTAATTATTCTTGACGTTGCTTTATTGGAAGCGATATCAATATATCTTACAAAAAGACTTACCTTGTTATCCTCATCAAGCGCGTTCCATACCTTATTTGCGAAAGTATCGATATCGTCGTTGCCGATTTCAACTAAAGTAGGCTCGCCCTCAAAGCTGGGAAGCGGATTCCCGTCGCCCATATAGGTGTGGATAAAATGCCCCTCGCCCTTGATCGGATGCTCATAATCAAAGGTGAATCTCTGGCAGCATCTGGGATTACCGTTAGCGCTCTTTAAGATAGACATTGAGTAAGAGAGCTTCTCGCCTCTCGCGTCAGCCACAGTGCGGCAGTTTACGATACCGCTGATACGGGGCGTATAGTTAGGAGCGTCCGGCTCAAACTCACGGCCGCTTAAAGACTGCTCAAAGGTCTTGCCGCAGGATAAAAGACTTACGATAGTATCGGTCTGGTCGCCGTTTGTAACGATAGTACTCTCGGCAAACGTACGGACCGGAGCGTAAATGATAAGGCTCGGATCCTCAACCTTGCTCTCGTCAAACGCCTTGGTACGGATTCCGTCTCCGTCCTCAACGAACACACGGTTACGGCTGTTTTCGCTTCGTCCCATAATGAAGTACGCGATAACAGCGTTGGCGCCGTCCTCGGTTCTGCCCAGCACGATACCGCGTCCGGGGTATGATGTTTTTGAAATTTCCTTTTCAAGATTAACGGGTTTCATAATATCCTCCTTTATTTAAAGAATTTCTGTTTTATTGCCTATAACTTTTATTTTATCCTCACAGAACAGCGACACGGCTCTCGGCAGTATCTTCCATTCCGCTTCTTCCATAACGCGCTTCTGCAATATCTCGGGTGTATCTCCGTTTTTGATATCAACTGCCTTCTGAATTATTATCGGGCCGCCGTCACACTCCTCGGTCACAAAATGCGCCGTAGCTCCCGTGACCTTAACACCCTTTTCGAGCGCCTTTTCGTGAACCTTTAGTCCGTAGAAGCCTTCTCCGCAGAAGCTCGGTATAAGCGCAGGATGAATGTTGATGATCCTGTTCTCAAAAGCGCTTATTACCTCTTTACCCAGAATTGTCATAAAACCGGCGAGAACTACCAAATCAGCGTCCTTGCTTTTTAAAAGCCCGGCAAGCGCATTGTCATAAGAGTTGAAATCCTCAAAATCCTTACGCCTGATAACATCGGTATCAATGCCGTTATTCTTCGCTCTCTCGAGCGCGTAAGCTTCGGGGTTTGAGGAAATAACGCAGGTGATTTTTCCGTTTTTTATAATACCGGATTTCTCGGCGTCAATAAGCGCCTGAAGGTTAGTTCCTCCGCCCGATACGAGCACAACAATATTTTTCATTATTCAAAAATAACTCCTTCGTCACCATAAACTACTTCGCCTAAGACTACAGCATCTTCGCCGTTAGCCTTTAGGATCTCAAGCGCCTTATCCGCGTCGTTTTTGTTTACGGCGACAACCATACCAACGCCCATATTAAAGGTATTGTACATATCATGCTCGGGGATATTTCCCACGCGCTGAATAACATTGAATATAGGAAGCACGGGTATGCTTTCCTTCTTTATCTTTGCGCTGAAGCCGTCCTTCAACATTCTCGGAATATTCTCGTAGAAGCCGCCGCCCGTAATATGGGAAACTGCCTTTACCTCAACCTCTTTCATTAAAGCGAAAAGCGGTTTAACATACAGCTTAGTCGGAGTTAAAAGAGTTTCACCGAGCGGTTTATCAAGCTCGTCGTATGTATTATGAATGGTGTTTTCGTCAATCCCGAATACCTTTCTGACTAATGAAAAACCGTTTGAATGAACGCCCGAGGACGGGAGTCCAATAATTACGTCGCCCGCTTCAAGCTTTTCACCGTCAATCATCTTCGGCTTATCAACCATACCTACGCAGAAGCCCGCAACATCATACTCGTCAACCGGCATAAGTCCTGGATGCTCGGCGGTCTCGCCGCCTACGAGCGCACATTCCGACTGCACGCAGCCCTCAGCGATACCCTCAACGATCGAAGCGACCTTTTCGGGATAGTTTTTACCGATAGCTATATAATCGAGGAAAAACAGCGGCTTGGCTCCGCAGCAGATAACATCGTTAACACACATCGCAACGGCGTCTATCCCGATAGTATCATGCTTATCAAGCAGAAACGCGAGCTTTATCTTAGTACCTACGCCGTCGGTTCCGCTTATCAAAACCGGCTCCTCCATATCCTTGAAGTCGGGAGCGAAAAGACCGCCGAATCCGCCGATACCCGAAATAACGCCCGGGATCTTAGTGCGTGCGACGTGCTTTTTGATCAGCTCGACGGATTCATAACCCGCCGTGATATCAACGCCCGCTTCCTTATAGCTTTCGCTGAAACTTTTCATACCTACCTCCGTTAAAACTTTTTTATCTTGCTTGCAAATTTATCTTCAAATATGATCTTCGGCTTGTCGGCGTGATAAACTCCGCTGAAGCAGCCGTCGCAAAGCCCTATATTACAGCCCTCGGCGATTTTATGAAGCCCCTCAACGCTTAAGAACTTAAGCGAATCGGCGCCGATATGCTTTCTCAGCGCCTCAACATCGTACCTGTTGGATACCAGATCCTCGGATTTAGGCAAATCCATACCGAAGTAACAGGAATGAACAAACTCAGGAGAGCTTATTCTTACATGGACCTCGCTTGCGCCGGCGTCCTTAAGGATCTTTACGATATGAGCCGAGGTGTTGCCGTGGATAATCGAGTCGTCGATAATAACGACGCGCTTATTTTTTACAACATTTTTTATAACATTAAGACGCGTTTTTAAAAGCCTGAGCTTTTTATCGGTACCGACTCCGTCGGGAGTGCGACCGATATACTTATTCTTGATAAACGCCGTAGCGTATTTTATACCCGAAACCGCGGCATATCCCTGAGCGGCTTCAAGTCCCGAATCGGGAACGCCGCATACTATATCGGCTTCGATCTTATCCTCGTTATATAGGATTTCTCCGGCCTTCTGTCTCGCGATATTTACGTTTACGCCGTCAATGATAGAATCGGGACGCGCAACATAAACATACTCAAAAAGACAAAGAGAAGTCGTCTTTTTAGTCTTACAATAGTAGCTCTTAAAGCCGTCGTCTCCGATAACTACCATCTCGCCGGGATTGACGTCGCGTATAAACTCGCCGCCGATAGAGTCGATAGCGCAGCTCTCGGAGGATATTATATAGCTGTCGCCGAGCTTACCTATACAAAGCGGCTTAAAGCCGTGAGGATCACGAAGACCTATCAGCTTCGAAGGAGAGCTTATCACGAGCGAGTATGCGCCCTTTAGATCCTCCATAGTCTTTAAAACAGCCTCTTCGATTGTTTCGGAATTGATCCTGTGAGTAGAGATCATATATCCGATAACCTCGGCGTGAGAGTTCGACTGAAAGATAGCGCCTCCCCTCTCAAGCATTGTTCTTATCTCGGCAAAATTAGTTATCGCGCCGTTGTTGGCGAGCGCAAGAGAACCCTCGATATATCTCATAACAAGCGGTTGAGTTGCCGCTCTGTCGAGGTAATCGTGAGATGTATACCTGACGTGGCCTACGGAAATCTTGCCTGACGGAAGCTTTTTTAAGCTCTTTTCATTAAAAATATTCGATACGATACCGATATCCTTAACGGTATAGGGCTCGCCGTCCTTTATAACGGTAATGCCCGCGCTTTCCTGACCGCGGTGCTGAAGTCCGAACAGACCGTCGTGCGTAAGCGATACGATATCATAGTCATTGTTATTATAAAATCCGAAAACACCGCATTCATCGTTGACCTTATCGCGGTATTTATCAATTACAACACTTCTCAAAGCTCGGAAACCTTTCTGATGATGTTCTCATCCTTTTCGGCAACGCCTTTAGCCATATCTGCTTTCATCTTAACAAGCTTTTCACTTAAGCTCTCGTCGGATAAAGCGAGCATCTCAACCGCTAAGGTAGCGGCGTTTGCGGCGCCGTCAACTCCTACGGTCGCAACAGGGATCCCGGGCGGCATCATTACGGTAGCCAAAAGCGCGTCCATACCGTCGAACGCGGCGGACTTAATAGGAATACCGATAACCGGAAGGGTTGTGTGAGCGGCTAAAACTCCGCCTAAGTGAGCGGCCATACCCGCCGCGGCTATAATTACGCCAAATCCCTCTTTTTTAGCGTTTTTCGAAAACTCCGCCGCCTTATCGGGCGTACGGTGAGCGCTCATTACCCTGACCTCATACGGAACGCCGAATTCCTTCAGCTTTAAAACAGCTTTCCGGACAACATTAAAATCGCTGTCCGAGCCCATAATTACTGCAACCTTTTTCATAAGGAAATCTCCTCTCCCAGTGATTAAAAATACATCTATATTATACTAAAAAAATACCATTTATTCAATAGAGTGACACTCGATTTAAATATTTCATTACATAGGTTGATATAACAAAAAAATAACGAGGATTTTTGTAAAAGATAAACAAAGAAACCGACTTGATCCAAGCCGGTTTCACTGTAATTATTCGGGCTTATTATCCCATAATTCCTTAAGAGAAGTAACATATCCCGCCATATTCTGAATATCGGAGGGAATGATGATTTTAGTAGCCTTTCCGTCGGCAGCTTTAGCGAACGCTTCAAGACTTTTCAGCGCGATTACGGTATCTTTTGGCGCAGCTTCATTAAGCATTCTGATAGCGTCTGCGTTAGCCTTCTGAACCGCTAAGATAGCCTCGGCTTCACCGCTGGCTTCTCTGATTTTCTGCTCTTTAACGGCGTCAGCTTTAAGGATAGCGCTCTCCTTCATACCCTCGGCAACGAGGATCTGGCTTCTCTTTTCGCCCTCGGCGTCAAGGATACGGGCGCGTCTTTCACGCTCCGCCTTCATCTGCTTCTCCATAGCCTCCTGAATCTCACGCGGAGGAAGGATATTTTTAAGCTCAACGCGGATAACCTTGATTCCCC
>CAZERR010000027.1:0-18838 GCA_964514785.1 uncultured Ruminococcus sp. | reverse complement strand
TCATACGTTACAGGGCTGTATGTTCTCTTTTTACCGGCAGTATTTCTAGGGGCGCTTGCGGGGGCGATTTTCTCGCCGCATACATAGCACATTTTATCGCCGGCGGAAATATACGCGCCGCAGTTCGGACATCTTCTTTTTTTAGTCATTTAAATCACCTTTTGTTAATCGGTTGCCATATTTGAATAATCGTCGTCATCAGCCTGAGCCTGAGTGGGCTTGGGAGCCTGGGTAGGCTTCGGTGCCTGGGTAGGTGCCTGAGTGGGCTTGGGCGCCTGAGTAGGCTTGGGCGCTTGAGTAGGAGCCTGAGTGGGCTTAGGCGCTTGGGTGGGAGACTGAGTTTCGGGAGCGTTAGTTGCCTGTGTGGCGGGCTGAGTGTTATTATTTACCGCATTGTTTGAGGTTTTTGCAGTTTCTTTAGGCTTAGAGTTTTCGGTGGATTCCGAAGTGCTTACGGCAGTGGATTCCGTTGCGTCAGCCGGTTTGCCCGAAAAAGCACCGCTTACGATCAAAACTATTATTACTGCGATTATTATTACAACAGCAGCGGTGACTCCTATAATAATAGCAGGAGTTTTATTTTTTGAGGGTTTTGTTTTCTTTTCAAATTCCTTTGAATAGCTGTATAAATCTACTTCGTCGTCTTTCGGCTTTTTTGATGCCGCGGGTTTATTTACGGGTTCGCTTGAATCGAAGCCGTCACCGTAGTCCTGAGTACGGTTTTTCTTACGTCTTGTGGTGAATTCCTGTGTTTCAAATTTATCCTGACGAGACATAAAATACCTTCCTTTCCTATATTTTTCCAATCCTAATTTTACTCCCCGGAGATTATTTTGTCAAGAGAGTAAAACGAGACCGAAAAAGTCAGCCCCGGCTAAATTCGGTTTAGAAGCTGAATACGCCGCGCAAGCTGTAATCAGATAAAAAACAGCCGTTTTCCGGATGTGAACAGCACAAAAAAAGGGCGGACTCTTTCTCGATTTCGAGGTTTGAGCCGCACCCTTTAAAGATATTTATTGTTTTATTCGAAGTCGGTTCCTTCTACAACGATTTCGTCGATCTCCGCTTCATAGGTAGGCTGAACGGGAGCTTCGTCTTCGTCTGACGCTTCCAGGATATCGGCCTCAATTCCGCCCGCGAGGATTTCTTCCTTCTCGTCTGCGTCTTTATCGTCCTTTAAAACGGGTTCGGCGTCCTCGGAAATAAGCTCAAAGCCGCTGATAAAGGTGTACGGTAAACCGTAACCGAGAGCCATAGCCGCCATAAGCGCAACCGCGCCGTTTCCTGCCTCAATGATCTGAGTGTGGAACGGGAAAGCGGGAATAAGGAACGAAAGGATAACGAGAAGTGCCGGGATATCGAGCACAATGAGCGTGATAACACTGAAGCGTTTTACCATCTTGCCCTCGCCGACTCTCGTTGCGTAAAAGAGTAAAAGTCCGAATAACGCGAAGATAACAGTCATAAGGATCGCTGAGATATCCTGCTGGGTTCCCGCGAAGCTTACGAAGAAATATCCGCAGATGATGTACGCGATAATCAGAAACGCGGAGAAGAAAAGATTAACTTTTTCGTGAGAATTCTTTTTTTTCATATCTGAAAACCTCCATAAATACTCTATGTTTTTATTTTAGCGGCTAAGCATACCCATCCGCCGTCCTCGACGCGTTCAATAATATCGAAGTTTTTACCGACGGCACGGGCGACCTCGTCGCCTCTTGTATCAATAATACCGCTCATGATATAGACGGTATCGGGGTTCATAAATTCCTTTACGCCCGCGGATAAACTTATTATAGCATCTGCTACGATATTTGCAACTATTAAATCGTATTTTCCGCTTACTTTTCGGGTGAGATCGCCGCAAATCGCGGTAAATCTTTCACTTACCGAGTTAAGCTCGGCGTTTTCGACGGCGGTTCTTACTGCTACCTCGTCGATATCAACTCCGACGGCGCTCCCGGCCCCAAGCAGCAGCGAGGCGATCGCGAGGATACCGCTTCCGCAGCCTACATCGAGAACCCTTGCTTTATTCTTCAGATACTTTTCTATCATCTCAAGGCAAAGCCGGGTAGTTTCGTGATTGCCCGTTCCGAAGGCGAGGCCGGGATCGATATTGAGTATCGCCCTGTCGCCTGCGTCAAAATCATCTCTCCAGGTCGGGCGGATAAGCAGGCGGTTTCCTACGGGAGTGGGATTAAAGAACTTTTTCCAGTTGTTTCGCCAATCCTCATCCATAGTCGCTTTAGTGTCGAGGGTATGGGAAATGCCTTCGCAGGTAAAGCGTTCCGATAAAAACGCCAGCGCTTCGGCCGGATTTACTCCGGGCTCAAGATAAACGTGGATAAGCGCCTTGGTCTTGTCCTTTTTCAGCAGATCCTCATCGATCAAATCCACATGAGCTATGCTTTTTACCTCGCTTTCGAGCGAGGAATAATCTTCAATATAGATGCCGTAAGGCACGACCATATTGGCGATATCGCCCGCGCGGTCCACGTCCGCGCTGTTTATATTTATTAAAATCTCAGTCCATTGAGCCATTTTCTCACCTTCTTACCCGTATATTATATATGGAAAACATAAAAAGCGCAAGCCTCTTTATTCCGAAGCGTTTATCCCCGCATAAACTTCTGTTACCCTGATATAAAAACTGCTTGAATTTTTTACCGTAAAGATATATACTATTCATAGATATGTATTATAAAAAACGGAGGGATTTTTATGCCTTTTATCAGCGTTAAAACATCTGCGAAGCTAAGTGAGCAGGTAAAGCTGGAAATTGAAAGAGAACTTACGGATTCCATAAGTCTTTTACCCGGAAAAACTTCGCGGTATTTTATGTGTGCGGTTGAGGACAATATAAGTATGATGTTCCACTCGGATAAGGCGTTGACTGCGTTTGTTGAGGTTAAGATTTTCGGACGCTCTACACGCGAGGCGTATACTGCGCTAACGGCTAAGATATGTGATATTCTTCAGGAGAAAGCGGGCGTCGAGCCCGATTTCTGCTATGTAAAATTTGAAGAAGTCGAAAACTGGGGATTTAATAAAGGATTGTTTTAGTATGAAAAGTTTTAGAAAAGAGCTTTGGTTCAACGTACCGAAGCGCCGCCAAATCGTCCGGATTACCGAGGAGGTTCAGGCGGCTATTGACGAAAGCGGAATAAAAGAGGGGCTTGTCCTCGTTAACGCTATGAATATTACCGCGTCGGTTTTTATTAACGACGATGAAAGCGGCCTTCACCGCGACTATGAGCGCTGGCTCGAAAAACTCGCTCCCGAAAAGCCCTACAGTCAGTATGATCACAACGGCTTTGAGGATAACGCGGACGCTCACTTAAAACGCACCGTTATGGGGCGCGAGGTGGTATGCGCGATAACAAACGGAAAACTTGATTTCGGAACATGGGAGCAGATTTTTTACTATGAGCTCGACGGAAAAAGAAACAAGCACGCGTTGATCAAGATTATCGGAGAATAGGAAGGCTGTGGTTATATGAATATTGCCGTAATTACGGGGGGATTGAGTACCGAGCGCGACGTCGCGATTTCCTCGGGCTCAAAAATCACAAAGGCACTTAGAGAAAAAGGTCATAACGTCGTATTTATCGACGTTTTTATGGGGTACAGCGGAGATTGCGACCCTGAGAAGCTGTTTAGGGAAAACGCCGATTTGGTACATAATAACGGCGTCAGCGAAACGGTTCCCGATTTAGAAGCGGTTAAGAAATCGCGCGGGGGAGATCCCGATTGCTTCCTCGGAGAAAACGTGTATAAAATATGCAGATACGCCGATATTACCTTCTTTGCGCTTCACGGCGGAGAAGGAGAAAACGGCCAGCTTCAGGCGACCTTCGATATTCTCGGAATAAAATATACGGGCGCTGATTATCTTTCTGCCGCCCTTGCTATGGATAAGGGTATCACGAAGGCGCTTTTTGAACAGCATAAGGTGCTTACCCCGAAGGGTGAGATTTTTAAGAAGAACGAAAGCACCGACGGCTGGGAGCATTTTCCCTGCGTAATTAAGCCTTGCTCGGGCGGAAGCTCGGTAGGTATCGCGAAAGCGGAGAACCGCGCGCAGTTTGACGAAGCTGTAAAGGACGCCTTTCGTTATGAGGACGAAATTGTGGTTGAGCAGTTTGTCAGCGGACGCGAGTTTTCGGTAGGCATACTCGGCGACAAGGTTCTTCCTCCGATCGAGATAATTCCGACTACGGGCTTTTACGATTATAAGGCAAAGTATCAGGCAGGACTTACTATAGAAAAGTGTCCCGCCGAGATTACGCCCGAACAGGATAAACTTCTCCGTGACTGTGCTTTTGAGGCGTTTAAGGTGCTTCGCCTTGAAGCGTACGCGAGAATGGATTATATACTTGATGAAAACAATAACGCCTACTGTCTTGAGGCAAATACTCTCCCCGGAATGACTCCGACCAGTCTTTTACCTCAGGAGGCTGCTGCAGTAGGTCTCAGCTATCCCGATTTATGCGAAAAAATAGTTGAATTATCTTTAGAAAAATATAGGTGATTATGAAACATTTTACATTAAGACAGATCACAGAGGCCTGTGGGGGACAGTATGTCGGCAATATGAGCCTCATAGATACCCCGGTTGCGTCGATCGAGCGCGACAGCCGTGAGATAAAGGAAAATTCTCTTTTCCTCGCGATTAAGGGCGAGCGGGTTGACGGTCACGACTTTATCGAAAAATGCTACTCCGACGGCGCGGTCTGCGCGCTTTGCGAGAGGGCTGTTGAAAATCCGTCGAAGCCATATATTCTGGTGGATGATACCTTAAAGGCGGTAAAGAAAATCGCGAAGGCGTACAGGGAGCTTTTTAATATTCCGATTGTCGGAATAAGCGGAAGCGTCGGAAAAACTTCTACTAAAGAGATGATTGCCGCCGTGCTTTCTCAGAAGTATAAAGTTCATAAAACTCAGGGTAACTTAAACAACGAGCTCGGCGTACCGCTTACGCTTTTCGGTATGGATGACAGCACCGAAGCAGCGGTTGTTGAGATGGGAATTTCCGGCTTCGGAGAGATGCAGAGAATTTCCGAGATGGTTCAGCCGACTATCGAAGTAATTACGATTATCGGCGAGTGTCACCTTGAAAACCTCGGCGACCGCGACGGAGTTTTCAAAGCTAAAACCGAGATGTTTGAAAATTTGCGCGCCGGCGGTACGGTTATTTTAAACGCCGACGACAATAAGCTCGCTCAGGTTAAGGAAGTTAAGGGTAAAGCTCCCGTATTTTACGGAATAAACAGCGGCGCTTACCGCGCTGAAAATATCAAAAATAATGGCGTGCTCGGGGTTGACGCAGACTTGCTCTACGGCGGAAAACGCCTCAGCGTTACCATTCCCGCAATCGGTACATATATGGTTGCCAATGCATTGGCTGCGGCGGCAGTCGGCGTTCAGCTCGGTCTTAGCGACGACGAGATAAAGGCAGGGATTTCCGCGTACAAAACCGTCGGAAGCCGCGCTAATCTAATAGACACGGGCAAGATAAAAATTATTGACGATTGCTATAACGCTAACCCTACCTCTGTAAAAGCGTCAATTGATACATTAATGAATTTTGACGGAAGAAAGGTCGCTATACTCGGCGATATGAAGGAGCTCGGCGAAAACGAGCTTGAGCTTCATTTTGAGGTAGGCGAATACGCAAAAAAGTGCGATAAAGTAATAGCTGTCGGACCTTTGGCGGTAAAGATTTCCGAGGGTTCAGACGGAGCTTATTTCAAAACCAAGGAAGAACTTTTTGAGAAGCTTCCGGAAATAATAAACGACGGTGATGTGGTGCTTGTAAAGGCAAGTCACAGTATGGCTTTTGAGGAAATCACCGCCGCGCTTAAAAAGCTATGAAGATACAGGGTGCGGTTTTCGATATGGACGGACTGATGTTCGATACCGAGAACCTGACATATATTCTCCAGCGTGAAATACTTTTTGACGACGGAAGAAGCTTTACGCTCGAAGATTATAAAGCAACTATAGGAAAACGAGCCGCGGATTTACCCGGGTATTTTAATAAGCTTTTCGGAAACGAATTCAACTATGAGGATTTTCACCAAAAATGCCGCGAAAGTTTTGTGCGCTATACCGAACAGAACGGTGTTCCGATAAAAGAAGGGCTTTTTGAGATTCTGGACGAGCTGAAATCAAGGGGTATAAAAACAGCTCTTGCAACCTCTACTACAAAAAGAAGCGCAGAGCGTATATTAAAAATCGCGGAAGTGTTCGATTATTTTGACGCGTTCGTATGCGCCGAGGATGTAAAAAACGGCAAGCCTCATCCCGAAGCGTTTTTAAAGGCGGCCGAAAAGCTGGAGCTTGAGCCCGGAAGCTGTATTGCGCTCGAGGACAGTATCAACGGAATAAAATCCGCATACTCGTCGGGGATGATAACGGTTATGATTCCCGATTTAATAGAGCCGACGGATGAAATAAAGGATAAATGCAGTTTTGTTTTTAAAAACCTTGAGGATGTAATTAAAATTTTTCGGTAATTCTAAAACGGAAAGAGTATTAGCTTTAGTTTTAACCGTTATTCTGATGATTACGACTGCGGGATGTTCTTAAAAAAAAGATCTTACGCGAGATGACCGGGGTTTATTCGGGCGACGACGGCCCCGCGCTTATTGGCGTATGAATAAAATCATCATCCGACAATTTACCTGATTCATTATTAAATGAATATATAAACAATTTAAGGAGGAAAAATTATGAAAAAAATCAAATTATTCGCTTTAATCACGGCAGCAGTTATGCTTATTACTTCTGTTGCGTGTATTTGTGCGGATGCCGCGGGAGTCGGTAAATACGAAGGCGTTTTAAAGGACGCTAAGAACGTTATTGCCGAAGCAGGAAACTACTATGATACAGCGGAAAGCTCATCAAGCGGGACCTCAACAAGCAGAAGTCAGGCGTTTTTCTATGACTTCGATAACAACGGCACAAAGGAGCTGGCATTCACTTTTTTCGACAAGGATAAAAACGGTATGCCTGCACGTTATTTAAGCGTTTATACTATTAACGGCGATAAGCCTAAGGCGCTTATTAAGAAAAAATTCCTTAACGCTGAAGTAAGCAACCCTTCGGAGTATATCGGAGTAGCTAAAAAGGGCGGAAAAAAGTTCCTCTTCCTCCAGTACCGCAACAACGGTCAGTTCCACGAATTTCAGACTATAAAGTATTATAAAATCAAAGGCGCTAAAATAAAAAGCAAGTATACGGCTAAGATAGATTTCAACGCAAAAATGAACGACAGCGGAAAAATAGTTAAAACAAAATACACCGTTAAGTTAAACAAAAAGAAAACTATTCCCTCAAAGCTTTTTAAGTGGCAGAAAAAATTTAAAATGGCGAAAATCAAGCGCTCTAAGATAAAATACTTCAAAAAATACCCGTATTACGAGTATAAATGCAACTGTGATACCGTAGGCGGACTTTATGAAAAAACCTACGCCGCGGGATAAACGAAAAAACAAACGCCGATGCATTACGCATCGGCGTTTTCGTTATGTTTATCGTTATTTCTCCAATTCTTCCTTACCTACGGCAAGCATAAGCTTGATGCGGTTTTCCTGGTTGACCTTAGGAGCTCCGGGGTCATAGTCGATTGTAACAATATTTGCTTTAGGGTTAAGCTCCTTTATCTTACGCACCGCGCCCTTACCGTTGATATGGTTAGGCAGACAGCCGAACGGCTGAGCGCAAACGATGTTTTCGTAACCGCTTTCGGCAAGCTCCAGCATTTCAGCTGTTAAGAGCCAGCCCTCTCCCATTTTTGAGCCGTACCCGATAACCGGTTTAACGAGCTTTTTAATGTGGGAGTATTCTCCCGGGGGAGTAAAGCCGTATTTTTTAGTATACTTTATAATCATCGCCTCAAGCTTTGAGAGATAATTAAAAAGAATTGTGCATACCTGATACTTAGCCTTGCTTCCGCCGTAAAGACGTATATCTTCAAGGCGGTTATCCACCTTAAAGAGCGCGAAGCCCATAATTCCGGGCAGATTTACCTCGCAGTCCTGGTCAGCGAGGAATTTTTCAAGGTCGTTGTTTCCGAGACGTGCGTATTTAACGTAAATCTCACCGACTACGCCGACCTTTACCTTAGGAACCTTTTTTATCTCAATTTTAGAGAAGCTTTCGCAGATTTCATCAAGCAGTCCCTCGATTTCCTTCGGACGATAGCTTTTTCCTTCGGCGAATTCATCGGTAAGGCGCTTTATCCAGCTGTTTACGAGCTCCATACTCTCGCCCTTGTTGACCTCGTATGCTTTAGTCTGGTTAGATAAAAGCATAAGTGCGTCGCCGTAGACGAGCCCCGCGGCAAATCTTCTTATAAGCGGAACCGATAAATGGAAGCCCGGGTTTTTCTCCATACCCATCGAAAGCGAGATGACCGGAACCTGCGGGAAGCCCGCCTTTTTAAGCGCTTTGCGAAGCAGAAAGATATAGTTGCTCGCACGACAGCCGCCGCCGGTCTGAGTTATCATCAGGGCGGTTTTATTGACGTCGTATTTACCCGACTGAAGGGCGTGGATAAGCTGTCCGATAACGAGCAGTGCGGGATAGCAGGTATCGTTATGAACATA
The DNA here is from genome assembly GCA_964514785.1 of uncultured Ruminococcus sp. GTDB lineage: Bacteria > Bacillota > Clostridia > Oscillospirales > Acutalibacteraceae > Ruminococcoides. The sequence goes on along the minus strand of CAZERR010000027.1, from coordinate 10,226 downwards.
TTTCAGTCCGGTCTGAGCAATCTCAGGCCCTGCCGTATCGACGAGCTCGAGGTTGTACCCCGCGTGGATAAACACGTTTTTTACAATATTAAAATGTATCGGCGCCATAGAAGGAGCAAGGATTTTATAGTTCTCGTCCTTCATCTCCTTGGTAAAAAGCAGGCGGCCGTTTTCGTCGTATTTTAATTCTGCCATATTTGATCCTTATTCTTTCTCTATAGCGGATAAAAGGCTCCTTATACGGATTTTTACCGCTCCCAGGTTGGTTATTTCGTCTATTTTGATCTGAGTATAGATTTTATTGTTGCGCTCGAGTATCTCTCTTACCTCGTCGGTCGTAATAGCGTCAACTCCGCAGCCGAAGGATACGAGCTGTACAAGCTGCATATTATCATGTTTGCTTATGTAATTAGCAGCGGCGTAAAGGCGTGAGTGGTAAGTCCACTGGTTTAAAACCTCGGTGTGGAACTCGGGAGCCTTGGCGCTTATTATATCCTCGCTGACTACGCTTACGTTAAAGCCGGCTATAAGCTTGTCTATACCGTGGTTGATTTCGGGGTCGATATGATACGGACGTCCCGAAAGAACGATGATCTCGCGGCCGTTTTGCTCAGCTTCGTTAATAATCTCGTCTCCTCTTATTCTGAGCCTTGAGAAATAGTCGGAATACTCCTGATACGCGGCTTTCGCGGCAGCCTTTACCTCTCCTAAGGTCAGGCTCGGGAAGTAGCGCTGTAAATTCTCGTAAGCTTTTTTCGGAAAGTCCTTCGGACGGTGGATTCCGAGATAGGGCATAATGAAGTTGATATCTCTTATGCCTTTCATATTGTTCTTGATAACCTCGGGATAGTATGCGACTACGGGACAGTTGTAATGGTTATCGCTCATACCTTCGTCGAAGTTATAGGACATACAGGGATAGAAGATGTTTTCGACGCCCTCGTCGAGAAGCCACTGGATATGACCGTGCATAAGCTTAGCAGGGAAGCATACGGTATCGCTCGGGATAGTCTGCTGACCCTTCTGATATATCTTACGGTTTGAGTAGGGGGAATGAATAACCTTGAAGCCGAGCTCGGTAAAGAATCTCCACCAGAACGGGAGAAGCTCGTACATATTGAGCCCCATAGGAATACCTACAGTACCCCTGCGGCCCTCCTGCGGAGCATATTTTGATAAGAGTTCCAGCTTATAGGCAAAAATATTTCTGTCATTATTCGGAGCTTTCTTAGTAATCGGACGTTCGCAGCGGTTGCCTGCGATAAACTTCTTTCCGCCGGAGAAGGTATTAACTGTAAGACGGCAGTTGTTGTTGCAAAGTCCGCAGCTTGTGACCTTGATTTTATGCTCAAAGCCGTCAAGATAAGCCTTATCGGCTATAGTAGATTTTGGATTTTCCTTGTTTTTAACCTTTTCCATCGAGTAGAGCGCGGCTCCGTAGGCGCCCATAAGCCCTGCGATATTACTCCTTACAACCTCGACGCCCATTTCCTGCTCAAATGCTCTGAGCACGGCGTTATTGAGGAAGGTTCCTCCCTGAACGACGACTCTTTTTCCAAGCTCGTCAGGCGAGGTGGCGCGGATTACCTTATACAGCGCATTCTTTACTACGGAAAGCGAAAGTCCCGCGGAGATATCCTCGATAGTCGCTCCGTCCTTTTGAGCCTGCTTTACGGAGCTGTTCATAAATACGGTACAGCGCGAACCTAAGTCAACCGGGTGTTTAGCGTATATTCCCTTGTTGGCGAAGTCCTCGATAGAATATCCGAGGGCGTTGGCGAATGTCTGTAAAAAACTTCCGCAGCCGGAGGAGCACGCCTCATTTAAGAAAAGGTTGTCTATCGTACCGTTATGTATTTTAAAGCATTTAATATCCTGACCGCCGATATCGATAACGAACTGAACGTCCGGCATAAAATGCTTGGCGGCGGTGAAATGAGCTATTGTTTCAACAATTCCGTAATCTACGGAAAAAGCGTTCTTTATAATTTCCTCTCCGTAGCCCGTAACTGCCGATGAAGCTATGTCGAGGTCGGGGTTGATCGCGTATACCTCTTCGAGGAAGCTCTTTATAAGCTCAACGGGATTGCCCTTTGACGCCATATATTTTGAGTAGAGAAGGTCGCAGTTCTCGGAAAGCACAACCGCCTTTACAGTGGTGGAACCCGAATCCATTCCTACATAAGCTCTGCCTTTATAGCGGCTTAAATCCTTAGTTTCCACATACGCTCTGTTGTGGCGTTTTATAAACTTGCCGTAATCCTCCTCGCTTTCGAAAAGCGGAGGGTTAAACGCGAAATTACCCGTTCCGGTGTAATTTTTTACCTTAGCTATAACCTCGTCAAAATCAATCGGTTTTTTAGCGCACAGCGCGGCTCCGCAGGCAACGTAATAAAGCGAGTTTTCAGGGCAGATACCCTCGGTTTTGAGTGTGCGGTCAAAGCAGTTCCTCAGTTCGCTCATAAAGGTGAGCGGTCCGCCGAGGTACACAACCTGTCCCTCTATCTCGCGTCCCTGAGCAAGTCCCGCAACAGTTTGAGATACGACCGCGTTAAAGATACTTTCGGCAATATCGGCCTTGCGCGCGCCCTGGTTTAACAGAGGCTGGATATCCGTTTTAGCGAATACGCCGCAGCGTGAAGCTATTGTGTAAGTTTTTTCATACTGCTTGGCTAGGTCGTCCATCTCCTCGAGAGGTACGTTAAGAAGGGTAGCCATCTGATCGATAAACGCTCCCGTGCCGCCGGCGCAGGTTCCGTTCATTCTTACCTCAAGTCCGCCGGAGAGGAAGAGAATCTTTGCGTCCTCTCCGCCAAGCTCGATTACGACATCCGTACCCGGAATAAAGGTATTAGCCGCAACGCGCGTAGCGTAAACCTCCTGAATAAAATCAATTCCGCAGCTTTCGGCGACGCCCATACCTGCGCTTCCGGAAAGAGCTAAGTCGGCGGATTCAACGCCCTCGACTTCATTTCTTACAACGGAAAGAATCTCGCCTATTTTTTCGGTTATCTGAGAAAAATGGCGCTGGTATGTGCTGTATATTATTTTATTTTCGTCGTCAAGAACCACGCACTTAATGGTTGTAGAACCAATATCAAGACCGAGTTTCATCCGACTACCTCCAATATAATATATTCATTTAATTATAACACATATAAAGTGAATAAACAACAGAATTTTTCCGAATTTTTTACTTTATAATAAACGAGCATTTTCTTAATAACGTAAAAAGCTTCATATCTTGTTATTATTAAAGACAGCGCCTGTTTGCTTGTGTTTACAAACGACGGCTGAAGAAAACGCACACACTTTTGTGTGCGCGTCTTATGTTTAACTTCCGGCGCTTTCGTAAGCGCTTACTCCTTTATTCCATATAAAAATTCCTATCGCCATTAAAATAACCGACATAACTACCGTTCCGCCGATATTGTACCACGGATTTCCGCCCATAATAAAATAACTGGCGGGGAAGAACGCTGTAAACGCGAAGGGAACGATATAAGTAATAACCGCTCTTACCGCTTTATTGTAAATAGTAGTCGGATATTTCGCGAAATCGTTTATCATATAGAACATATAAATAATTTGTCCGCTTCGCTTAGTCCAGAAAGCAATCGAGGAAGTAATAAGTTTTACCCCGGTATAGATAAACGTCGCGAAGAAAATCGCGATTATGAAAAGGAAAATATTAAGTACGCTGAAGTTGATCGTTAACTGCGGAATGCTCCAGCCAAGCAGAAGGATTCCCACTAAAAGCTCGCCGAACGCGTCAACCTGGAATTTTTCGACAGTTACCGCGAAAAGCGTGCTTACGGGACGGGTAAGGTATTTATCGAAATCGCCTTTTCGGATAATAAAGTATCCGATAGCCCATAGATTATCGAAGAAAAGGTGATCTATCGCCTTTGGAATAAGAGCGAAGCCGTAAATAAAGATGATCTGTCCGAACGTATACCCGTCTAAATCGGGAATATTTGAAAAAATTACCGACAGGAAAAAGATGTTGATAATTTGCGTCAGCAACATACCGACAGCGCCTGTTAAAAAGTCGATTTTATACTCCATCAGCTTTTTTAAGTCCTGCTTAATAAAGATGCGGTGGAGCTTGAACATACGGTGAGTTTTTCTTAGCAGTTTCATAATCAACCCCCCTGTACGCTCATACGCTTAACGCATGCGTTCCAGATTATCTGCTGGAGGATAATAAAGAAAACAAGCCAGAAAATCTGAAGCCCGAAGCTTATTATAATTGTCGGAACATCATACATCCCGAGGTACAGCATTACGGGAGTATATGTCAGCGACGCAAACGGAAGGATGTTAAGTATCGTCGAGATCACGGGAGGTAAGAACGCGAGCGGGATCACTCCGCCGGATAAAAAGCCGACGATACAATCCTTTAGGAAATTCGCTCCCCATAGGTTTTTCAGTATGAACGCCGAGTATCCGTAGCATACATTAAAATAGAAGCAGATAAGATACGCGAGTATAAGGCTGAATATATAAATTATAAAGTTTACGATATTAAAAGCGAACGCTCCCGTTACAACGAATTTATAAACCTCGACTCCGACTAACAGCGGAACAAAGATCAATGTAAGCGTTATAAGCCTTTCGCCTAATTCCTGAAAGAGAAAAGCGAGATCGAAACGGATGGGTTTAATCATCCGCATAGCGATATTTCCGTCGCGGATTTCCTCGCCGACAGCGTATGAGCCGTCGGAATAGGCAAGAACCGAGGTTAAAAAGCTTATAAAAATATAAACTACCATATCGACTTCCGAGAAGCCCATAAAGGTTTTATTTCCGCCTGAGGTGAATACCGCGTGCCAGAGAAAGTAGTTTATAAAGCACCTAAGTATATCGCCGAGGATAAAGAAGTAAAAGTTAGCCCGGTACTGAGCCGCAAGCAATACGCCCGCGTGAGTAAAAGGCTTATAAATCCTGAAAACCTTACGCATCGAGCTTCACCTCGCTGCGGTAGATTCCCTTTATGATTTCTTCAATATCGGCGTCGGAAACATTAATATCCTTAACGTGAGTGTTTGAAAGAATGTAGTTGAGAAGCTTTTCAACTCCGATTTTATTGTTGTTAAAACGGACGCTGAAGGTAACGCCGTCGTTATCGTATTCGATGTCCTCGCCGCTTAAATTGAACTCATGAAAAAAATCAAACGTTTTTGCCGCATCGGGATTTTCGGGGATAAACCTTAATTCGCGTGAGCTGCCGTATTTCGATTTAAGATCGGAGATTTTACCGTCGAATACCTTGCTGCCCTTATCGATCATTACGATCCTGCCGCATAGATCCTCTACGTCCTGCAAATCGTGGGTAGTAAGAATAACGGTGGTGTTTTCTTCGGCGTTAATAGCCTTGATCGCTTTTCGGATATTGTCCTTGACAACAACATCGAGCCCTATTGTCGGCTCGTCAAGAAACAGAACCTTAGGGCTGTGGAGAAGCGACGCGGCGATATCCGCGCGCATACGCTGACCGAGCGAGAGGGTTCTTACAGGGCTTGTGATAAAGTCCTCAAGCTCCAGCACTTCGTTTAAAAACGCCATACGTTTTTTAAAGCTCTCGTCGTCTACCTCGTAGATTTCCTTTAGTACCGTGTAGGTTTCTCTTAACGCCAAATCCCACCATAGCTGGGTGCGCTGTCCGAAAACAACGCCGATTTCCTTCACATAGTTTCTACGGTTTTTATAGGGGATTTTTCCGTTTATCTCACATCTGCCTGAGGTTGGAGTTAAAATGCCCGTGAGCATTTTAATGACAGTGGATTTTCCGGCGCCGTTCGGTCCGATAAAACCGAGCACCTCGCCTTTTTTAACGTGAAAGGAAATATCGTTAACTGCTGTGATTATTTCATTTTTAGGCTTAAAGAAGGATTTTATACTTCCCTTAAGCCCGGGTTCCTTGATTGTTTTTTTGAATTCTTTTTTGAGATTTTCAACATAAATCAAATTTTTCATCTCCTTTATAGTGAATATAGATTGAAGATGACAGTAGACACGAACCTGTCATATCACAGCGCTCTTAACGAAAGAGCAATTTGAGTATAACATATCTTAAGTGAAGTTTTCAAGTGGTGTATATTTATAAACAGCGGCGGTTTTGAACTTTGAAAAACAACCCCGGCTCGAAATTCACGAGCCGGGGTTGTATTGTTGCCTTTATAGGACTTTAACAGCAAGTCTCAATGTTTTAACGCCGTTAACCGTTACCTTAAGTGTGGTTTTTCCTTTCTTTAAGCCCTTTATTTTAAGCTTCTGCATTTCGCTTTTTTCCGAAACAAATTTTGCGGTTTTTGTATTTTTATACACATTATTGATTGAAAACACCTTGCCGCTCAGGTTAACTGTTTTTGTGCTGTTTTTCTTAATTGTCAGGCTTTTTACGTCTCTGCCCTTTGAATCAAGAAGCTGCGGATTGGTGTCGTTTACAAAGGTGCTTCTGTAGGTTTTCCCGTTTTTAAGGGTTGCGGTGAGCTTGGCGGTGCCTTTTTGAAGCATTGTAACCTTGCCGTCCTTGGTTACCTTGATCTTCTTCGGCTTGTCGGATTTCCAGCCCGAGAGCTTTTCGCCGTTTACTTTCAGCTCAAAGCTGGCTCCGCAGTTAAAATAATATTTGTTATCGTCTGCGGAAAGATTTAAAATCTCGCGGAAGCCGTTATTATTAGCGTAATCCGAAACAAAATCCTGCTCGTATATACCGCCTTCTTTTAGACAGGTGTTGAAGGTAAAGCCCTTGATTTTCTTTCCGCCGGAATAACCGAGCCCGCTTTTGTAAACAAACACCGAGCCGTTACAGCTTATACTTTTAAGAGATCCGCACGCCGCAAACGCGTATTTTTCAATCCTGTTTTTCAGAGTATCGGGAAGCTCAACGCCGGCAAGCTTCGAGCAGCCGCAGAAGGTGCTTTCGGGAATGCTTTTAAGCTCCGCCTTTATAACCGCCTTTTTTAGCTTGCGGCAGCCGTAGAAAACACCGCTTCCGATTTCACATACGCTTTTTGGAAGCTCAACGGATTTAAGCTCCGTACAAAACTCGAAAGCCCGGGATTTGATATAATTTACGCTCTCGGGGATTTTGATTGTTTCGAGCTGTGAGCCCTTGATTTCGGTCTCGTTATCGTCGTTGTCATAGCGGAACGACTCGCCGATATATGTAACCGTATCGGGGATTATGATGTTTTTTGACGGGACGTCGTAATCCCAGAACAGAAAATCGCCGAGCGCTCTGACCTCATACCCGTCGATCTTAGAAGGCAGGGTATAGGAGCCGTCGCCGTTAAGCATATCGGTCTTAAAATTATAACCGTTGAATGTATCGAGCGAAATGTGATTTCCGCCGATAAGGTGATACTCAAAGAGCTTATCGCTCTTTTCGGCGTGAGCGCATATCGCGGTACCTGCCGCTACCGTGAGTACCAGAACTGTTGAAATTATTCTTCTTAAAGCTTTCATATTTATTCCTCCTTTGTTAAAAGCCTTTCACATTAGTAGTGTTAAAACACAGGAGAAAAGTTTCAGCTTTTTCTTAAAAAAGTACAACGCAAGCCAGTTTCTCCGATTTGCACAAATAACAGAAGTCGGTTTTGTGCATTATTACATAGAGAAATCGCAAGTGGTTTCAGAGATATTCTAAATTAAGCAGAAATCGCACAGTCAAATAAATGACTGTGCGATAAAATTAACTGCAATAAGATAAAATTACTTCTTGCCTCTGTAGTCAACGTGCCAGAGATCCTTAGCGTATTCGAGGATAGCTCTGTCGGAGCTGAACTTACCTGCGTTAGCTACGTTCATAAGGCACTTTCTGCCGAACTCAACACGCTTAGCGTAATCGGCGTTAGCCTTGATCTTAGCGTCAACATAGCTTCTGAGATCATAAAGAACGAAGTAATGATCCGGAGCATGCCATGAAGCGCCGTCGAGGAGAGCCTTATGAAGCTCTGCGAAGCTGCCCTCGCCCTGAGCGTTGTCGTCGCTTACGGTACCGTCTACGAGCGTATCGATAACTTTCTTGATCTCGGGATCGGAGTTGTAAATTGTGCGTGAGGAATAAGTATCCTTAATGCCCTCAATCTCCTCAACCTCAGCGCCGAAGATGTATTCGTTTTCTCTGCCTGCTTCCTGAGCGATTTCGATATTCGCGCCGTCCCAGGTTCCGAGAGTAACCGCACCGTTGATCATAAACTTCATATTACCTGTACCGGAAGCCTCTGTTCCTGCGAGAGAGGTCTGCTCGGAGATATCCGCAGCAGTAACGATCTTCTCAGCATAGCTTACGTTGTAGTTGGAGCAGTATACGACCTGAAGCTTATCCTTAGTATCGGGATCGTTGTTTACGAGGTTTGCAATTTCATTGATGTACTTGATGATAGCCTTAGCTCTTGCGTAACCGGGAGCCGCCTTAGCGCCGAAGATGAAGCAGGTCGGATTCCAGTTCTTAAGCTCGCCGTTCTTGATCTTAAGATAAATCATCATAATCGAGAACGCGTTGATGAGCTGTCTCTTATACTCGTGGAGACGCTTAACCTGAACGTCAAAAATCATAGTCGGGTCAACGTCAACGCCGTCCATCTTCTTGATATAAGCTGCAAGCTCTTTCTTCTTCTTAGCCTTGATTTTGTTGAACTTCTTAACTGTATCGTCGTCCATCATCTTGTTGAGCTTTGAGAGCTTAGATAAATCCTTAAGCCAGCCGTCGCCTACTCTTTCGGTGATGAACTCGGAGAGCTCGGGGTTGCACAGACCGAGCCATCTTCTCTGAGTGATACCGTTGGTCTTGTTCTGGAAGCGCTCGGGATACACCTGATACCACTCCTTAAGAACGTCAGCCTTAAGGATCTCGGTATGAATCTGAGCAACGCCGTTTACATAGGTGCTTACATATGTAGCAAGACGGGCCATATGAACCGTGTTATGGTCAACGATTCTCATATTAGCTCTCATTTCCTCGGAGATACCCATTGAGGCAAGCTCTTCCTGGAGCTTGTTGGCGATGAGGCAGATGATGTGATAAATCTCGGGAACAACGTCCATCATAAGGTCTGCATGCCATTTCTCAAGAGCCTCGCCGAGTACTGTGTGGTTGGTGTAGCAGCAGGTCTTACGGGCGATATCAAACGCCTCATCAAAGCCCTTGCCGTCCTTCATAAGAAGTCTTACGAGCTCGGGAATAGCTGATACGGGGTGAGTATCGTTGAGCTGGAACACATAATCCTCGTGGAAGTGGCTGTAGTCGTTGCCGTACTTAGCCTTATAATTTCTCATAATATCCTGGAGGGAAGCGGAGCAGAAGAAATACTGCTGTTTAAGTCTTAAAACCTTACCCTCGCGGGAGTTGTCGTTAGGATAAAGAACGCGTGAGATGTTCTCGGCGTCGTTTTTAGCCTGAACCGCGCTGTTGTAGTGAGAGTTGTTGAATTCCTGGAAGTCGAAGTCTTCAACAGCCTCAGCCTGCCAGAGACGGAGAGTGTTGATATTTTTTGTGCCGTAACCGATAATAGCCATATCGTAAGGAACAGCCTTAACGACCTGACCCTTGAACTCTACCTCTACAGCCTGATCCTCGCGGCGGATGCACCACGGATCTTCGAATTTCTGCCAGTCGTCAGCAGTTTCAACCTGATAGCCGTTCTCGATAAGCTGCTTAAAGAGACCGTACTTATAACGGATTCCGTAGCCGTCGAGCGGAACCTCCTGAGTAGCTGCCGAGTCGAGATAGCACGCAGCGAGTCTTCCGAGCCCGCCGTTACCTAAAGCGGCGTCGTCAACCTCTTCAAAAACGTTGATATCAATACCCTTTTTCTTAAGTAAAGCCTTAGTCTCGTCAAGAATACCGAGGCAGTAAAGGTTATTGTACATCATACGTCCCATAAGGAACTCCGCGGAGAAGTAATAAGCTCTTCTGCCGGAAGCATGTTTTTTCTTGCTCTTAGCCCAGTTGTCGGCGATTTCGGTCTGAACAACCTTACCAAGAGCATAATGAAGCTGTGCGGGAGTGAGGTTTTCAGGCTTTTCACAATAGTAAGCCTGTGAAGCCATCTTAAGTTCGTCCATTAGATTACCCATAATTAATCCTCCAATCGTCCGTATGTATCGGACATCCAATATAATCTTTCTGCAAGCTCGTCCGTAATAGCGTCAGCGTCAATTCTCCATACCCAGTTACCGCCTAAGGTAGACGGGATATTCATTCTCGCTTCGCTTCC
>CAZERR010000026.1:18251-18860 GCA_964514785.1 uncultured Ruminococcus sp. | reverse complement strand
TTTAAAAAGAAAAGATGAGGCTCGCAACCGTACAGCATAAAGCTGCCGAAGAAATAATTCTCATAGAGAACTAAGACAACAGCGGAGGCAATTTCGCCTCCGCTATGTTTTAAGGGTCGATATTATTACCATTTTCCAGAATAAATATGCTCCTTTTTAGATTTTATAATTCTTTTTTAACTCTAATAATCGTTTTCTATCCCATAACAGTATATCATTTCTTGCCGCTAATTCTATAGCTGAACGTGTAAAATATCTATTTGTTAAAACAACTCCGACATAACATCCGTAAAACACTTTTCCGGAAAAAGCCTCTTGTACAGATTTATTTCCAATATCCGAATCATAGCACTTACATTGAATTCCGTACTTAATATCATCTTTACGAGCAATAATATCTATACATGGTCTCCACTTCCTTTAGTAATCTTAACATCAACAAAACCATTTACTTTAAGTAATTCAGCGCAAAATCTCTCAAATTCATACCCTGTCATTTTATCACAATTCAACTCATCAATATGCACTCCAGTGTTACTCTTATCTTTTGATACATCACCAGCTTTTATCGCTTTAATTTCAGCCTTTGGATTCATTACCTTCCAAGAA
>CAZERR010000026.1:0-18241 GCA_964514785.1 uncultured Ruminococcus sp. | reverse complement strand
ACCCTACAACTTGATACTTATTTTCCTTACCATATAAAACACTATTATCCGTATAACGCTCTGCGGTGGAATCTGCTTTTCCTATTTGTATTCTTTGTTCTTTATGATTTATTCTACATATCTCATATTTTGATACACCGTTTATAAAAAACACCGAGAAATATACCACTAAAAAACCGGGAGATACGCAGGAGGTAAAGCTGTGGAGTAATAACGGTAAGAATTACAACATTTCTCAGATAGGCGTAATATCCTTCCTGGTGCTGATTTTATCCGGAGTTGTTGCGCTCGCCATGCTGTTCCTTACGGTAAGAATAATAATAGCTAAGATCCAGGTTAAGTCTTATAAAAGAAGAAAAGCCGAAATCACAAGAATACAGGAAGAAAACAGGCTTAAAAATCTTAAGAAAAAACAGCTGGAAGAAACGGAAAATAACGAAGCTTAAAAAAGTTGGTTTATAAACGAATCGTAACCTTGAGATCCTTCCCCGGCCGCCGAAGCGTCATGCGGCAGCCGGGGTTTTTACATTATATAAAACCGCCCGTTTCTCACAGCAAAAAATATCCAAATCATAATGCCGTGAGCGATTTTAACATAAGAGCGATATTATTATTGATTGAATTGTGTGCAATACGCAGATTGAATTTTTTCCTGCATTTTGGTACAATGTATATGTAGGCATTTTATGTTTATTCAGGTAAATTTAGGAGTTGAGAAAAATGAGAAAAAGGATTACGGGATTAGTGCTCTGCATAAGCATTTTAATCTCCTGCTTCGCGTTCGGCGCGATTCAGACTTCCGCCGCCGATACTTCAAAAAACACCGCCGGCGCGGATTACGGACTTCCCGCTAAAATTGAGGACGGAAATATCCTTCACTGCTTTAACTGGAAGTATAACGATATCAAAAACGAACTTAAAAGTATAGCAGAAGCCGGATTTACGGCGGTACAGACCTCCCCTGCTCAGCCCGGAGACACCTCCGGCAAATGGTACTGGCTTTATCAGCCGACAGGCTTCTATATCAACTACAACGACCTCGGAAGCCGAAGCGACCTTCAGAACCTTTGTACCGAAGCTAAAAAATACGGTATCAAGGTTGTTGTCGATATTGTCGCAAACCATCTTACAGGCGACCACGGAAAAATCCAGAACGACCTTAAGGACGGAAAATACTGGCACAACAGAGGTAAGGTAAGCAACTGGGACGACCGTTCTCAGGTTACTCAGTGCAACATCGGCGATTACGCAGACCTTAAAACCGAGGACAGCTATGTTCAGGGCGTTGTAAAAAAATACTTAAACGACTTAAAGAGCATAGGCGTGTCGGGCTTCCGTTTTGACGCGGCAAAGCATATCGGCTTACCCTCGGAGGGCGATAACTTCTTTAAAATGGTTAAAAACGTCGGAGTATGGTCTTACGGAGAAATTCTCGATAATCCCGGCGGCGGCTCAAAAGCAGCTGACGTTATGAAGGAATATACAAGTTACATAAGCGTAAACGACTGTAATTACAGCGGTGAATTAACAGGCAGTATGAGAGACGGTAAGGTCGTAACAAACATCGGTCACTGGTCTAAAAAAGGCGTTGACGCGACTAAACTCTTATATATGGGCGAAACTCACGATACCTACTCAAACAACGGCAACGAGGGCTGGACTAAGAATCTCAAACAGGGTGTTATCGACCGCGCTTATGCGCTTGCAGGTTCTAGAGCTGACGCTCATGCGCTATATCTTTCGAGACCTAATTCATCGGACAGAGAAAGCATTTACGCAGGCAGCAAGGGAAGCACACATTATAAGTCAAAGGAAGTTGCCGCGGTAAACCACTTCAAAAACGCTTTAATCGGCAGAAAACAGAGCTATACTACAGGCGACGGATGTGACGTTTTATGCCGTGAGGGCGGCGCTGTAATCGTATCGGCAAACGGCAACAGCGGTACAAAAACCGTTCCCAACGCCGACGGTCTCGTAAAGCCCGGCACATACACCGACGAGGTTTCGGGCAGCAAGTGGACAGTCACAAGCACAACCATCACAGGCTCCCTCGGCAGTACGGGTATTGCGGTATTCTACAGCACAGAGCCCGCAGGCCCCTCAGCCTCCGCAACAGCCTCTACAACATATAAGACAGATACCTTTAAGGTAACTCTCAGCTTTGATAACGCGACCTCCGCTCAGTATTCAATCAACGGCTCAGCATTCGTTGACTATAAGAACGGTCAGGTCATTACGATCGGCAGCGACGTTGATTACGGCGAGGTTACAAAAATCAGCGTTAAGGCAACTGACGGTAAGGAATGGAGCTCAACTTCAACATATACCTATACAAAAGAGGATCCGAACGCTAAACAGCGCGTATTCTTCGATAACTCAAGCTACAACTGGAAAAGCGTATACGCTTATATTTACTCAGGCTCGGACAGCAACGGAAAATGGCCCGGAAAGGCTATGACTAAGGACAGCGCAACAGGTTACTATGTACTTGAGGTGCCCGAGGCTCTCTCCGACGGTCAGATAATATTCACTGAAAGCGACAGCGAAACAACCCCGAACCGCTATCCTGCCAACAAGGAGCCGGGGCTTCCGCTTGAAGGTAAAACAAAGATTTTTAAAGCAGGCAACACCTTTGAGGTTTATAACCCCGTAAAGCCCAAGCCCACAACTGCTCCGACAGAAGCCACAACAGAAGCAGTCACTGCTGCACCGACCGAGGCTGTTTCAGAAACAGTAACTCAGGCATTCAAGGGTATTATCGGCGACGCCAACGAGGATAATAATGTTAATATCAAGGACGCCACTCTCATTCAGAAGGCTCTTGCATCACTCTCCGAGCTTACCGCAAACGGCGTAAAGCTAGCTGACGTTAACGCAAATGGAAGAATCGATATCAAGGACGCCACCTGCATCCAGAAGTTCACCGCAATGATGGACGGTTCCGGAAACGCAGGCAAATCTTACGGAGAGGTATAGTAAAAGACAGTTAAACAGGGACGCACTTCGGTGTCGTCCCTGTTTTTTCACATTAAAAGAAACTGCATGTTTCATATAATGCAAAATAATTCTCCTATCAGTTGCGCCTTGCTTGCGCACGAAGAATAAGTAAAAAACGCGCGTACTTCACTTTAGTACGCGCGTTTTCTCAAGACGGATTACTCTATCGTTAAAAACTCAGTATTCTTTTCGTTATGTATTATCTTATTAAAAACCGAGTACTTTATTAATTCGTCGGGTTTTAATATTGTTGCCCTCTTTCCTCTATAGTCAATGATACCTTCCTTTTTAAGGTTTCTGAACTCACGAAGAAGCGTACTTGTATCTATTATAAGATACGACGCCATTTCTTCTCTCGTTTCTTTAAAAATCAAGTTATAGGAATTTTGGTCTATAGAACGGTGGATCAGGTATCTCATCACCTTTTCACGCGCTGTAGAAGCAATACTGCACCATGCACGAATATCACGCAGAGCAAATGTTTCCGATTGTACCGTAACGGCGTTTTTAAGGAAACGGCTTTTAAGCTCAATATTCTCCGTATCCCCCGCAACAAAAGAAAAAGAATCCAATTCAAGCAGTATGGAATCGTACTTTGCCTCATATTTCAGCATAAACATTACGTCAATTTTTTTATTATCAGAAATAAAGGGATTATAATCGGTTGAAAAGATCTGGAGAGTATCGACACGGCCGTTTATGTTTGTTACGCGGGTAACAACAACACCCGACAGTACAACAACATATCTGTTAGGTTTAAAGCTATATTTATCATTTGGTTTCATTTCGATAAACTTATACCTTGAACCGCTAAGCAGACTTTTTATTTCTTTACTTGAAAAGCCCTCAAACAAAGAGGATTTTCTAAGGTACACTAAATATTTATCTATCATAATCAGCACTCCCGTACTTAGAACTAAGAAGCCTTTATTATTTATAGTTTAACAAATAAATATAATATGTAAAACTGGTATTTACCACCTTTTTGTTTTTTTGTTGAACTTAAACGGCCGATCCTTATTAAGCAATCCTGAATACTTCTATATTTTATGGTGATAAAACGCATACATTTATTCAAATGCATGCGTTTTTCCTTTTTATAACAGATAACCTGTTTTATATTATTATTTTATCTTTGTAACGCCTTTACCGTAGATCGTAGTCCAATCGTTCTTCATTGAAACGGCGGTGTAGCCGTTTTCCTTACAGGTATCGCGCATTTTCTCGGCTTTTTCCTTATTGCCGTTCTCGCGCTTGGTATCGTCGCAGCAGAGCATATACGCTGCGCTCTTGTACTTATTATTGTTAATTGTATAATTCGCCATCGCCGAGTCGCCTGAGCTGTTGCCGAAGCATAACACCGGCTGCTGGCCAATTTCCTGAGCAATGACAGTAACCTTATTGGTCTTGAGGTTCTTAGTAATAAACTTACCGCCGGTGATAACCTCGTCATCTTTTTCGAATGTATAATCAAGTCCGTCTTCCTTACCCTGATTACTGGAGACAAGACTTTCGTCGGAGCCGATCATCTGGCTGAGAGGAATATCAACAGTTCCCTCGGCAAGCCCGCGCGTAATAAAACGGTCTGTACCGCTTACGATATACACCCTGAAATCATTTGCGATAAGATAATTTACAACCTGAAGCATCGGCTTATAAAAAGCTTCGCCGTTAGTCATTCCCTCATAGCTCTCCATAGGCTCGTCGCGGTAATCCTTAATATATGCGTCAAATTCGTCAATAGTCATACCCTTGAACGCTGTGGAAACAGCCTTTCCGTGTCTTAAGTCCATACCCTCGGGGTACTCGCCTGTTTCAAAATAGGTCTTTATATCCTTTGCAACTTCCTTTTCCTCGTCGCTTGCCTTATCCTTATAGTCGGGATCCTCCATAACGCGGTGATAAAGCAGCTTATGGTCAAAGTAGCCGGGATCGGTCTCACAGCAGAGAGTTCCGTCCATATCGAATACAGCGATCCTGTCCTCAACAGGGATAAAATCCTTGCCGGCTTCATTGGTGATAGTTTTAATATACTTAGTAAGTTTTTTCTTAAGCGGAGCATCCTCTTTCCAGTACGAGAGGGCGTCCTTCTTTTTCACTGTTTTTGAAGCGGTAACAGACTCCGACTTAGTTGCGGACTGCGCGGAGTTATTATCAGCCGCACATCCCGCGCATGAAATCGAAATAATCGCAGTCAGAATAATTGCTGTGATTGAAGTGAATAATTTGTTTCTCATATTTTTTCCTCCTGATATAAACAATTATAAAGATTCGGCAGATTCGCTGCCGAAATATTTCAGACATAGCATAGTAAGGTCATCAAAGCGGTCGGCTTCACCGACAAATTCATCTACCGCCGCCTTAACGTTTTCGACGGTTTCTTCAGGCGAAGCGTCGGCGTTCAGGTTAAGAGCCTCGGTCATTCTTTTCTCGCCGAAAAGCTCCTCCGAAGCATTATGAGCCTCGGTTATTCCGTCGGTATAAAGGAACAGCGAATCGCCCTTTTCAAGCTTAAATTCGTAATCCTTATACTTTATACCCTTCATACCTCCGACGATAAAGCTATGCTTATCGTGAAGCACCTCGAACTCTCCGCTATTCTTTCTTATAGCGGGGTATTCGTGACCGGCGTTAGCGGCAATAACACTGCCGGTTTTCAAATTGATAATACCGAGCCACACGGTAACGAACATTTCCGCAATATTCTTTTCACAGATTCGGTTATTAACGAAGCTCAGAATCTCGGCAGGCGTACCGCCCATAAGAGCGCGGTCACTGATAAGGATCTTTGACGCCATCATAAACAGCGCTGCGGGGACTCCCTTGCCCGAGACGTCCGCGATAACTATAGCCAATTGGTTTTCGTCCACTAAGAAATAATCGTAAAAGTCACCGCCGACCTCTTTCGCCGTAAACATACCGGCGTAGATATCGAACTCATCCCTCTCGGGAAATGCCGGAAAAATATTCGGAACCATACTGTTCTGGATTTTTGTAGCCGTATCAAGTTCCATTTTAACATTAGCGGAAGCGCGCGATACCTCATCCTGAACAAGAACCATTTTATGACCGTGACCTGCAATCAAAACCGAAATCATCGTAATAATTAGAAAAACAAGAAGTCTGGGAAGAAATCCGTGAATCATCATCCTGCCGACTGCCGCGAAGGTATCCGCTTTGAGAGCGGTAAGAGACGCGCGCAAACCGTCCTTTATAACAACAGTAGTTCCGTCAGCCGGCGACGGATAGAAGTTCAAATCAATTACGCCGTAGAAAATCGTCGCTGCGGAAGCCACAGCTAAAAAAAGAACAGCGATAATAGAAATCTGTAGAGTAAAGCCTTTTGAAAAATACCGGCTTGAAAGCAGCACAGGCAAAATCATAATCAGAACAACGTTATGGTTTAAAATGCTGAAAAGCCTTGTACATACAAGCAGCAGACAAATCACCATAACATACTTAAGCCAACGTTTTCTGCCCTTAAACACCGCATACAGCACTAAAGGCACGGCGAGCTCGATTATTCCCTGAATTACGAGAATATTCATTCTTAACTTAGGGATCGTAAATACTCCGAATATATTCAGCACCCAAGACGCGATCAAAATAACAGCGCAGGCGCATATAACCATTGCGCTAAGTCGGTTGGATTCGTATTCGTTATTCTCAAAAATAACCTTTGTTTCATCGGATTCGTAAACCTTTAAATATGATTCCATTCTGTTTTTTAAACTCATATACTACTCCAAATTCTTTTTTATAGTAAGGATGTTTTTTCCGTCCTTATACTCATAATCAACAGCGTCCATCGATTTCTTCACGAGAAATATTCCGAGTCCTCCCTCACGGCGCTGAGAAAGCGGAGCGGTAACGTCAGGTTCCTCTCTTAAAAGCGGATTAAAGGGAATTCCGCTGTCGATAAAGGAAATCACGGCGCAAAGAGGTTCATTATTGACCTCAAGCCTTACGATCGCGCCGCCGCCCTCACTGCCGTAGGCATAGCGCGCGATATTACCGAAAAGCTCATCAATCGCGATGTCGATCTGAAATTTTGTTTTAACAGGACAGCCGAAAGCCTCGAGCTCGGTATTTACAAACTCGGTAACTTTTTCAATATTTTCAATTGAAGCTTGGAGTGAAAGTTCTTTCATAGGCGTTAATCCTTTACAACTTTTTTAATAATGAGAGCTGCTGCGGTAGTCGCTGCCGCCAGCGCAAGAACCTTTGCAGTCGCTTTATATACAAACGGTACGTTTAAATCAAGCTCGGTATATGAAGCGTTAATCATATGCCTTAAAATAGGGTTAAGAAGCTTTCTGTGTTTCTTTAATATATCATACTGAATATGAGGACGTTTTGAAATCATCATCGTAGCGCGGGTTTCGTTATTAAACGGCTCCCATATCAGCTTAGGGAGCGAGGGATCGCCGCATCGCGCGAAGTTTGCCCACATAGTCATCACGGCGAGGGAAAGCTTTTTATTCGCGGGGCTGCCGGTGTATATCGTTTCGTTCGTGTTGCCGAATACATAAGCAAGCTCAACCGCGTGGCACGCGCCTCTGAACTTTATCGTTGAAGGCTCGGTAAAGTAATACATATAAGCCCTGCCGCCGCTGCTGCTGTGGTACTGAGCCTGATTTAACGCCGGAAGCCGGAACATAACCTCGTTATAAAACTCGGCGATTTTCCACATACTGTGGCCCTTAAGCCCGTTCATAAACTTAGCTACGCGCCTTTTATCGGTTTTTGAAAGATTTTTTAAATCGTTCTCAAATTTCACGGGTATACCGAAACGGAACGGAACGATCCCTCCGAGCTCGCCTATCCAGTAGTTGAGCTCGTTTTTATTAGTACCGATAAGCATATCGATTCCGGCTGTTACGCCGTTTTTATACGCTTCATAAGGATTTAGCGGAATAAGCCTTCCGTCGCGCTGAGGGAAGTTATTATCCAGATCCAAACGCTTATTTAAAGCGATTATTTCGTCCTCGCTCAGCTTTATTAAATCGGACATTTTTTCGGCTTTACTGCCCTTTAAAAGCTTTTTAGTATAAGAGCGGCACTCTTTCTTTGAAAAAGTAAGCGCTACAGAACCACTCTGAGCAATCACACGCCTAAAAAGACCTTTTGCTTCATCTAAGATCGGAAGCAGCGATACGCTTCCGCCTCCCGCTGATTCACCGAAAATCGTAACATTTTTCGGATCTCCGTTAAAAAATCCGATATTCTTTTTAACCCATCTGAGCGCTTCGATCTGGTCGAGGATACCAAGGTTAGGAGAATCAGGGAAATCCTCTCCCCCCTCTACCTCGCTGAAATCAACAAAGCCTAAGAGCCCGACGCGATAACCGACGGTAACGAGAATCACATCGGGATTTGCTCTTACGAAATTCTCTCCGTCGTATAAAGGATCGGCAGTACCTCCCCAGCCGTAGGAGCCTCCGTGAAAAAACACCATAACGGTTTTATTCTTATCGGCGCAGGCTGAATTAGACCAGATATTTAGGTAAAGGCAGTCCTCGCCCTGAGGATAATAGGATGCGCGCTCGCTGTCGATTTCGGTCTGAACGGGAGTTTTCCCGTTATAATACGCCTCAAAAACACCGTCGCAGTCGTCTACGGCCTCGGGACGTTTCCACCTGCGCGCGCCTGTCGGAGGCTTAGCGTACGGTATCCCGCGGAAAGCTAAGATATCGTCGTTCTTTCTGCCGACAAAGGTACCGCAGAAGCATTTCACCGAAAGGCTTTCGTCATATTCACCGTCAATTACGCCGTTAACTCCATAGCTCTCACGAATCTCTGACTTTGATGTGCTCATCTCTTTCTCCTGAAAATACTCTTAACCGTCTCAAAGAAGTGCTTTTTATCGCTAAGCTTCTTTCGTAACTCTCCGATAGTTATATCCTCCTGAGATGTTTGAGAAACGAGAGCCTGAGCAGTCATTACAAATATATCGCGGAATTTTTCCATACTGCTGTCGTTATAACGGCTCGCCGCATAGTCGATCATAAGCACAAGACCGTCGGCGCCGTCGAGGATCTCCATATCGAGGATAGTCTGAGAAGCTGCCTGATTCTGACGGATATCTACCGTCTCAACGCTCAGTTCCTCGAGTCCGCCCATATCGCGGATATCCTGCTGATAAAGCAGATAAGCGGTATCGTCGTTAACGACCTGTCTGTCCTTCTCAACATAAGGATAACAGCTGTGTTCAATTCCCTTTTGAACCTGATTATGAACGCTCTGGAAGGCGTCTCTTAAAGTCATATCCTTTTTAAACTGTAGGCCTACGGGTAAATCACGGAATAAAAGCCCTACGGACGACATACTTTCCATATCCTCACGGCCGTTATAAATCCACGAGAGCTTTATATTATCCTTGTTGTTATATACCGAGATCGCAAGCGCGGCAACGGTTATAAAGAACTCGTTGCGGCTTATACGGTATGTCCTCTCCATTTCCTTCATCTGAGGCTGTTCGATTCCGATAGGAGCAAACAGCTCGCCCATTTCGTTCTCACGGGATTCGTGATCGGTTTCCGGGTAGCTCGACCATTCGATATTATCGTAGGTTTCCTCGAAATACCGCTTACTTTCCTCGTAGAAAGAGGTTTTCTCAGCTTCCTCGCGGTTTTGGAGAATAAGATAATAATAGTCGGGATCAGGCAGCATACCCATATAGAGCTTGCCGACGTCGCCCATAAAGAGCTTTAACGAGGTACCGTCAAAGAGAGTATGGTGTACATCAAAGAAGATATAGCCGTACTTCTCGGTCTCAAATACACGACAGCGGTAAAGACTTCCGCCGATGATCTTGAACGGCTGAACCAGCGTATCCTTAATGCAGTCGAACTCAAACTCGCTTAATTTTTCTATATTGATATCACGCAGAGTTTCGGGAGAATACTTCTGAATAATTTCGCCGTCGTCGTTAAAGCAGAAGGTAGTAAGGATCGCAGGGTGGCTCTTGATAGCCGTCTGCATTGCGTCAACCAACTTCTCTAAATCGAACAACTCCTTCTCTACCTTAAGCATAGAGAAAAGGTTATACATTGTGGATTTAGGGGTGTAAAGCTGATAATCCACCATATAAAGCTGCTCGGTAGTGAGCGGATGCTCCGACTTTAAAGCTCTTGCGTTCTTGACCTCGGGCGATTCGCCGTCGTCGTTTTTATGCTTTTCCTCATAAAGCGCGGCTATCTTTCGGGGAGTTCTTCCGCGGAATATCTCTCCGGCGTTAAGTCCGCTCAGACCGCTTTCAACAATAAGTCTGATAGAGGTGAGTGAATCTCCTCCGAGCTCATAAAAATCATCGTTTACTCCGACCTTATCAAGCTTTAGCACCTTTTCCATAGCGGCGCAGAGCTTTTCCTCGGACTCGGTCTCGGGAGCAACGTATTCGGTCTTAAAGTTAGATGTATCGGGCTCCGGAAGAGCCTTTCTGTCCATCTTGCCGTTAGGTTTAAGAGGAACCTTATCAATCTTTATATAATAAGCGGGAATCATATAATACGGCAGGCGCTTAGAAAGCTCCTCGCGCATTTTATCACCGTCCACATCAACGTCGGCGGTATAGTAAGCACACAGATAGCTCTTTCCGTTTTCTTCAAAGCCGCGCGCCGCTGCCCAGTCGATCCCGAGCACCTGCTTTACAGAAGCTTCGATCTCAGCCGGCTCAATACGGTTTCCGTTTATTTTTATCATATCGTTTGAACGTCCGAGCAGAACGTAGTTGCCGTCGGGGTTCTTGCGTGCAAGGTCGCCCGTATGGTATATGCCGTCAACAAAAGCCTTCTCGGTTTCCTCGGGAAGATTAATGTATCCGCGCACAAACGGGTTCTCAAAGCATAATTCGCCGGTCTCGCCGTCCTCGACCTCGTTACCGTCCTCATCTATAAGGATTATCTTCGTATCGATCTGCGGTTTACCTATCGGGCAGGTATCGTAAGCCTTATCGATTTTAAATACGCCTACCGCAAAACCGCTTTCGGAGGCGGCGTAGATATTTACCAGGTCAAGATTTTTATTATATAAGTTATTTGCGGGCTCGCTGCCCACTACGAGGAAACGCAGGAAAGGCCCCGTCTGATTTCCGAGCATACGGACATACGAGGGAGTAAGAAACGTTACGCTTATACGCTTTTCAAGGAAGAACTTTTTAAGCGCAAGCGGATTTTTAATTGTGGCGTAGCTTGCTACAAACAGCTTTGCTCCGCGCATACTCAGAAGCTCAAGAATAACCATAACCGAAGCGACAAAGTTCATAGGCGCTAAAAGCGCGACCCTTTCCTTATGGGTAAAGGGATTTACTCCGTCAACGCGGATCGACTCGATAGCTCTCGTGAGATTCCCGAACTCGTGGAGAACTCCCTTCGGATTTCCGGTTGTGCCCGAGGTATAAATCGCATAAGCAGCGTCGTGGTCGGAAACTTCCTCGTGGCCTTCAACCGACTCCGTGTTCATAACCTCATCCCAGTTATCTGAGCACAGCTCAATCTTACATCCGCAGTCCTCACGGATATATGCAATACGCTCGGGAGCGTAGGTATCCTCTACAAGAGCCCACGCGGCTCCGGCTTTCCAAATGCCTATCATAGCAATAATCGGTATGATTCCGCGCGGAAGGTTAATGAGAACAAAATCCTCCCTGCCTATGCCCTTGGCTTTCAGATAAGCATATACGCGACCGCTCATATCGTCAAGCTTCGCGTAAGATACACCCTTAGTATGAGCGTCATCATAAAGTATGGAAGTATGAGGGGCTTCCTTTGTAAATTGTTCAAGCATTTCAATAACAGTCATATCGAACCTCTCAGCAAGACAATTGGTGTTATTCTATATTGAGAACTTCGGAAAAACCGGTTACTTCAAAAATATCGTTTACGGTTTCGTTAACATTTATTACCTTCATTGAACCCTTAGAACTCATAATCTTATGAAGCGATAAAAGAACTCTGAGTCCGGCGGAGGAAATATAATTCAGCTTTGAAAAGTCGAGAATAAGCTCAGTTACAGACTCAATATCAGCCTTAGCTTCGCTTTCAAATTCCTTAGAGGTGACAGAATCCACTCTGCCCTCAACACCGATAGTAAGTGTGCTTCCGTTTTTTTCTTTTGTAATAGTCATAATCTTTCTCCTTAATTTAAATTTTTATTGTAAGGTTATTTAATTCCATAGTGCTTAAGTAATCGACCTTTTTCGCCATACCGCATACCATTCTGATACCGATATTTGACGAGGGGTCTTCGCTTTCGTGGAGCTTTATCCATGCGGTCGGATCAAACTGTTTACAGTTATCCCTGAATCGCATTATCCATCCGTCCTCTGTCCGAATAACCCTTATATCTATACTGTGGCCTTTTTTATCGGAAAAGCCGTATTTAACTATATTATTTCCTAGTTCTTCAACAAACAGAGAGATAAGCAATTTCGTCTTTTCGGACGCGTTATGAGTTGAGCAGAAATCACCGACTGCAACCGACGCAGGAATAACCTCATACTCTTCGGTAATGCTTACCTCAAACTGATTCTTTTTCTCAACGCCGAACGGCTCCTTAAGAAACAGGAAGTCCGAGGTCTTAAACGGAATACCGCGTTTTCTTACTGCGGCAAAAATCCAGATAAATAAAAGCGTAGCGGATTCGCCGATAATATACGAAATCCAAACAGCGTCGGTCTGCATACTTCCCGACAATAGCAGTGCCGGCAGAACCATAAACACAAATCCCTGTAAGAAACAGAAAATATTTGTAACAGCCATGCGGCGCATACCCTGCGTATAATTGACGAATACAATATTAACTCCGTAGAGAATAATACTGACAGCATAGAATTTAAGGCCTCTCGCGGCAAGCTCAACCATCTGCACGCCGTCGCTTGAGCCGAATACACCCGCTATCCAATCGGAGAACACATACACGATAATACCGAGCAGTAAGCCTATAACGAGCGCGGTTTTTACGGAAACCTTAACGAGTGCCTCGGCTCCGCTTCTGTCCTGCTCGCCGAGTATCATACCTGCGATCATAGCCGTAGTAAGCCCGACGCCAATCATTATCGACGAGGTAAAGTTAAATACCGTCGTAACTACGCCGAAAGCCGCAACCGCTGTACTTGAAAGCGCTGTCGCTACCATAACTCCGTTTAGCACTCCGTTTTTCAGCATAGCCGAAACCGAGCCCATAGCCGACGAAGAGCCGGTTGTAAGAATATCCTTTAAATCTTTAATATTCAGGTTTTTAGGCGAGAACTTAAAGATAATATCCTTCTTGGTAAAATGCAGCAGCATAATCACAAGAGCCGCAAAGTAGCTTATCGAGGTAGCAAGACCCATTCCGAGCATACCGCCGTGGATAACGAGCGCGTTTAAAAGGTCGCCCGCTACGTCAAGCAACGTCATCACAACTACGGCGACTATGACCCTGTTCGGGTCGCCGTCAAGCCTCATAAGAGAGTTAAACTCAAAGAGAAGAAGTACCGACGGGAACGCAAAAACCATTCCGAGCAGATAATCGGAAACCAGCGGAAGCAGATGCGCCGACTTTCCTCTCGCGCCTAAGATCTCGCTGATTCCGCCCCTGAAAAGCAGTATAACAATCATCATAATCGCGGCTACAACAGCCGTTACCACCATACACATCGAGAACACTCGCCGCGCTTTTTCCGATTTTCCTGCGCCCAGGTGTTGAGCACATACTACCTGAGCTCCTGTCGCAAGGATTCCGCTGAACGCGGTCGCGAGGTTGATTATCGGTGTAACGAGTCCGTAAGCCGCCATACTGTCGGGTCCTAAGAACCGTCCGATTACAATACCGTCGATAACAACTCCGACCATTGTCGCGATAGCCGCGGCAATGATACTTATTACCGATTTTTTGAAAAGTTTGCTGATAATTTTTCCGTTATTTTTCATATAAACACAACTTTCCTGTTAAATAGAACTATTCCTTATAACTATAACATTTTGAGTAAAAAAACGCAATAATTTAAGGGAAATAATTTAGTATGATTTTATGCACCGTAAACCATATAAAGGATTATTACCGACATAAGCTTGTTTAATTCTTATAAAGAAAATACCGCCTTTTCCGAATAGCTCCGGAAAAGGCGGCTTTTTATCATTTATTCACTTTTTAGCTTAATAAGCTGGCTCAATAAGACCTTCTTTGTTTTCATCCTTAGCCGCCTGCATAGCCGCGGGCATAATCTCAAGCAGCTTATCTATCTCGTCCTCGGTGTTATAAATACCGAAGCTTACTCTTACCATACCTGCTGTATTAGCGTCGGTACAGTTAGCGAAGCTCTTAGCCTTTTCGTCGGAAATACCCATAAGACGCCATACATACGGGTGAGCGCAGAACGCTCCGCGTCTTGTGGCTACGCCGCCGAGCTTTGAAAGCTGCTGAGCAAGAAGCATTGTGTTAATATCGCTGAAGTTAAAGGTGATAACACCTACTCTGTCGTCAATATTCTCGTAATCACCGTAAATAATTACGTTAGGAAGCTTCTTAAGACCGTCGATAAGCTTACGGTTAAGAACCTTTTCGTGAGCCTGGATTTTATCCATACCGATCGTAGAGAGAACGTCGATAGCCTTACCTAAGCCAACAACTCCGGGATAGTTCGGAGAGCCTGCCTCATAAGCTGCGGGAGCGGTCTTGTAATACTGCCAGTTATCGCCTACAACGGTAATGGTACCGCCACCGTAGAACTCACGCATATGCTTGTTGAGGTCTTCAGTCAGACCTACAACAGCTCCGCCTCCGTAGGGCGAGTACATCTTATGAGCGGAGAACGCGATAAAGTCGATATCATCATTTTTATCGTCAAGGTCGCCCATCATATTAAACTTTCTGTGGGCAACTATCTGAGCTCCGTCAACTACGATTTTCGCGCCGTACTTATGAGCCATCTTAGCGACTCTGTGAACGTCGTTAACGTAACCGGTTACGTTAGAAGCGGCGGAAATAGAAACTATCTTAACCTTGTTTGTTTTTAAGAGTTTTTCGATATCGTCGTAGATAACTCTTCCCTTTTCGTCAACCTCAGCGTAAATAACCTTGCAGCGCTCACGCCAGCTCAGGTCGTTCGCGTGGTGCTCGATTCGGGTCGTAAGAACTATATCATTCTTGCTCTCAACAAGAGCGGAAGCGAGCTTATTAAGTCCGTCTGTCGTTGAATTCACATAGAAGCAGGTATACAGCTCGGGATCAGCGGTAAAGAACTGGAGCACCTTATCTCTTACGCTGTTATATATATCGGTTGAATGGTTGGATTTCTGGGAATAGCCTCGTCCGATTGAGCCGTACATCTCGAGTTCCTTATCGATAGCATCCTGAACCGCCTTAAACGCAGGAGTGGTAGCGGCGTTATCAAAATTGATAAGCGGAGCTTTTTTCCCATCACCAAGCTCAATAGGAGTATCAACACCGACAATATAATCTCTTACGTTATCGATCGTATAGCCGTCAACTTTCTCTATAGCGTTTCCTGTGACTCTGAACTCGATATAATTATCGTAAACGGAGTTATCGGTAAACTTTAAATAAAAGTTTACATAGGCAGAACCGTTCTTTCCTCCCTTTACGATTCCCTTGTCGCTGACTGAGACAACATCCTCGTTTTCGGACTTATATGTAACAGTCATATCATCCGCGGTGAATTTTGTTCCGAGCTCGCTGTTTCCGACAAGAAGAGATTTGATTGCTGAACTCATATCATACTCGGTTTTTCCTAAATCCATTTTTAATATCTGCGAACTTAATTCTTCTCCGGAATAAAACATAAGGGTGCTGTCGGTAACATCAGCCATATCGGTCTTTTTAACCTCTATATTAACGGTACCGAGCTTTCTCGTTTTATTATTAAGCTCCTCAAAAATATCCGCGGTGGTTTTTCCTTCTTTTACGCTGTAGATAAAGGTATTGTTAGCGGTAATGCCCGCGATGCTTGTATCGGCAACCTTAGCGTAATACATAGCGTCTTCAGCAGGAGAAATAATAATATTTGAGACATCAAAATTTGATATTGAGCACAGCTTTGCGTCAACCTTCTCGTTGAACCTGAGCTCCTCATTTAAGCATTCCTCATCAATATACGCAGGCTCGGTATTCTTAGCCTTTTTAACGGTAAGAGTAAGCGTACTCTTAAGCTTTTTACCCTTTTCGCTTTTAGCCTTTGCGGTTACGGTAATCTTAGTCTTTCCCGCTTTTTTAGCGGTAACCTTGATTTTACTTCCCGAAACCTTAACGGCGGCAACCGAGCTCTTGCTTGACTTGGCGGTAAATGCCTTTGACGCCTTTCCGCTGACCTTAACAGTTACCTTAAAGGTTTTCGAAGCGGTTTTCTTATCGGCAGGGATAGTAACCGTCGCCTTCTTCTTAACGCTGATCGATTTCACATACTTCTTCGTGCTCTTAGCCTGAGCGCTCATAACAAAAGCTGAGCAACAGAGCGCGGCACAAAGAATTATGCTGATTATTCTTTTAAATCCTTTCATCTTTGCCTCCTTATTATAAATAATAATTTTGAATCATTATATCATATAAAAGATTATATGTCATCATATTTACTGTTAAAATACTGTAAATTTTTAATTCTATTAAAGAATTTAAAATCGTTTTTTTAACGACCACACAGTGTAAACTAATGCCGGTACATAATAAGCCGCCCGAAAACGGACGGCGTTATCATAATTTAGAACTTAATTGTCAATTCTGTCATGCCTGCGGCATAGGACGCGATATCATACTGGTTAAAAATAACGTGGATCTTCTTACCCTTTAACCAGATATTGAACTTATTAACATCTAACTGCTTTACACTGTCGAGAGCATTTAAGTTATACTTTCTCGGCTCCTTATTTATCTCTTTTTCAAGAGCGGATACGATTTTTTCCTTTAATTCATCGCCGCTGTATTTTGTAAGCTTTGAATTAGACACTCTTTTTCCCGTTGACTTACTGAAATTATGTCCGGTGATTGCGGTATAGCCGTGGGCGCCCATCCAGTATTCATAATCAACCATCTTAAAGCTGTATTTACCCTTAGCGTTATAGGTAAGCTTAATATCCACATCAAATGTGTACCAGCTTTTCGTACGGTCAAACGTTTCCGTTCCGTTGCTAGCGTAATCATTTTTAGCTGCTTTAGTGATGTTCTTAACGATTTTATTTACGGTCTTTTTAAAGTATGAATTAATCTTTTTAGACGACTTGGATTTCGATTTAAGCTTAGGATATTTTGCGGTTCCCTTTAAAATAGTGATACCGCCCTTTTTGATATTTTTTGTGATTTTCTTATAGGTTACATATTTCTTTCCGGTTTTTGACGCAGCGCAAACACTCGCGGGAGCAGATAAGACAGCCGCCATGCTGAAAAGCATTGTTAATGAAAGTACGATTGATAATAGTTTTTTCACAGTAAACACCCCTTAGAAATATTTTATTATATTTTAGCATAACGTAATACTCTTTTCAATATAAAACAATAACATTTTCAAACAAAAAGAAAAAGCTCAAAACCGGAAAAGTTCTGAGCTTTAGTTTATTAAAATCTTTTATGCTGTTCTCATAATGTTCTTATCTCTGTCTACGAAGATTGTCATCTTCTCGCTTGCCCACTTTTTATCAGTGATCTTGTACTTGAGTGTAAAGTGATTGAGTCCGTAGGATGCGCCGACGAGCTTAAAGGTGTACTTGTGTGTATTGATATCGTACTTGCACTTTACTTTTACGTTCTTCTGATCTGCTTTATATGTCCAATCGTAGCCCTTTGTTGTTTTAGCGGAAGCCTTGAAGTAATAAGCCTTAGCGAACTGGCCGAGCTTTGTTGTCTTTTCGGGAAGCTGATAGCCTTCGGATTTCTGTGACTGATGAGCCTGAGCGCTTCCGGCGTAGCTTACTGCTCCCGCTTTAACCGAGCCTATGATTGAAGCGGAAGAAGCCGCGATGATTAATGCGATAATTGCTGCGATTATTGTTCTTGTTACTGTCTTTTTGTTTGTCATTTTGATTATCTCCTTTTGATTCGATTTTTGAGGTTTTGTGTTTTTCTCTCTTTGTTGACACAAGTATATCAAACCGACTACAACAGAAGTACAACAAATTTTGTTGTTATTTTAATTTTTTTAAATTTATTAAAAATTTAAATTATTACGGAAATAAAAAAGCAAAAAAGACCGCCCGGGCGTTTGAACAGAACCAGTAAAAACGGACAATAGTAAAAACACCCCCCTTATGGTAGA
>CAZERR010000025.1:0-18893 GCA_964514785.1 uncultured Ruminococcus sp. | reverse complement strand
CCGAAGTAGATACCGCCCGTAAGCTCTCTTACGATAAGGATATCAAGCTGACCGCCGATGATCTCGTCTTTGATCGGGGAATCACCCTGCAAGGGCTCGAAGATAACGGAAGGTCTCAAGTTAGCGAAAAGCCCGAGCGCTCCGCGGATACCTAAAAGTCCCGCCTCGGGACGTTTATTTCCCGGGAGATTATCCCACTTAGGACCGCCTACCGCACCTAAAAGCACGCTGTCGGACGCCTTACACTTATCAATTGTTTCCTGAGGGAGAGGTTCTCCGGTCGCGTCGATAGCGCAGCCGCCCATCAACGCCTCATCATATTTTACGGTAAAGCCGAATTTATCGGCAGTTTTATTGAGGACCTTAACCGCCTCGTCTACGATTTCGGGACCTATACCGTCGCCCTTTAGTAAAGTGATCTTATATTCTGACATTTTAATTACTCCTTCTAATATTTTGTTAATTATCTCACAATATTCAAAATAAGATTGTAAAGTTGTTTACAATTAATCGATAACGGGGATTTTTCTGTATACTTCAACAACCCGGTCTCTCTGCCACAGCATTGTATTTGTGCGTACGGAATAACCGAAGCCGTTATCCATAACCCACTCAAAGGGCTTGGCGCGCGGTATACCGTATACCGAAAGAAGCGTCATTATAACGCCGCCGTGAGTTATGATGACCGCCTCGGTGTTGTTGGTTTTCATCATACCCTCGACTATCTGTTCAAATATAAGACAGACGCGCTTAGTAAAATCGGCTCCGCTCTCGCCTCTCGGCGGCTTTACGTCGGTTTCGCCCGCAAGCCATTTTTCAAAATCGGGATCATCTTTAAGCTGTTCGGCGGTCTTATTCTCCCACTCTCCGAAACAACATTCGCTGAGCTGGTCAATAACTATAGGATTCTGACCGGGATAAATTATACGGGCTGTCTCGGTGCAGCGCTTGAGCGGACTTGTAAAAACCACCTGAGTTCCCGGATAAATAAACTTTTCGTCATACTCAGCAAGCTTTTTTCTTCCCTCGTCGGAAAGCTCGACGTCCGTTGTACCGATATATTTCCCCTTATGGGTATCGGAAATATCGCCGTGGCGGATAAAATGAATTATATAAGACTGCATATGATCAACTCACTTTACAAATTGTATATTTTAATATATAATAATTATACTGAAAGTATAAAAGAGGTGCGCTATGAATAATGAATTCGGAAGAATAATCGCTCACTTAAGAAAGCAAAAAGGATTAAACCAAAAGGAAGCCTGCGCTGAGCTGGGAATATCTCAGGCGCTTCTATCTCATTACGAAAAGGGCATCAGGGAATGCGGTCTGAGCTTTCTTGTTAAGACAGCGGATTTTTACGACGTATCGGTTGACTACCTGCTCGGAAGAACCACGAACCCGAAGGGCGGCTCCGGAAACGATGACGACATCCCCGAAATAAGCGAGCTTAAGGACGTTAACCGTTCAAAAGCCAACACCTACTGTATGCTTAACCGCAAGCTGATAGCAAACTCAACGGCGGTCATCTACAGCCTTCTTGCGGAAATTAACAATAAAAAGCTCTCAAAAAACGTCAGCGATTATCTTTTTGTTGCGGAATATAATGTTTTCCGTAAGATTTATTCTTTAAAAGAAAATAATCCCGAGGATATATTCTCAATAAAAAAACACTCCTCAGACGAATACTGCAACGCTTCTCTCGCCTTAAACAACGCAAGGATCAACGATATAAAGAATAACCGGAGCATTGAGGGGCTTGAGCTTTCAGTGGAAACCCTCGCGGAAAAATTCGACGAAAGCTATCCTTCGTTAAACCAGCTGATTAAAAACGCCGAGAAAGCGCTATCGCAAAACTTCAAGCTTTAATACCGATATATTTAAACCGGGGCTGTCCTTAAGACAGCCCCTTTACTGATATCAGTTATATGTCGGTTTCTGGGTAGCTTCTTCACCCTTGCTGACGATAATGGTAACGGTTGAACCGTGCTCCAAGGTATCCCCTGCCTTATACTCCTTGTAGCCTATTACCCTTCCTTCTTCGATCTTATCGGAATACTGATACTCGGCGTTTACAACGAAGCCGTCGTTAGCAAGAGTCTTAGCCGCAGTGTCTACACTCTTATCCTTTATTGAGGGAAGCTCTCTCATCTGCATTCCCTTACTGATTTTTACGGTGATAGAGATCTCTCCCGAGGCGGTCAGTCTGTCGCCGCCCTTAGGAGACTGAGACATTACAACTCCCTCGGCATACTGGTCGCTGTAGCTTTCCTCGGTATCGCGGAAAAGCTTTACGTTTGAGGTATCCTCAGCAGCTTCCTTGGCTTCCTTATAAGTCATTCCGACAAAATTCGGAATAGTCTCACCTGTCCAGACCTCAGTCGCAGCGGTCGTATCTTCTTCGTTTGAGCCTCTGAAAGCACCCTCGAACGGATTGGCGAGCACGAAGAAAACTCCTGCCGTACCGAGAATAATAATAGTTAAAAAAGCCGCTATTATTGCCGGAACACGATGTGACGAACCGGCGCCTCCGTTTTTATCGGAACCCTTCACATACATATTGGCGGTTCTCGAAATCTCCTCCTGGATAGCCTGAGCCGTATGTGATACGGAAAGCTGTGAGCGCAAATCGTCAAAATCGGTGATACGGTTCTCACGCTTTACCTGAAGACCGTTCGCAATAGCCGTTACAACATGAGGCGGAAGCCTTTTTACGGTACTTGTGCTCATTAAGAGACGGGAATCCTTCATTCTTTCCTTAGCGCTTGCGGGAAAAATACCCGTTAACGCGTAGAATAAGGTCGCGGAAATACCGTAGATCTCGGTTATGCTGTCTATCGGGAAATTATTCTCGTACTGCTCGGGAGCTGCGCAGCCGGAATAAAGCTGGCTTTTTAAGGGAGTACCGCGTTTTCTCTCGTTAGCGGTAGCAAAACCGCCGATTTTGATTTTACCGTAAGCGGTAACGTACATATTCTTAGGAGAAATAGCGTAGTGGCCGAGGCCTCTCCTGTGCATAGCCTCTAAAGCCGAAATAACCGGCATAAACAGCGGTCTCGCGATATCCCAGTCGAGATGGCCGTTACTTCTCTCAACATATTCCTCAAAGGGAATAAGATCCTGATTTTCTTCTATTACATAAGCTGTGTTATTTTCCTGAAATATATTATGGATTTTTATAAGTGCGGAAAAATCCTTAAGCTCCGCGATAGTACGGAAGTAAGAGATAAAATCCGACATAAGCTTGCGGAAGATATCGTCATTTTCAAATCTTACGCGCAGCTTTGTTTCGTCATACTCCCGCTCAAAAAGTCCCATAGGAAGGAACTCGCATACGATAGCAACGTCGCCGGTATGTTTATCAAAGGAAATATACCTTGAGCTTTCGCCGTTAGTATCGATAACCGAACCGACAATATACCTTCCGTGCAAAACGGTTCCGTAGGGCAAAAACGGAGAATGTTGTTCTTTTGAATTATCAAAACCGCAACTCGGGCATTGAACGTGGTCGCCTATTTCGCGCATACAACCCATACACAATGACATCCGAATACCTCCTGAAACAAAATTTATAGGATAATACCCGTAAGGGTACAAATAGCATCATAAGTAAGTTTATTATAGCATAGCGGTTAAATGAATTGCAATAAATGTAATAGCTTTTATAGTTACAGTTTTGTTAAGTTAGGCTTTATTTGGTTACGTTTTTTCTTATTTCAGCCTAAATTATTACTATTTCATCATTTATTCACTATAACAAGCGCTGTTCCGCTTTCTATCCTGATTTTAACGCAGTCGGACTTAAATATATTGGAGATACCGACCGCAACAGCCGATTTAAGCGTCAGCGAATCCGCCGGATACTCTACGTCCTTTAAATAAGTAACGACCGTTTCTTCACATCCGAACGGAAATACCGAAAAGGTTTTCCCCTTAAAACCAGTATATGAATACGCGCCCGGATTTAACACCCTAACGCTTTCGCTTTCGCTTTCAACCGAAGCGTTTATATTATTATCGCACAGATATTCAAGCACCGATAAATTAGCAAATGTATGGTCAAGCCTTCCGCCCAGTGCTCCGAGCAGGAAAACATTCTTAAAGCCGCGGTCAGCGGCAAGCTCGGCGCAGTGCATCGAGTCAGTGTCATCCTTATGAGTCCGAAGCGCCTCGACCTCGATTTCGCCGGCGATTTTTCCGCAAAAGGAATCAAAATCACCTACAAAAACATCGGGGGTTATCCCTGCTTTTAAAGCAATTTCATAACCTCGATCCGCGCAGATCACATAATCATCTTCACAAACATAATCCCGTACAAATCCGGGGTCGGTATCCGGAGAACCGCAGATTATTATGCACCTTACTTTTTCTGCCATTGCTTTATATCCTTTACTTCTTCATACATGGAAACGTAGCTTTGATGTCTTGATTTTGAAATAACGCCGTCACCGACCGCCTTGATTATCGCGCAGCCCTTCTCGCAGGTATGGGAGCAGGAAGTAAACTGACACTCGGTAAGATCATCCTTGAATTCGGGGAAACAGAACATAATATTATCTTTATCAATAATGTTATAGCGCTCCAAATCGACCGTTGAAAATCCCGGAGTATCGGCGACGTATCCGCCGTCGATCTTAAACAGCTCAACGGTTCTGGTGGTATGCCGTCCGCGTCCGAGCTTTTCGCTTATCTCCCCCGTCTCAAGCTCAAGCTCAGGGTAAAGAGTATTAAGCAGGGTAGACTTTCCTACTCCGCTGTTTCCCGTAAACGCGGATACCTTTTTTTCGAGGTATTCTTTTATTCCGCAAGCGGAGCCGGGGATCTCGCTGGAATAGGAAAACACTTTTATTCCTGCCTTCGCGTAAACTGCCTTGAGCTCATCAGCGGATCTAAGGTCCGATTTAGATACAACTATAACCGGCTCGATATCATTATCCACGGCAGCCGCGGTCATCTTATCTATTACGAGATAATTAGGCGACGGCTCTACGGTCGAAACGACGATAACGAGAATATCGATATTTGAGAGAGGAGGTCTTTTAAGGGTATTTTTTCGCGGTAATATCTCGTCTATCGAGCAATAGCCGTCATCGGGAACGGTTATCTTCACCTTATCCCCTACCTTGGGAGAATTATTCCTTTTTCGAAAAATACCTCTCGCCTTACATTCGTATACCACATCGGCGGCTTCTACATAATAGAAGCCGCCTGTGCTTTTTAATATAATTCCGTATAAACTATCCATTTACTCACCATCATCGTCAGCCTGAGGTTCCTCGGTCGAAATCTGAGCCGGAGCCTCGGTTTGTTCTTCCTCTGTGGGAGGCTCGGTCGGAGGATCGGTCGGCACAAACGTAAATGACGTTGTTTCGTACTTTCCGCTCGTATAATCAAGCGTGTATCGCCTGTAATTCTGACCGTTCAGCGTTACGAGTACCGTAGCGTTTCCGCTGCCGGTAAAGGACATCGCGTAGCTGGAGTTATAAGCAGGATTGAGCTTTTTGGAATAAGAGCTGTTTAATACGCCGTTAACATATACTGCCATATTTACGTCATAGTCGATATTTGTCGGCATATCTACGGTTATATTGATCGTAGACTGACTGCCCTTACCTGAGCTTACAACGATATTAACTATGGTTCCGGGATCGACCTTACTGTGCTGGAGCGGCGACTGACCGATGACCGTACCCTCGGGCTCAAGACTTTCGTCGTCGTAGGTGTATTTACACTGGAGCTTCTTCTTAGTAAGAAGCGACTGCGCCTCGGACAAGGTCTTTCCGGTAACCTTCGGCACCTTGACCTTAGCT
This sequence comes from uncultured Ruminococcus sp., assembly GCA_964514785.1. GTDB lineage: Bacteria > Bacillota > Clostridia > Oscillospirales > Acutalibacteraceae > Ruminococcoides. Next base: position 13,080 of record CAZERR010000025.1, on the reverse strand, counting down.
ACATACTCATCCTTTGCCACTATTACAAGTACGTTTGAGCCTACAGTGAGCTTAACTCCCGCGGGCGGGTAAGTGTCGCAGACATAACCCTTAGGCGTAAGCTTATCGTACACCTCTATGACCTTAGCGGAGAGGTTCTTATCCTCAATAGCCTTAACAGCCTCGCCCCTCGAAACATTGGTACAATAAGGAACCGCGATTTCGGTATCCTTACCGTTAATTACCAGCTCTATAGTAGAGCCTGACTTAACGCGCTTTGAGCCCGGCTCGGGATCCTGGCTTAAAATCTCGCCAAGCTCCTTTGACTTAACGTAACGGCTGGTTATCTCAAACTTAAAGTTGTTTGGGTTTTTCGACTTTGCATCAACTATATTCATTCCGACGTACTTCGGAACCTCAACATCGGTAGCCTGACTTGAGGTGCAGCCCTTAAACAGCGCCGCGGCAATTACAGCAACAATGACGATAGCCGCCGAAATAATAATACTCTTGGTTATATAATAACCCTTTGAATGGTATTTCTTTCTGCGGATATCTTCAGCATCATCGTCATCGTCATCCTCTTCAAGATCGGGTTCAATGGCCTCGGGCTCCGGCTTTTTCACCGTCTTTTTTATACTCTTAACGTGCTTAGTCGGATCGGAATCAACAAAATACTGATAATCAAACCTTACGTTGGGATTAAGTCTGAATCTCTCTAAATCTCCGAGCATTTCATACGCGCTCTTATAGCGGTCCTCGGGATTCTTCTGCATAGCGTGCATTGTAATCTGCTCAAGTCCTACGGGGATCGCGGGATTTATCTTCCTCGGCATTTCCGGAGTTGACTGAAGCTGCATAAGCGCTACGCTTACGGCGCTGTCGGCGTCGAAGGGAAGCTTACCCGTAATCATTTCGTAAAGCATTACGCCTACGGAATAGATATCGGACTTACCGTCGGTTTTACTTCCTCTTGCCTGCTCGGGTGCTATATAATGAACGGAGCCGATAGCCTGCTCGGTCATGGTTTTAGTCTGAGTATCGGTAAGACGGGCTATACCGAAATCTGTGACCTTAATTGTACCGTCCTGAAGGAGCATAATATTATGCGGCTTGATATCACGGTGAACCACACCCTTATTATGAGCGTGCTGTAAAGCCTTTAAAATCTGAGTAGTGAGGTGAAGCGCCTCGCGCCAATCAAGCACACCCTGCTGGCCTATATACTCCTTAAGCGTAATACCGTCGATATATTCCATAACGATATACTGAATCATATCGCCGAAGCTTACGTCGTAAACCTTAACGATATTAGGATGAGAGAGCATAGCGATCGCCTTACTCTCGTTTTTAAAACGTCTTATAAACTCATCGTTGTTTAAAAACTCATCTTTAAGGATTTTAACCGCTACCTCGCGGTCATCAATCGTATCGGTACAGCGGTAAACATATGCCATACCTCCCACGCCTATGAGCTCATGGATCTCATAGCGTCCGTCTAATTTTTTTCCACTGTATTTATCCACCAAATCACCCCTTAATAAACAACCGCAACGGTAATATTATCAGTTCCGCCGCCTTCCTTAGCCTTTTCCACTAAAGTATCGGTAAGACCTTCGCCGCGGTTTTCGTGGCATATCTTTACCATTTCGCCGGTTGTAACACAGTTGGAGAAGCCGTCGGTACAAACGAGAAGAACGTCTCCGTAGATGAAGTTGGTTTCTATATAATCAAGATGAACAGAAGGCTTGATACCGAGCGCCCGGGTAATGAAATTCTTATTCGGGTGGTTCTGAGCCTGTTCGGCGGTAATCTCGCCGCGGCGCACCATTTCCTGAACTACGGAATGATCCTCGGTAAGCTGTTTGATCTTTCCTCCGCGGATAGCGTAGGTACGGCTGTCGCCGACATGAACGACGTGAACCGTGGTATCCTTTACGAGTACAAACTCGCAGGTCGTGCCCATTCCGGTAAGCTCCGAATCGCTTGAGGCTAAATCAAAAATCGCCTGATTCGCCTGAGAAACTATTTCGGTCATCAATGTCGAAAGCTCGCCCTTAGAGAGGTCGTCGGAATACATCTTCTCGATCTCACGGCTTATGTACTCGACCGCCGAGGCGCTGGCAATATTGCCGCCGTTAGCTCCTCCCATTCCGTCACATACTACTACCCATGCGCAGCTTGGGGAAATAACTCCGAAACGGCAGTCATCCTGATTTTGAGTTCGGACTAAGCCTATATCGCTTTTACTGAATATTTCCAAGCTATTTTCCTCCTTCTTCTGTATGATTTCTTTTCAGCTGACCGCAGGACGCGTCTATATCGCTTCCGAGCGTCCTCCTTACGGTAGCCGTTATATGATAATTGCTTAATACATTTACAAATTGCTTTTGACGTTCGACGCGGCTCTTTTTATAGCCGGAGCCCTTAACCGAATTCACGGGAATAAGATTAACGTGGCAGTTAAGCCCCGAAAGAAGCCTTCCGAGCTTTTCGGCGCACCCGTCGCTGTCGTTGATACCGTCGATCATTGCGTACTCGAAGCTTACGCGCCTTCCGGTTATATCAAAATAATCGCGGCAAGCCTTAATAAGCTGTTCAATCGGATAGCGGTTATTTATAGGCATCGTCTTGCTTCTCGTTTCGTTATCGGGAGCGTGAAGCGAAACCGACAGCGTAAGCGCGAATTTATACTCGGCGAGCTCATAAATCCTCGGTACGATACCGCAGGTTGAGAGCGTTATATGCCTCATTCCTATATTCAGTCCGTCGGGCGAGGACACAAGCTTTAAAAACCTGATAACGTTATCGAAATTATCGAGCGGCTCGCCCATTCCCATAAGAACGATGTTGCTTATTCTTACGTCAAGGTCGCGCTGAGCCGCCTCGATCTGAGCGAGGATCTCGGATGCGGTAAGGCTTCTCGAAAAGCCGCTTTTACCCGTAGCGCAGAAGGTACAGCCCATCTTACAGCCTACCTGAGTAGATACGCAGATCGAGTAACCGTGACGGTAGCTCATAACAACGGTTTCGATAAATTCTCCGTCATTTAAACGAAAAAGATATTTTACTGTTTTATCATAGCGTGATACGAGCTTTTTTTCAATATTTGCAACAGAAATGTAACAACTTCCTTCCAAAAATTCCACAAGATTTTTAGGAAGGTTTTTCATATCCTTAAAGTCCGCCGCTCCTTTATTCAGCCACTGAAACACCTGTTTCGCGCGAAACTTAGGAAAACCGCCGCTTAAAATAAGCTTCTCGAGCTCATCGTAATAAAATGATTTTATATCGATCATAGCCTGACCCTCCTAAACGCCGAGATAAAAAATCCGTCGGTCGGATTCAAGCCCGGGAACAAGGTCAGCATATTATCGTTCTCGTTAAAATAACGTTTTACGCCTAAATCCAGGCTCAAAGGTTCAAAGTCACTATGCTCCTTTAAAAACCTCAGCGCGTTCTCGTTATTCTCGGCTGGATTAAGCGTGCACGTCGAGTAAATCAGCACTCCGCCGACGGCAACATAACGGCTGCTGTTGCATAAAATCCTATACTGGAGCTCAGGCAGCTCGTCCGATAAAAGGTTGTCCTTATACCTGATTTCAGGCTTACGGCTCAGAATACCGAGCCCGGAGCACGGAACATCGCACAGCACCCTGTCGGCAAAAGGCAATTCCCTCTTATCGGTTTCCGCGTCGCGGATATCGGTAACTATACAGGATATCCCGAGCCTTACTGCGGTTTTTTCGATAAGCTTCAGCTTATGAGGATGGATATCAAAGGCAAATATCTTTCCCCTGTCCTTCATATACTGAGCGGCGGTAAAGCTCTTTCCGCCCGGAGCGGAGCAAACGTCGATCACGATATCGCGCGGCTTCGGATCCAGCGCCTTAACGCAAAGCTGAGAAGCTAAATCCTGAATATAGAGCTTTCCTTCCTTATACGCCCCGAGGCGCTCGATCGAACCTGTATTATTAAGCACAACGGCGTTATTATCAACAGGAGAAATCTGAGCCTCAACGCCCTCGGCGTTTAGCTCCTCAATCAGCTTTTCCGGAGTAGTTTTCAGCGTATTTACTCTCGCGGTGATAGAGGGGCGCCCGGATAATGAATCAAGAACGCTTTCCGTTATCTTTTCACCGTAAGACTCCAGCCAAAGCTTTACAATTTCAACCGGGCAGGAATACTTAACGCTAAGGTGATACGAATAGTCCTTATCCTTATCGGGCAGGGTGTACTTAACCTCTGCTCTAGTTATACTGCGTAAGATACCGTTTATAAAGCCCGAGGATTTTTGAAGCTTATGCTTTTTAGCGAGCTTTACGCTTTCGTTAACAGCCGCGCTTTCGGGAACCTTATCCATAAACAGAAGCTGAAGGATCCCGAGGCGAAGGATGAGCTTTGTACGAAGCTCAATTTTCTTTAAAGAAATTTTAGAATACTGCCCGATAATATAATCGAGCGTCAGCTTTCGCTCTAAAACTCCGTAAACAAGCGAGGATATAAAAGCGGAATCGCGCTTATCGGTTTTATTTTCTTTTAAAGAATTATTAAGGGTGATAGCGGAATATGCGCCGTCCCTTTCAACCGCGAGCAAAACCTTATACGCGAGGTTTCTCGGGTTGGGCTTATTATTATTTTCCATAATCAAATCAGCGCCGTCTGCTGTTAGCGATCATTATGAGTCTTAAAAGCTGGGCAACAGCCGTAGCCGCCGAAGCAACATAGGTCATAGCCGCCGCCTGTAAGGTACGTTTCGCGCCGGTATATTCGGCGTCGGACAGCATACCCGTAGTCTTGATGCACTTTAGCGCCCGTGAGGAAGCGTTAAATTCAACCGGAAGCGTTGCGATCGTAAAAAGCACCGCTGCCGAGAATAAAACGATACCTATATAAAGAAGCGGCTGGAGCGCTGAGGCCACAAGTCCCGCGATTATAAAAATCCAGCTCAGCTTGCTTCCTATATTCGCCGCGGGAAGAATTATGCTCCTGATTTTATTCGGCAGATAACCCTCGGCATGCTGAACGGCGTGTCCCGCCTCGTGGCAGGCTACTCCTACAGCGGCGATCGAGTTGGAGTCAAACACAGGCTCGGAAAGCCTTATGACATTCGTTCTCGGGTCAAAATGGTCGGTAAAATTCCCGGCTATCCTCTCTATGCGCACGCCGGTAACGCCGTTTTGCATAAGCACGCGTTCCGCCGCCTGAGCGCCGGTAAGATTGCGCGAATTACGGATACCGCTGTACTTTTTAAAGGTTGAGTTCATATAGCCCTGAACCGCAAGCGAAAATATGATACACGGGAGCATAAAGATAAGATAGCTCCAGTTATAGTATGCTAAATAACCAAAATATCCCATAATTTACCTCCGGGCAACTAATATACCCTTATTCAAACTTATCTCCGATATCAAGCGGATGACCGAGCAGGAAGCTTTTTGAGTCCATACGCTTTTTTCCGCTTAACTGTAATTCCTTAATAATCAGCGAGCCCTCGCCGCACGCGACCGTAAGGGGATCTTTGCTTATAACCGCGCCGGGGTTTCCGCTCTTTTCGCAAAAAACGGTCGAATGTATTTTAACGTCCTTACCGTTAAGCTTAGAGACGGCTACGGGCCAGGTCTGGAGCCCTCTTACCTGATTATGGATAACGCGGGCGGGCTTTTTCCAGTCTATCGGACACATTTCCTTAGTAATTTTAGCCGTATAGGTAGCTTCGCTCTCGTTCTGCTTTTCGGGAGTGATCGAACCGTTTTCAAGCCCCTCAAGAGTTTTTAAAAGCAGATCCGCTCCCATATACGAGAGCCTGTCGAAAAGCTCAGCGGAGGTTTCGTTCTCCCCTATTTCGGTCTCGCTTTTTAAAAGAATATCGCCTGTATCGAGCCCTTCGCCCATAAACATCGTGGTGACTCCGCTGATTTTATCGCCGTTTAAGACCGCGCTCTGGATCGGGGAAGCTCCGCGGTACTTAGGAAGCAGAGAGCCGTGAACATTTACGCAGCCGTACTTCGGGATATCAAGGATATTCTTCGGCAGGATCTTTCCGTAAGCCACAACCACAATAACGTCGGGATCGAGAGATTTTATTTCGTTAAAAGAATTATCGTTTCTCAGTGACTCGGGCTGCAGCACAGGAATATTATATTTTTCTGCGCAAACCTTAACGTCGGGCGGAGTTAAAACCTGTTTACGTCCGACCGGCTTATCCGGCTGAGTAACAACAGCCAGGATATTATGAGAGCTTTGCGCCAGCTTTTCAAGCGTAGGCACGGCAAAATCAGGCGTGCCCATAAAAACTATATTCATCTTAATCGATTTCCTTCTTTATTCCTCAACGTAGCATTCATCGCTTAGATCGAGCTCGTTATTATTGAGCTTTTCGATCTCCTCGGGGAAGAGCATTCTCTCAACGCGTGTATCGTATAATATACCGTCAAGGTGATCAAGCTCGTGACAGAACGCTCTCGCTAAAAGCGCTTCGCCGGATACGGTGAATTCCTTTCCGTTTCTGTCCTGAGCTTTTACCGTAACACGGTACGGACGGGCGGATATCCCCCACTTCCCGGGAAGGCTTAAGCAGCCCTCAAGGCCTACCTGCTTGCCCGAGGCTTCAACGATCTCGGGATTTATAAGCTCGATAACGCCCTGCTCGGGATCTACTTCAATAACCACTACTCTCCTTAAAACTCCTACCTGCGGAGCGGCTAAGCCTACCCCGCCCGAGTCGTGAAGAGTTTCTATCATATCGTCTATAAGCTCGGAAAGTCTGCCGTCGAATTTAACTACCTCGCGGCATTTCTTAACGAGTACATCGTCGCCTTTTTCAACTATCTTTCTCAGCGCCATAATTTCCATAGCCTTTCCGCCCACAAATAGTTATTAAAGTTATTTACGACCTTACCGTGGGCGGATAAGGCGTAAATGGAAATTCAGTCATCGCTCGTTGTCCCACAGGGACAAACTGAGCGGACAATATCAATTGGATTAGTGTGATCTTTCACACTATCACCTAACCAATCTTAAAAAAATCTCGCGTACTGCTCGCGCAGTGCTTTTCCGACTCTTTCGGTCGCGTAGTAATTATAGTTACTCATAGCTACGCAGGTAAATTCGTTACTTCCGAACGAAATCAGAATAATCGAGTTATAGGGAGCGAGGCTTCCGGTATGGAAAGCCACCGTGCCGCCGGATAACAGGAAAAGTCCGTAGCCGTAGCCGATTTTTCTCGTGTCCTTTGTCATCTCAAGAAGCGAGCTTTTTGAAATAATCTTACACTTTCTGAGTCCGTCCGCCCATTTTGTCAAATCAACTGCGGTCGAGTACATATTTCCGCAGGCAAACGCCGCGCCCTTTATCTTAAATACGTCCATATCGCCCTTTTTAGAATTATAGGGCTGAGCGATATTATCTATACTTTCGTCGAGCTCCTCAACAAATCCGGAGTTATTCATTCCGAGCTTATCGAAGATTTCGGTTCTGATAAAGTTTTCGTATGTAGTACCGCTTACTTTTTCGATAATCTCACCGAGGAGCATATATCCGCTGTTTGAGTACTTAAAGGTATTTCCCTGACTGAAAATCATCGGGTCGCCCATAAAGTTTTTCTCTATGATACGGCGGTTCTGCTTCGAGGTGTTTTTAAGCGCCTGCTTCACGCTCGGGTAGAACTTAGATACGTTCGAGTAATAATTCATATAATCCGGAAGTCCGCCCTGCATTCTTAAAACGTTCTGAATAGTAACGTCCTTTCCGCTCTTATACTGAGGGAAATATTTTCCGAGCCTGTCCTTTACGGAGAGCTTTCCCCTCTCCTGCAAAAGCATTATCGCCGCCGCGGTAAACTGCTTTGTAATTGACGCTACACGGAATAATGTGTACTCGTTATTCATTATTTTCTTCTTTTTATCGGCGTAGTTTATACCCTTTTTATAGATAGGCTTATTATGCTCGGTGATATAAACCTCGCCCTCAAAGCCGTAGCTGTAAAGAATACTTTCGCAGTCGGAAACAAACGCGCTGTTCTGTTCCTTCGTCAGCTCCTTTGAGCTGACGGTAGCCTGCTCAACGGTAGGAGCCTGCGTAGCGGCTTCTTTTGCTTTAGCTTTATTATTCTCGTTTTTGCTGTTAATATCGGCAGTAGCGAGAACCTGAATATGCCCGTCGTCACTATCGGACTTACACGCAGTCAGCATAAAGCTCATAAGAGTCATAACCGCCGTAAGCACAATACACGTTAATCTCTTCATCTTATCTACCCCTAAAACGATAACGCGTTCATATCTATATACGCAGTTGTGTTTTTATTTTCTTTATCAGAATTAAATTCAAGCAGTATTTCCGAAAGCAGAGTTCGGAAACGCTTATTATTTCTGCATTTTATTATTATCTTAAATCTGTATTTATTGCTGACCTTTGCAATCGAAGCAGGAGAAGGTCCGAGTATCCTCAGCGGGAGCTCGCTGTATTCAGCTTTAGCCCTCCCTACCAGCCGCTTCATAAAATCATTAGAGGATTTTATAACACCGAGATGGCTGTCGGAAACAAACCCTACCATACAGATATCCGCAAACGGCGGATACAGCATCGCCTCACGAATCGTGATCTCGCTGTTATAGTATTTTTCATAGTCCTGAGCCGCCGCCATCGAAATGACGTTGTTCTCGGGAGTATAGGTCTGGATAAGAGCTATTCCTCTTTTATCGCCGCGTCCGCTTCTTCCGACCACCTGAGTCAAAAGCGAAAATGTTCTCTCATAGCTTCGGTAATCGTCAGCGTAAAGCATTGAGTCGGGGTTTAATACTCCGACTAAGGTAACCTTCGGAAAATCAAGTCCCTTAGCTACCATCTGAGTTCCGATAAGGATATCGTACTCTCCTCTTGAAAAAGCGGATAGATACCTCTCGTGAGAGGATTTCCGCATTGTAGAGTCGGCGTCGAGCCTTAATACTCTCGCGCCGGGCAAAAGCTCGGAAAGCTGCTGCTCAATACGCTGGGTACCGGCTCCGCGGAAGCTTAAGGATTTTGAGTGGCAATTCGGGCACTCGCTCGTATAATCAACGGAATACCCGCAGTAATGGCACATAAGCTTACGGTTGGCGCTGTGATATGTCAGCGAAATCGAGCAGTGCGGACACGCTAAGGTTTCGCGGCAGCTTGAACATACGACAAAGGTATTGTGTCCCCTGCGGTTCAAAAGCAATATGCTCTGGTTGCCCTTTTCGAGGTTCTCCTCGAGACAGGCGTACAGCTCCTTTGAAAAAAGAGTCGTATTACCCTCGGCAGCCTCCTCGTTCATATCGACGATCCTTACCTCGGGAAGAATGGCGTTCCCGTAGCGCTTAGTCAGCCTGTTAAGGGAATACCGCCCCTCTTTAGCGTTGTAAAAGCTCTCGATATCGGGAGTCGCGGAGGATAAAAGTAAAAGCGCGTTATTCTGAGCCGCCCTGAACTTGGCTATATCCCTCGCCTGATAGCGCGGGGTTGACTCGGATTTATAGGTATGCTCCTGCTCCTCGTCCATAATTATCAGTCCGAGGTTTTTAAACGGAGCAAAAACCGCGCTTCGGGTACCTACGGCTATTTTAGCTATTCCTCGAAGCACGCGTTTATATTCATCGAGCCTTTCTCCGAGCGATAATCCGCTGTGGAATACCGCGACGTCGTCGCCGAATTTCGACTTGAATATACTTAAAAACTGCGGAGTTAAGGAAATCTCGGGCACCATCACGATAACGCCCCTGCCGTCCTCTACCGCTTTTTCAATCAGCTTTAAAAACACCGAGGTTTTTCCTGAGCCGGTTATTCCGAAAAGCAGGCTTACATGAGGCTTATCCTCCCTGTACTCGGAAAGAATATTTTCAAAAGCCTTTTTCTGTTCATCGGTCAGGGTAACTTCTTTATTTTCTTTTATAGAATTATCTGTATCTTTTCTGAAAACCTCGTCCTCATAGTAAAAGGCTAGTCCCTTTTTAACGAGATTATCTACAACCGAGGGAGTGACTCCCGCGAAATAGCATATTTCCTTTACCGAAGCGCAGCCGGCGGTCTGAAGGATTTCAAGCACGCTGTTCTGTTTCGGGCTGAGCTTCAGGGAAGATAGATCCGCGTCGTCGTTTACGGCGACCATTTTTAACACGGCGTCGCCTACCCTGCGGAACGCTTCATCCGATTTTCTTAAAAAGCCGCGCGCGCACAGGCTGTCGAAAAACTCGGGCTTTAAGCCGAGAGCCTCGCAAAGCGCCTCCGATTTGACCGGTGACTTCTTTTTAAGAAGATAATTATACGCGGAAAGCTCGTCCATTAAAAGCTCTTCGGTATCGATTCCCTTAACCGCCGAATAAAGCGTAGTGACCTTGTAGTTGATACCGGCGGGGAGCATCGTCTTAACGGCGTCGTAATAGGTACAGAAATACCTGTCCTTCATAAAAAAAGCAAGCTTCACCATTTCTTCAGTCAGGACAGGTTCCTTATCAAGTACGGATATTACGGACTTCAGTTTACTCGTATCGCCCTTTTTTATATCCATAACCATAGCCTGACGCTTACGGTTACCGCTGCCGAACGGCACCATTATCCGCTTACCGACCTTGACCTCAGAAGCAAGCTCTTCGCTTACGGCGTAATCAAAAAGCCTGTCAAAGGAATATACGGTGTTTTCTACCGCTGCCGAAGCGATAAAATCAGTCATCATCTTCCGGCTGTAAAATATTTACCTTATGATTTTTGATCTCATCAATAGCTAAAAGCACAGCCTTATCATCGGTTATGGTTTCCTCGTCCTCGAACTCCTTGGTAATCTGGCGCGCTCTCTTTGCTACACCGATAACAAGCGCGTAACGGCTTGCCTTACCCTCGAATAATTCATCAACATTTACCTTTTTCATATTACTCCATGCCTTTCCGCCCGCAAAATTTAGTATTCAGCCTTACGGCGGGCGCGTAAGGTTTTTCTATATTAAAAAATAATATCCTCTTTTTTCGGAAATACAATCGCGCAGATTATATAGAGAATGATCCCTGTTCCGAAGGACAGCGATAACACCGCCCACAAAACCCTCACGATGGTAGGGTCGATATTAAAATACTCGGCAACTCCCGCGCATACTCCGGATATAATACATCCCTGAGTTACCTTATAAAACCTTTTCGGTTTATTATTCATTCTTTTCAGCCTCCAAAATAGATAATATCTCCTTTGCGGCTCGCTCAGGATTATCGTTTAATACGGAATACTTGTAATACCGCTCAAACTTCATTTCATCTACAGCGCGTTCCAAACGCTTGATAATAGTTTTTTCGTCCTCGGTACCTCTGCCCCTGAGACGTCTTTCGAGCTCCTCCATAGACGGAGGCGTTACAAAAATGCTTATGCAGTCGGGGCGCTTATACATAACCTGCATACCGCCGTCAACCTCTATTTCGAGGAAAACGTCGTAGCCCTTCCTCAGCATTTTATCAACGGCAGCCTTCGGAGTTCCGTAATAGTTATCGCAGAACTGAGCGTATTCAAGAAAGCCGTCCTGCTGAGCGGCAGCGCGAAACTCCTCTTTACTGACAAAGTAATAGGTTACGCCCTCGATATCCTCGGGACGGGGCTTTCTTGTAGTACAGGAAACGGAGAGTCTTATGTTTGCGTTTCTTTTAAGAAGCTCCTTCATAATAGTGCCCTTGCCGACTCCCGAACATCCGGTATATACAACCAGCTTACCTTTTTTCATACTAATCCTCGCTTCTGTTACCAATAGCCTCGGGCGATAAAGCCGACAGCACAACGTGATCGCTGTCACAAACTATAACCGCCTTGCATTTTCTTCCGCAGGTCGCGTCAACCGCTATCCCTTTAGCCTTAGCCTCCTGAACGATCCTCTTGACCGGAGCCGAATCGGGAGATACTACGGCTACGATTTTCGCGGAAGATACCATATTTCCGTATCCTACATTAATCAGCTTCATAATTCTACCCTACTCAATGTTCTGAACCTGTTCTCTTATTTTTTCTATCTCATTTTTGATTTTAACTACCATCTGAGCAAGCTCGGCGTCCTTGACCTTTGAGCCGATCGTATTCGCCTCACGGTTCATCTCCTGGATAAGGAAGTCGATGCTTCTTCCGACAGGCTTATCCTCGTTAAGGTAGATATTAAGCTGGTCGAAGTGGCTCCTAAGCCTTACGGTTTCCTCATCCACGGCGATTTTATCGGCGAAAATCGCAACCTCGGTGATAACTCTCTGCTCGTCATATTCCTTAGACTGTAAGAGCTCCTCGATTTTATCCTTAAGCCTGGACTGATACTCCTTAACCGTTTCGGGAGAACGCTTTTCGATTTTTGAAACGATATCCATAATAACGGAGGCTCTGTTTAAAACATCAGCCTTAAGTCGTTCGCCCTCGTTTTTACGCATAGCGGTAAAGCCCTCGAGAGCGCTGTCGATAGCCTCTTTAACATCGTTCCATACAACGTCCTCATCCTCAGCCGCCTTGTTAACGGTAAGCACGTCGGGATATCTTCCTACATCCACCGAGGTCAACTCGTTTTTTATACCGTATCTTTCCTCAAGCTCCTTCATCGCTTTTATATAGCCCTCGGCAAGGTTGTGATTGATCTGAACGTCAGCAGGAGTATCCTCGGGCTCGGTTATGGATACGAACATATCCACCTTACCGCGGGAAATCTTCGAGGTTATATAGGACTTGATCTTTTCCTCGAGAAAGCTGTAGCCTCTCGTTATACGGCAGGAAAACTCAAGATAGCGGTGGTTAACGCTTTTGATCTCAAGATTGATGCCGCGTCCGTTTATCTGACCTTCAAATCTTCCGAATCCGGTCATTGAATTTATCATAAAACTCACCTTCCTTTCTTTATTTGATAGGAAATTACAACAAAAAGTATAATATAATCTATACTATCTGAAATATTTATTACCTTGATAAATAGGTAACTCCTACCAAATAAAAAAATGATTTATATTGTCCGCTCGGTTTTCTGCTGCGCAGAAACGAGCGATGACTATCCGAAATGCGCGCAAAGCGCGATTTCTTATTTTGCAGGAAATTACAACAAAAAGTATAATATAATCTATACTATCTGAAATATTTATTAC
>CAZERR010000024.1:0-19181 GCA_964514785.1 uncultured Ruminococcus sp. | reverse complement strand
AAAAACTGCGTGCGCTTTGCTTTGAGAAATAAAGCGTAAATAGTTATATTGCGACGAACTTAAACTTATTCTTTTTAGCGTATTTATAAGCCGCGCTGTTTTTCGCACCCTTAATTGTAAAGCCTTTAAGCTTCGAATAAACGCGGTTGTCGTTTTTATTCAGAGTATAAGTATAACCAAACGCTCTTGAGCTGATTTTCTTAACGTTCTTCGGAACTGTAACCCTCTTCAACTTTTTACAGTTGCTGAACGCGGCGTATTCAATAGTGAGATTCTTTTTAGAAGCAAATTTAACCTTTGATAACGAAGAACATCCGGAAAATGCGTCTTGACCAATAAAGCTTACATTTTTACCGACTGTAAAGGAAGTAAGCTTTTTACAGCCGCAAAATGAAAAGCCTTGGATTTTCTTAACGCTTTCGGGAAGCTGAACTGATTTTAAGGCAGTACAGCCATTGAAAAGGGCGATGATTTCCTTGATTTCATTCGTCTTAAATGTAACCTTGGAAAGCTTTGAGTTACCGTAAAAAGCATTAGGAGAAATCTTCTTCACCGTCTTTATAACGGTAAACTTCTTTGCGCTTTTCGCTAAGGGATAATAGTAAAGCACCGTTTTCTTTTTATTATAAAGAACGCCGTTTTTTGAGCTGAAAGTTTTATTCTTTCCGGAAACCGTGATCTTTTCGATCGGAGCGGAATCGAAAGCGTGTATGTATTTACTTGAATCGTTTCCGTCGATGAAATTATCCGAAGGCTCAAAAGAGATAGTTTTAACATTTTCGGGTATGTTAAGGCTTTTCAGCGCGGTATTTCCGAACGCTCCGTAACCGATACGCTCAAGAGTATCGGGAAGTTTTACTTCGGAAAGCTCCTTACAATCAGCAAACGCGTCGTTATCAATATTCTTTACACCCGAGGGGATCACAACGCTCTTTAAAGAACCGCAGTGATAAAATGCTTCGTTTGCGATTTTTGTAAGCGAATTGCTGAGCGTTATCTTTTCGAGCTTTTCGTAATATCTGAAGCAATATGCGCCCATATAGGTCACGGTATCGGGAATAGTAACTTCTTTTATATTTTTATTCGGAGAGCAGGAATACATTTTTGTGAAATATTCTTTTTCCTGTTCTTCAAATAAAATAACTTCCTCGCTCACTTCATCCTCGCTGACACCGATTTTAGTAACCTTATGACCGTCGATTTGCGAGGGATAAACTACCTCGTCCGAGTCGCCGAAGTAAAAGCAAATGCGCGCCTCTTCCCCCTCAAGCTCATAAACAAATCCGTCTTTCTTGAAAAAGCTTTCCGCCGCCGAAACGGGAAAAACCGAGAATACAGAAATAAATAATACTGCCGATAAGATTAATGCCGTTAGTTTTTTCATGATAAATCTCCTTAAACTCTTTTATTATTTTAAACCTTTCGATATAGTAGTGTCAATAAAAAGGAAAAAAGTTTCAAAAAGACTTAATTTTTTAAATAATTTTTTCTTAAACCGAATGACCACATTTTCCACTATAAGCATGGCACGGGATTATTATAATATAAAAGTGTTGACCTTCCTGTTGACCTCTTGGTTTTTCAGTAGAACAACACAAAAGGGAAACTACCGATTTCCTCAGTAGAAATCGGTAGTTTCCTTGGTCCGAGTGACTGGAGTCGAACCAGCGGCCTCTTGAACCCCATTCAAGCGCGCTACCAAACTGCGCCACACCCGGATAACTTATTCAACCATTGTATTTTACCACATTTTATAATAAAGTGCAATACCTTTTTTGAAATATTTTTTTATACTGATTTATTCCATTTTAATATTCATTATTTTATAAAAATTTTTTAGTCTATTATGTATAAAATAAATCCGATATTTTATATGCTGTTCACAAGTTTTTTTTCGGCTGTTGACATGGGTATTTTAAATCATTTAAAATAATACATTATCGATACTGATTAAGCCAAGTTTTTAGTGAGGTTTTTATGAAGAGATTATTTAAAATTTCAATCAGCGTTCTCCTCGTGATAATTATGATTACAGGGCTGTTCACTTCGTTTAGCATAACAGGCTTTGCCGTTTTAATCCAAAGCGGAGATTGCGGAGCGAGCGGAAACAACGCAGTTTACAGTTTGTACGACGATAATATTCTTGTTATCTCGGGTGAGGGCGAAATGGCAGATTACACCTCGGATCCAATGAACAGCACCGCTCCGTGGAAATTGTTTTACGATTACACAAACTACGGTTTTATGCAAAAAATTGTAATCGCAAACGGTATCACATCTGTCGGAAACTACGCTTTTCGTATGAATGAAACAAATAATTATAAGGTTAATCTTATCAACCTTCCCGATTCGCTTTTAAAAATCGGTGAGCACGCCTTTTGTAACGAGAAAAACATCTCATCCATAACCATTCCCCAAAATGTGAGAACTATCGAAAATTGTGCTTTTGACGGTTGTACAAACCTCAAAACCGTTAATTTGTATGCTAATCCCGATAGCTTAGAATGGGCTTTAGCAGAAAGCGGTTTATCGGCTGACTGCAAAATTCATGTTATGTCAGACAAGATTACGGCTTATCAGACTAAATACTCCGCTTATTCCGACAAATTTGTCGGAGATTTGGTTGAACCGACCAATGTTGTTCCAAACGGCAAGCACATACTCGTTTCCTACGAAGACCCTTCTCCCTCAATTCTCGCGGGAGCTCTTCCCTATTCAATTAAATCGGTTAGAACAGACAACAATTCAGTATGGCCTATAACATACGGCTCAAGAGGGTTTGTTACCTGTATTAAAGACGGCTCCGATTACTATGCGCTTACAGACAACAACAGCGGTATTCTCAAAAAGCTTGAAATCAACGAAACCTCCGGAAAAGCGCTTCACATATCCGAAAACGCTATATATAACGATGTGACGCTTAGAATCAGTCACGAGTATATCGGTGCTAATTCGATAAAGATGATCTACACCGTAAAAAACAACACAAACGCTGATAAAACATTTAAGCTCGGAACCTCGGGCGATATAAAAATCGGAAGTGATGACCGCGCGACAATTACTCCGCTTATAGGCAGCAATAACGAAACTGCTAGCGAAGAAACTACACCAACCGCTCCGCTTGAAAGTAGTAATAACGAAATCGGAATCACTATGACTTCCTCGGTCAATTCGGATAAGGTTGACGGGAAATCACCGACTCTCGGTTTTGCGGCTAAGGGAATCGCCGGAAGCGAGTCCGCTACATATTTTTACGGAGCAGTAAACGCGAATTCAACCGCCGCCGCTACAGCGGTAAAATCGGATATCTTTATTCCGGAACGAATTTTTACGACAAATACCAATTCCCAGACAACGGGTAACTTATCAGGCGTTGATTCAGGCTTGTCGTTCTACTGGGATGTGGCTTTATCCGCCAAAGCGGAAAAACAGTACGCGGTTATTTTTTCCGTACCAAATACTGAATCCAATAAAGAAAACGAAACCGTTATCAATGAATTAGAAGGCAATATTAATAACAACAACGATAAAACATACACAATCACTAACCCGACGAGAACTATAATTTTCGACAATGAGGTTGTCCCGCAAAATGACGATGTTCTCGCGCAAAGCAATCATTACGACACTCTTAAAAATTTCGTTATTCTCGGCGTTCAGAAAAAGCCCGAGATAACTCACAGGAATTGTATGAGATTCGTAACGGTTGTCAACACAAACATCCTTAAGGATGCGGATGAGTACGGGTACATAATAGCGAAAAAATCCCGAAGCAACAGCAATACTTATCTTGATATCAGAAGTAAAATAGGTCAGATAACATACTACAGCGATAATATATACAAGGAAAACATTAAAGAAACGAGCAACAAAATCAGCGGAGCTTACGGAGATTATAATTCCGAAACACCGTACAAATATGTAACTCTCGGACTAAATGATATTCCAAGTGAAGTAGTATTTATTGTACGATTTTATGTTAAGAAAGGCAACCGTATTCAGTACGCTGACTATTACGACGATTCATCGGCAAAACACGACGGGTGCAGCGCCGACTGGGACGCTATCGCGGCTTTACATTAAGGAGGGCGCGGCTATGAAAGATAAATATTTATCCCCAAAAATAGTTATAGAACCGCTTGAAAAGAAAGATGTGCTGTGCCAATCCGATCTGGATAACATAACCTACGGCGCGGCAGGTAAGATGAGCGTAAATGATTTATTAGATTCCATTGGGGATGATTTCGGATTCAGCGATTGATCAGGAGCTGACTTATCATTACAACAAAAACAACCGACTTAAATGTCGGTTGTTTTTTATTATAGTCCCTGTTTCAGAACGCTTAAATTCTTCTCCATTATCGAAAAATAGGTTGTTTTATTCTTTATATCTTCACCGGTTACGGACTGCATTGAGTCGAGCGTCAGAATTTTCTGATTTTTTGACTTAGTATTATTCCTAATTGTCTCGGCTATTTTTCCGTCGGAGTTTTCAATCTTAAAAATCGCGTTTAATTTATACTTGTCTACCTTTTTCGCGAGAAAGGCTATAGTATTAAAGCTCGCTTCGGTCTCGGCAGAACATCCCGAAAACGCAGCAAAATAATTAATACCGTAGTCCTCAACGAGATAAAGAAACGGAAATCTGTCGCCGAAAACGAGAGTCTTATTCTCAGAGCTGTCAACAGCTTTTTTATACTTTTTATCAAGCGCGTAAAGCTCATCCTTATATTTTTCGGCATTCTCGGTTAAGAGCTTCTTATCTCCGGGCAGAAGTTTTTTCAGCTCGTTAGAAATACTGTCGGTGAATAGTCCGGCGTTTTTAAGAGAAAGCCAGACATGCTCGTCAATTCCGGGCTTTTCTTCTTTTTCGCCGCTCATACCCTCGATGAATTCTTCTTCCCTGCCCTTATCGCCGAGTATATCAAGAAGATTTACAACAGTCATATCCTTATTGGTTTTTTCCCCGAGCGCGTCTGTTACCCAGCTGTCGGACTCTCCGCCGACATACACAAACATATCGCATCCGCCGATTTCTATAATATCACGCGCTGACGGCTGGAAACTGTGGATATCGACTCCGTTATTAATAAGCAGGGACAATTCTACATCTTCACAGCCTTCGGTAAGCTCCCTGACCCAGTCGTAAACGGGAAAGATCGTAGTTACGATTTTAAGCTTGCCGGAACTCTTGCTTTCGCTGTCCCTACAGCCTGCAAGAGATCCGACGGCGCATACGGCGCACAGCAATAATGCAATAAACCTTTTCATTCTTCTTTCATACACTCCTTACATACGCCGTACAGGACGGTCTTTTCCTTATCTATAACAAAGCTCTCGGACTTCGATACATTATCCACGAGTGAATCGGCTGCGGTCATACTCATATGATAGGTTTTTCCGCATTTTTTACAGCTTAAATGCAGGCACTCGCGGCACTTATCCTCGTCAACATACTGATAAACTACCTCCCGGGTATTGTTATCCGCTATGCGTCTGAGCTTGCCCTCTGCTTCCAGATCGGCTAAGTTTCGGTAAACGGCGCTCTTGCTTATCTTAGTAGCCAAGTCCTCGGCTATACGGTTAGCGCAAATACTCTCGTCAATATGTCCCGAAAGATATTCTATAAGAAGCTTACGCTGTTTTGTCATATATTTAGGCATTTCAGTCACCTCAATTTGCGAATCATTCGCAAATCAGTATATCACTTTCATAATCCGATGTCAATATACGAAAAAATCCGGTTTAAAGCGCAACGCCTTAAACCGGATGAAAAAATATCCGCTTAGTTACCTTAAGGACCAAAAAGGTCATCTAAATCAGATTCGGCGTTATCCTCGCCAGTAACCACGAGGACCTCTTCCCCACAGGAATATTTTACTTCCTCAAATTCGGGACTTTTATACTCTTTCATAATACTTCTTCCTTTTACTTTAAATTTTTTTTATCAATATTTTCCTTTATTATTTTATCAATTACCTCAAAAAGCTTTTCTGAGCCGAGCTTTGTTTTATTCTGGCGTGAATAGACCTGCTTTGCAGTAACCTTATGTTCGCGCCAGTCGGCGCCGCCGTTTGAGTTATTAAGAATAAGAGGCTGAAGGTTATCCATAGCATGAGCGAATTTAGACTCCGCCGTTTCGTACTCTTCAAACTCGTCGAAAACCGATGTAAGCTCCGCCTTCTGGTCATCGGGCAACAGGGAGAATATTCTCTCCTTCGCCTTTTCTTCCCTCTCCTTCTGAGTTTTAAGACCGATCTCGTCATAGGCGTAGGTATCGCCGGCGTCAATCTCGACAATATCGTGGATAAGACACATAAGCATAACCTTAGCTATATCTATATCCTCGTTGGAATACTCTCTTAAAACATATGCCATAACCGCCATATGCCACGCGTGCTCGGCATCGTTTTCGTTTCTGCCGTTTCCAGAGAGGTGAGTCCGGCGGAAAACATTTTTCTCCTTATCTATCTCGAGAGAAAAAGAGAGCTGTTTTTCAAGGCGGTCATCAATATCGTTCATAATCTCACCAACCGTTATAACCCTGATTTTTTATAATCAAAGGGTAATCCTTATAACAGAAGTCCTTATCGATCGTATCCGCCACACCTTCTATCGAAGTACCGTCGATATAGTTTACGGAACCGCCGTACTGCCATATCCCGAGGTTTTTTCCATTGTATTTACATTCGGTGTTCCACTGAGCAAGCCAGATATCGAAATCATTTAATAAGCTATCGTCGTTAAGCTTGTTATTTATCCAGCTTAAGCTGGCATAAAGGATCGGATAGTAGCCTGCGTCCCTGATACCCTCGAGGTATGTACGGCAGATTTTAACGAGCTCGGCGTTGCCGGGCATACCGTTTTTATTCTTGTAGCCGTCAGCGTCCTCCATATCAAAAGCTACGGGAAGCGTAGGCTTTTTACCTTTTAGGAGTCTTAGGGTATGAGCTACCTCGCTTTCAGCCTCTTCAACGGTAAGCGCATAGGAATAAAGATAAACGCCCCACGGCATACCTGCTTCCTCGCATTTTTTTACATTCTGCTCAAAGAGCTTATCGTCCTGAGAAGCGATATCGTCTCCGAAGCCGCAGCGTATCATAACGAAATCATAGCCCGCAGCCTTCAGCTTGGCGATATCAATATCTCCGTTATGCTTAGAGATATCGACTCCCTTTTTAGCGGTCAGGGTTGTATATATCTTCGCAATTATCTTCTGGATATGAGTAGCGTCGAGGATATTGATATCCAAATTATAATCGGTATCGGCTTTTTCGAGCGCACTGTCGCCGAGTGTGCTGATTTTTGCGAGATGCTTCTGAATCAGCGTAGCATCGAGAACATCAACGTTACCGTCAAAATTCACATCGCCGATTTTATATATATCCTCCACACCTACCGCTTCGGCGTAGAACGGAATAAACATCGTCATTAAAACAGCAGTGCATAAAACTGCTGAAATAAACTTAAAAATCTTTTTCATAACACTTACCTCACTGAGATAAATTTTATCATATCTGAGCGCAGTATGCAACACCGCGCAAAAAATTTCCAAAATCTATTTTCTTTCCTTTGCGCACAGAGCGCAACTGCAAAAAAGGTTATTCTACAGTAAAGCCTCCGCTTGATGCGCTAAGCAATCAAACGAAGGCTGTTATTATTCTTTCGTTCTCTTTTCGTTATCCCTGAGCTTCTTGCGCTTGATCACCTTTAAGCGGCTGAATTCCTCCCTGTCCTTTTCGTCGAGGGCGTCGGTAATAAACTTTACGGTCTCGGAAAAGCGCGGGATCATAATGTTTTTCAGCGCGTTAGCGCGCTTCTGGGTTTTCTTGATCGAATCTGCAAGGCGGTAAACGCTGTTTTCGATCTCTGCGAGCTCAACGGTAAGAAGCTTTACCTTCGTGAAAAGGATATACACCTTATCTACGGCGGAGTTTGTTGTTCTCGTACCGTAATGGAGGTAATTATAGCTTTTACTCTCGTCCAGCGTAAGGATAGGGATCTCAACGCCCATTACGCTCCTGAAATCAAGCTTTAATCCGTCCTCCACGGGGATCGACTTGGATATATCCTCACAAAAGCCGTTCATGATATTCGCGGTCTGGAGCGCTAAATAAGCTTCCTCGTAGGCACTGTCGATTTTTTCCTGGATCGCGTTGGCGTGATCGATAAGCGTCATCATTTCGCGGATAAGAATATTCCGCTTTCTGTCGAGAAGCTCGTAACCGTTTTTAGCGAGGGCGAGCGACTTTTTCGTATTCATTAGATTACCCTTGGTGGGTACTGTCTGAACAGCCATTACGACACCTCTCAGCCCTTATAGTAGATATCGAGCAGAGTATCGTCCACACGGTCGAGCTCGGCTCTCGGCAGAGTTGAAAGCAGCTCCCAGCCTAAATCGAGGCTCTGTTCAATGCTTCGGTTTTCGGTAAAGCCCTGATTTACAAATTTTGATTCAAAAAGCTTACCGAATTCGATATACTTCTTATCAATCGGGGAAAGCTCCTCCTCGCCGATAACCGAAGCGAGCGCTCTCGCGTCGATAACCTTCGCGTAGGAAGCAAAGAGCTGATTCGCGAGCGGCTGGTGATCTCCTCTCGTATAGCCTTCGCCGATACCGTCCTTCATAAGACGCGAAAGAGACGGCAGCACATTTACAGGCGGATAAAGTCCCTGTCCCTGCAATGCGCGGTCAAGCACGATCTGACCCTCGGTGATATAACCCGTAAGGTCGGGGATCGGGTGAGTAATATCGTCGTTAGGCATAGTAAGGATCGGAATCTGAGTAACAGAACCCGAACGGCCCTTTATCATACCTGCTCTCTCATAAAGGGAAGCAAGGTCGGAATACAGATAACCGGGATAACCCTTTCTTCCGGGGATCTCACCCTTTGAGGATGAGAACTCACGAAGCGCTTCGGCATATGAGGTCATATCGGTCATAATAACAAGGATATGCATATCGAGCTCAAACGCGAGATACTCGGCGATCGTCAAAGCACAGCGCGGAGTAAGCGTTCGCTCGATGATCGGATCGTTACTGAGGTTTAAAAGCATTACGACCCTCGAGAGAACTCCGCTTTCCTCAAAGCTCTTTCTGAAATACTCGGCGACATCCTTCTGAACGCCCATAGCGGCGAACACTACGCCGAAGTTGTTGCTGTCGGCTCCGCTTATCTTCGCCTGGCGTACGATTTGAACAGCCAAATCATTATGAGTCATACCCGAGCCCGAGAAGATAGGAAGCTTCTGACCTCTGATAAGAGTCATAAGAGTATCGATGGAAGAAATACCCGTATTGATATAGTTTTTAGGATAAACTCGTGAAACCGGGTTAATAGGCGTACCGTTGATATTCGCCTTTTTTACTGGGAAAATATCGCCCAGTCCGTCGGCGGGACGTCCTGCGCCGTCGAGCACTCGCCCGATAATCTCGGGAGAAAGCGGCATTTCCATAGGATGACCGGTAAGACGGGTGCGGGTATTTTTAAGACTGATACGTCTTGTACCCTCGAATACCTGTACAACGATTCTTTCGCCGTCGATCTGAACGACACGTCCTTGGCGGACGGTACCGTTGTCAAGCATAATATCTACAATTTCTTCGTTGGAAACGCCCTTTACGCCGTCCATAACAATCAGCGAGCCGTTGATTTCTTTTACGCCAACATAATCAATAATCATAGCGCGTTCCCTCCTTACTGTAAGAATCCGGCGAGCTTATCGTCGATTTCCTTTATATATCCGTCAAACATATCGAGACGGTTGTTAGGTATATCATATTTCATTTTTGTCAGCTTATCAAAGAGCCCGAGAGCAATGATTTTTGAGATCGGGATCTCACGGGCTACGACCTCCTTAGCCTTCTCGTGAAGATGAAGTATGACCTTCATCATCAGCTTCTGCTTTTCGAGAGGAACGTAAGTATCCTCCGTGTGGAAAGCATTCTGCTGCAAGAAGCCTACGCGGATAGCTCTCGCGGTTTCGATAACGAGCTTCTGGTCGTCGGGCAGTACATCGGAGCCGATAAGCTTAACGATCTCCATAAGGGAGCTTTCCTCCTGGAGCAGGGCGCTTATACGCTTCCTGTACTCAACGAAATCATCGCCGAGGTTTTCCCTGAACCACGGGTCCAAATCGCCGAAATACTCGCTGTAGCTGTCAATCCAGTTGATCGCGGGATAATGTCTCGCGTAAGCGAGCGCTTTATCAAGAGCCCAGAACACGCGTGTAAAACGCTTCGTGTTCTGAGTAACAGGCTCGGAGAAGTCGGAGCCCTGCGGAGAAACCGCGCCGATAAGAGTAACGGAACCCTCTGAGCCCGAAAGGACCTCGCCTCGTCCGCCGCGCTCGTAGAACTCGGCTAAGCGCGAGGGCAGGTAAGCCGGGAAGCCTTCCTCGGCAGGCATTTCTTCAAGTCGTCCGGAAATCTCACGGAGCGCTTCCGCCCAGCGTGAGGTAGAATCCGCCATCATAGCTATATGATAACCCATATCACGGTAATACTCGGCGAGAGTAATACCGGTATAAATAGATGCCTCACGCGCCGCAACGGGCATATTAGAGGTATTGGCTATAAGCACCGTCCTGTCAGTCATGGGGCGGTTGGACTTAGGGTCGATAAGCTCTGAGAACTCCTCGAGAACCTGGCTCATTTCGTTTCCGCGTTCACCGCAGCCGACGTAAATAATAATATCCGCGTCGCACCATTTTGCGAGCTGGTGCTGGTTCATCGTCTTACCCGTACCGAAGCCGCCGGGAATAGCGGCAGTTCCGCCCTTGGCTATCGGGAAAAGCGTATCCATAATACGCTGACCGGTGATAAGCGGGATCGAGGGAGTAAGCCTGTTTTTAACAGGACGCGCCGTTCTTATAGGCCATTTTTGGCATAGAGTGAGCTCATGGCGCACGCCGAGATCGTCCTCAATCACGGCAACCGTATCAAACAGCTTATATTCGCCGTCGGGCTTGACCTCAACTACTACGCCCGAAAGCTCGGGGTGAACCATAAGACGGTGCTCTATGATCGGCGTTTCAGGGATAGTCGCGTAAATCTGACCGCCCTCAAGCTTATCGCCGACCTTTATTTTCATCGTAACGTTCCATAATTTTTCGTCGTCGAGCGAAGAAACGGTAGCGCCGCGGCTGATAAACGAGCCGGACTTTTCCTCAATCGCCTTAAGCGGACGCTCGATTCCGTCAAATATATTATCAAGTATTCCGGGGCCGAGGAGCACGTTCATAGGCGCTCCGGAACCGGTAACGGGATCTCCGGGCTTAAGACCTGTCGTTTCCTCATAAACCTGAATCGTGGTAAGCTCGTCGGTAATACCGATAACCTCGCCTACAAGATTCTGCGCACCGACATGCACCATTTCCATCATCTCAAAGCAGTCGGCGTTTTTAACGGTAACAACAGGGCCGTTGATTCCGAAAATAACATTTTCTTTCATATCAATTCATCTCTTTCAATCAGAGTACGCCTGCCCGAAAGGGCAAGCCGTAAAGCGCGGCTCGGGTCACTCTACGGAAAGCGTGCAGTTTTCCGTAAACCATCCGCGCTGAGCGTTAAGCTTGCTGTCGAGGGTTTCGTCGGCGATAATGCTCTTGCCCTTGCAAAAGCCCTTAATTCCGCCGATCCTTATTTTTTTATCCGCTTCGATTTCGGCTTTTTCGCCGAATACGGATCTAAGCTCATCGGAGAATCTTAAATCACGCTCAGAAACATAGAGCGTGCAGCTTTCGTCTCCGAACAGATCATGGATAGCCTCGGCGCTTTTCTTAAGCTTTAAAGGATATTCACCGGTTTTGGTAAAGGCGATGAGCTTATCCTCCGCCTTAGAGAAAATCTCCTCGGTCATAGCCGCTCTTTCAAGGAAAAGCTTCCTGCGGCTTTCCTGAGTTTTCTTAGCTAAAAGAGCGGTGCTTTTATTTGATTTTTCGCGAAGGCCGTCCTTTAAAAGGCGCTGGCTGTCTTTTTTAGCCTTCGCTTCCGCTTCCTTAAGGCGTTCGGTTTTAAGCTGGATTACCTCGCCCTTAAGCGCGTTTTTCTGAGCCTTAGCGTACTTCTTTATCGCCTTAAGGAATTTATCTGTATTATTCTTAGGCATTAGTTACCTTCTTTCCGTGATAACGCTTACAGTTTTACGCCGATCGCGTCCTGTACATACTTTGTGATACTGTCCTTAGTTCTTCCGTTTCCGTGACGGTCGGGGATTTCGACGATCAGCGGCTTTTTTCGGTTGAGCTTAAGATCATACACGATATCCGGGCAAAGCGATACAAGCTTTTCTGTCATTAGGATTACCGCGATATCCTCGCGTTCCATAGCGCTTAAAAGCTCGCGTCTGACTTCTTCCTCCTCGTGTACCACAACGCCGGGGATCCCCGCGAAGCGCATACCCATTTTTGTATCAACGTTATCGCTGATTAAATAAAACTGCATTTTTCACCACTTAGCCAATCTTGGAAATAATCATAATCGAAATAAGCATACCATAAAGCGCGATACCTTCACCAAGCGCAACGAAGATAATAGCCTTACCGAACGCCTTCGGGTCCTCGCTTGTAGCTCCGATAGCCGCAGGAGCCGCATTACCTACCGCGATACCGCCGCCTATACATGATAAGCCCGTAGCCGCTCCCGCGCCGATATAAGCCATTCCGTCCGCTCCCGATGAAGCCGTTGCGGCGTCGCCTGTA
Organism: uncultured Ruminococcus sp.; assembly: GCA_964514785.1. GTDB lineage: Bacteria > Bacillota > Clostridia > Oscillospirales > Acutalibacteraceae > Ruminococcoides. The sequence continues at coordinate 6,479 of CAZERR010000024.1, read as the reverse complement.
GCCGCGCCCGCGATAATAGGACAGATAAAGCAGATCGAAAATACCGCCGCAAAGGAAGCGAGCTGCATAAGCACGGTTCTCTTTTTGTTCTTGCCGCGTTCTACCGCCTTAACAGCGATAATAACGGAAGCAACTAAGAATACAACGGGTAAAGCCATCATTAAACAATCAAAAAGTAACATAATAAAAAACCTCCATAAATATGTATATCAAATAGTTTATCAATCAAGCGAGCTTACTCTTATAGGCTCGAAAGGTCTTCCCTCTCCCGAGTAGAAGCGGCTGAACATCTCGTAATACTCAAGCCTCAGCACCTGGATTGCTACCAAAAGCGCCTCTAAAACCATAACAAGACCGTTTCCGATCACGACGATCGCCCAGTATCCGATACCGCCTACCGTTTCGGCAAGCACGAATACTACGAGCATCATTCCTGCGTGAACCAGTACGAACGCTCCCACACGCAGGAAGCTCATTGTGTTGGTCACATAGCTTAAGAGCACTTCTATGGACTCGAATATATTCTCAACAATATAACCGCCCCAGCTTTCGGGCTGCCAGTCCTTCTCTCCGTTCACAAGTCCCGACAGGGGCTCGGCAAAGAAGATAATTATAAACGGAATGACAATTAGACCGATAATGTACAGAAGCGACATAACGTGAATACCGAGGAAAATCTCGCAGGTCAGTCCGCCCACAAGCGCGCTGTAGAATATTATTCCCGCGACTCCGCTCGTGCTGAACAGCGCCCTGCCGTAGTTTTTCTGGCGTATTGACGTATATACGTTCAGGAACATCGCTACTATCAGCAGCAGCACTCCTATACCGATAGCGCCGAGAATGATCGTGTTTGTATTCTCAGAAGCCATAACTTCGAACGGCTTTTCCTCAAAACCGACCATTCTGAACAGCGGGTCGAGCAAATGCTCAAATCCGAAGACGCTTCCGAAAAGCGTTCCGAACGCCGCTGAGGATAATCCGCACGGGAAGAGTATCTTTCCGATTTTCATTTTCTTCAGCTTCCACATCAGAAGTCCTGCTATTGACAGGCATATTCCCTGACCTAAATCAGCGAACATTATACCGAAAATGATAACGTATGTTATCGCGACAAACAGCGTCGGGTCAATCTCGTTGTACTTAGGCACGCCGTACATCTCGGTATAGAACTCGAACGGTCTCGCCAAGAAGCAGTTTTTGAGCTTAATAGGCGGACGCTTATCCATTTCGTTCTTAGCGTCGGAGAAATCGAGCTCAACGCTCTTTATTTTATTTAAACGTTTTTTAAGCTTTTTCTTTTTTGAAGTCGGTATCCAGCCGACTATTATAAAGCTGTTGCCGTGCTGGAGCGCCTTGCTCCTTATGCCGGAGTAAAGATAAAGCTCCTGAAGCTTTGAAAGATAACGGCAAATCGTTTCGTAATTTTCATCAAGATAATCGTCGAGCTTTTTCTGAGCTTCTTTTATCTCATTCTCGAGTACCGGAAGCTGTTTTTTATCCTTTTCGATTCTCTCGACGGGAGTTTCGTCCTCGCCGACTAAATCGCTCGCCTCAAAGAAAAGCCCCTCGAAAATACTGTCTATCTTCTTAACCTTGCTCACGGGAGCAAAATACACGCCCCAGCAATGGGTTTTGTCCTCGGTACAAACCGCGAAATCGACGTATTCGTTGTCCTTATACGCCTTGAGCTTTTCGAGACTGTCCTTTGGGAGTCTGCCGAAACGAGCCTTCATATACTCCATTTTAAGCACCTTTTGAATCTCAACGTCAAGCCCCACGAAATGGGAGGCGGTTTCAATATTGTGCTTAAGCCTTGATAGCTCATCCTTAAGCTTTTCCCTATCGCTAATAAAAGCGTCGATATCCGCGGTAGTCTTCGCGGCAAAACTCTCGAGCTCCTCAAACGAAGGATTAAAGTCGCTTACGTCAACACGCTTAAACTCTCGTCTTGTAGAATTAAGCGCGGATTTCAGGTTAGTCAGAGGCTCGGCGTAGCTGTTTTTTACCTGAAGATGAGTAAAATCCATAACGTCATCATAGAAATTAGTCACCTCGTCCGGATGGAACACATCCGATTCACCCAGCACCGTGATTACCTCGTCAATGTAATCCATCAACCCGATAACATTCACGGCCTGCATTGATGATACTGCCAAATATAATCACCTCTTTAAAGTCAGTGAATAATCAGAGACTGTATTGTTTTTTGGTCTACACTGTATCGTACACCCTCGATCAGACTTATGACATTCATAAGCTCGATTTCGCAAAGGAACATAAACGAAACCATTACGACCGACGGGTTTTTTGAAAAATACATATTTTTTTTAGCCACGCGGTACTGAACCCTCGGGCTGATATCGCTGGCGTTTTTATAGCCGATCTTATCGATCATTTTTCCGCGCCTTGTGCTTCTCATAATGTTAAAAATCTCCGAGGACGAAGACGCCTCGCACATCATATCGATCACCCTGCGGCTGAAATCGCTGAACTCGGGCATAATATTTGTCTTTAAAACCTCAGGCGGAAGGTTATAATACTTTTTTAACCTCAAAATTCTTGAAAAAATATTATAATCGTTGATCGTTCTGAAAATCGACTCAAGCTCTCTGCGCTCGCTGCCCTTTGTTTTTTTATTAATAAGCATAAGCATATTTCTTAGCACACGCCCGTAGAGCTTATTCTCGATATCCGATACGGGGAGTCTTCCCTCCTCGTCGGGCTTATAATTCTTCAGAATTTCGTAATAAGAGGTACCCGAAAGCGCCTCTAAAAACTCGCCGTAGTCGTGAGCGTTCGCAAGCTTATTAATGTCAAGCTCGGTGTGCTTGGATAAAAACGCGGGAAACTGATAGATAAACTTCTCGGTGGAGTTTGAGTTTAAGAGAATCAAAAAGCGTATTATCTGCTCAGCCTCGGTTTTCTCAATAACATACCGCGAAAAACCGGCGCTTATTCCCGAATCATAGCGGCAAAGCGAATCAAACTCGTTAAAAAGGTTTTGTCTTAAAAGGATCTCGAGCCTGCCGCGGTGGACGTCCCTCTCGTTGACCTCGGAAAGCGCCGACGCGAAATGAGTATTCGATTTAAGATAAACCATAACCTCCGCGACGCTCTGGCACGAAAGCAGAGCGGAATAATCCCGCATCGAAAGGAATTTTCCGAACTTTGCCCTCGCCTTAGCCGAAACGGCGTAGGATGTAGCGGACATATAACCGCCTCCTTTCAGATTTAAGTGTAAATCAAACCGGTTATTCGAGAACCCGGCTGACTATTTCGTCAACCCACCTCGAGCAATTATGTTCATATTCGGATTTGAGCTTTATCGACACCGACTCATGCTTAGCCTGAATATCGTTTATTTTACGCTCGGTTCTCTTATCGACATACGCGTTGGTCTTTTTGATCTCCTCACGGGCTTTATCCATATATTCACGATAAATAGCCTCGGCTTCCTCTTCGATTTTCTGCTTTTCTTTTTCGGCAGCCTTTCGGTTAGCCTCATCGAGCTGTTTAGCCTTATTGTCAGCCTCGATAATCTTCTTTATCATATCCTGCAATTGTCTCACCTCCGATATATCGGAATATCAGGCAAGAAAACGCTTGCACTATGATACGCACATTTTCTTACCGCCGCAGTAATACCATACGACTCTTTATAATATCACAAAAGAGCTGAAAAATCAACATTTTCAACTCTGTTTTATAATAATTCCGGATTATATTTCCGCTGTAGAAAATTGTACGGATAATGCTATCAACTATCATAAATTAACATCCCGATAATAAGGAAAAGTACAAAATAACAGCTGAACCGGCAATATGATTTTTCTTTATATGAATAATAGTTTTGTTATAAAGTAAAAACCTCCGCTGAAAAAGCGAAGGCTAAAAAATATAAACTGCTATACGAGCAGACGGAGCTTTTTCTTTTCGAGCTCCAGGTTGGCTTCAAGAAGACTTTTTCCGTCTTTTATAGCGAAAATAATTACGGAATCACGCAAATCCCTTAAATACAGCTCGCGGTTACCGCTTATCTTTATAAACCGCTGAGCTTCATCTAAATTCAGCTTAAGCCCGAAGCAAAACTGAATTATCTTATCACGGGTAGAACCGCGTCCTCCTGAAATGATCTGGCGTGCAAAATTCCGCTGCAGCATAGCTCCGTCATATACTTCCGTCACTTTTAGATTACGCTTTTTTACGAAATGATCAAACATCTCCTCGAGACCGTTGAATACGATATCATCAAGATTATTATCAACAAATTCATCCACCGTATCAGTGTTAAGCATTTCGTTCCATAAAGCGTCTGTCTGTTTTTTCATATTGAGTATTCCTTTCCTATATGATATTATATTAATATATATTCTTTTCAATTTCAAGAGGATGTTATGACGACTGACGAGCGAATTGAATTATGGCAGTATACCGAGCTAAAACCGCTCGGCGGAAAAGCCGTACTGGTTAAAAACTTAATTAACGGCAGGCTTATGGTTCAGTACACCTGCGCGGCTTCGGCGTTCTCGTTATTCGAGGAGCTGAAAAAGCTAAACAGCCCTTATCTTATGAAGGTTTATGATTCCGTTATACAGGGTGGAAAATGTATCAGCCTGTGCGAGTATATCGACGGAGTTACTCTCGAGACAGCGGTCGAAAAGCGAGGCGTATACTCCGAATACGAGGTAAGAAATATTACAGCTCAGCTTTGCGACGGACTGAGCACGCTTCACAGGGCAGGCATTATCCACCGCGATATAAACCCCTCTAACGTAATGATCGATAAAAAGGGCATTATAAAAATAATCGACTACGATATAATGAGGACGGTTAAAATCGGAAAAAACGCCGACACCCGTATCATGGGCACTCCCGGCTACGCCGCACCCGAGCAGTTCGGCTTTACGCAAACCGATAGAAGGGCCGATATCTACTCCTGCGGAGTGCTTATGAACTACCTTTTAACTAAGCAGACCCCCGGCGAAAAACTGTTCTTCGGAAATCTCACACCGATCATCGAAAGATGTATCGAGATGGACAGCACAAACCGATTCAACACCGCCGAGGAGCTCAAGGTCGCCGTATTAAGCAACAACGTAAAAGCCGAATCTAAAAAAGCTAAGGCTAAGGCGTATAAGAATTACCGTAAGCTCCCGGGCTTCAGAACCGGAGCGGCAGCAAAGACGGTTACGATAGTCTTTATGGTTTTCTACTTCATTATGCTCGCCGCGTATATAAACTACACAATAAATTGTTTTGAGTATTTGGATTATAAGGGAAGTCATATTCTGCACGGGCTGGAGCTTTTCGTGCTCCTCTCGGCTCTGCCCTACTGTATGTTCGGAGATATATTCGGGATATCGCATAAGCTATACCCGAAAAATCCGCCCTCGGCAAAGCTGATAATGATAGTTATAGGTATCCTGTCGATTGCAACAGCAATAGGTCTTATAATTTACGTTCCGTCGTTTTGATTTTCTAAAGGTATAATATCATATAAAAAAATAAAACAGGTATGCAGTTTGCATACCCATTTAAGAGAGTAACCGTGTATTATAATTACACGGTTATTAATTTTGCCTGAATTCAAGAAGACAGGAAGGCTCAACACCGAGCGCAGAGGCAATTTTAAAAAGCAATTCAATTGAGAAAGGCTTTACAATATTCGGCGCCTCTATCGCGCTTAAGTGAGAACGGCTCACGCCTACCTTCTCGGCAAGCTGCTCCTGAGTCATGCCGCTTTTCTTGCGGTAAAAGGCAATGTTTAAACCGAGCTCGGTATATTTTTCGGTATTTTCATAAGAAACAGGAATTGATCTGGACATAATATCACCTACAATAAGGTTACTATTATTATTTAATTAATTAAACTATTTATTAAATAGCTATTGCTTTTTATTAAAAAGCAATATATAATTAACACAAAGCAATAAATTTTTATTTATTTTTAAGGAGGTTTAAAAATGGACGAAAACAATAAAAAGAAATCCGCAGGCACATTGCATATGATAGCTATGATTATCTCTCTTATAGGAAGCGCTGTGATGATTATTTCTTTGTTTCTGCCCTATATATCCGGCGGATACGGCGAAATAACCAGCGTTTCCATGATAAGCTACATATCACTCGCACTGGGAATAGGAAGTGTGTACGCAGGCGGTCCGGAACTCGGCATTATAATGCTTGTTCTGGTTATACTGATCGGATTATTCGCTTTACTGGCTTTTATTCTATCGTTCGCTTTAAAGCCGGCCGGAATAATAACATTTACAATCCTTTCAGCCGTGTTCTTCACCTTAATGTGCTGGGATTTTGTAAGCAGAGGAGTTTTAGACAGCTCGCGATATTGGAGTATCGCCTTTTACCTATATATTTTAGGGGCGATATCGTGCTTATTCGGAGCTGTTTTTATGAAAATTCAAAGTAAAAAAATCAAACAAACGGAGGTACAAAATGGGTAAAAAGCAAAAAAGTGAGAT
>CAZERR010000023.1:0-19242 GCA_964514785.1 uncultured Ruminococcus sp. | reverse complement strand
GCTGAGCCCGCTAAAAAGGAAGCACCCAAGGCTGATAAAAAGTAATTTCAAATTATAATATAGCAAATGCGGCACAAAAAATGTGTCGCATTTGTTTTTTGCAAACCATATTTCTCCGTAACTAAAGCCGCCGCATTAAGCGACGGCTTTTTTCAGTGACATTTATTTTTCATCGGGCAATTCGCACAGCCGCAGGAGCAGGAGGATTTTCCCTGTTTTCTTTTTCTCAGGCCGTTTATTACAACCGCCCCGACAAGTCCCGCGACAATCACCGCGACGATAATTGTCCCGATATTAGCAGTTAACCAATTCATTTTATCCTCCCTTTCATAATATTTTATCTAACGCTTAATCGTGTAGATTCTTTATACGGTCTGGCGAGCATAAAGATTATCAGAGCAGCTACAGCTATAGCAAATATAAGCCCTATAATATTCATTCCGCCTGTAAAAACGAGTCCGAACTGATAGATCATCAGGGAAACCGCATAAGCGAAAATGCACTGGTAAACGATCGCGAAGGTCGTCCATTTCGCGGAATTCATCTCGCGTCTTATCGCGCCTATAGCCGCGAAGCAGGGAGCGCAGAGCAGGTTGAACGCGAGGAAGCTGTACGCAGCCAAGGGAGTAAGTCCGCCGAAATCGAGCACGCCGAATACGCCGACAACCTCCTCCTTAGCTACAAGTCCCATAATTGTCGCGATAGCCGCCTTGATATCGGCAAAACCTAGAGGAGCGAATATCCACTGGATAGCGTTTCCGACAGCTCCTAAGATACTGTTTTCTATATCGAGGTCGGGATTGAAGCCGAACGAGGTTCCGTACCAGCCGAATACCGAGCCTGCCCAAATCACGATAGAGGCAAGCAGGATGATCGTGCCGGCTTTCTTGATAAAGCTCCAGCCTCTCTCCCACATTGAACGGAGGACGTTTCTTACTGTCGGAAGGTGGTAAGCAGGAAGCTCCATAACAAAGGGAGCCGGGTCACCTGCGAACATCTTAGTTTTCTTAAGCATAATACCGGAAACTACGATAGCCGCCATTCCGAGGAAGTAGGCGCTCGGAGCAACCCACCACGCTCCGCCGAATAAGGCAGTTGCGATCATAGCGATTATCGGAAGCTTAGCTCCGCACGGAATAAACGTTGTAGTCATAATCGTCATACGGCGGTCGCGTTCGTTTTCTATCGTACGCGAAGCCATAATACCCGGAACACCGCAGCCCGTACCGATCAACATAGGAATAAAGCTCTTTCCGGAAAGACCGAATTTCCTGAATATCCTGTCCATAACAAAGGCGATACGCGCCATATATCCGCATGCCTCTAAAAACGCAAGGAAAATAAACAATACAAAAATCTGAGGCACAAAGCCGAGCACCGCGCCTACGCCGCCGACAATTCCGTCGAGCACAAGGCTCTTAAGCCATTCGGCGCAGTTAACGGCTTCCAGTCCGTTTGAAACGAGTTTTTTAATACTCGGTATCCAGATACCGTACTCGCTTTCGTCAACGGGATTATCAATTTCATCGTCTTCGTTTAAGGGGAGATATTTATTAATATCGTAAACCTTTATTTTTTTATTCTCTTCGCCCTGATAGAATTCATCGACATATAAGCCGTAGGCTTCCTCAAACGCGCCGTAATCCTTTTCATCGAACGCGTCCTTTAAATCCGCCGCGCCCTTTATATTATCGTCGTTAGCGGCAACGGTCAAAAGCTTGCCTAAATCCTTGTTGTTGAAGATATTTTCCTCAGCCCATTTATCGGTCGCTTCGTCGTATTCAACCTGACCTGTCTGGAAAAGCCTCCAGCCCTCGTCGCCAAATACACCGTCGTTCATCCAGTCGGTGAGAACAGTGCCGACGGTCGTTACCGAAATATAGTATACGATACACATAATAAGCGCAAATATCGGAAGCGCTAAGAAACGGTTAGTTACAACCTTATCTATTTTATCCGAGGTAGTAAGACTGCCTTTATTTCTTTTCTTATAACAAGCTTTAATTACCGAAGCTATGTAAATATATCTTTCGTTTGTAATAATGCTTTCGGAATCGTCATCGAGTGCTTTCTCCGCCGCCTGAATATCCTTTTCGATATGCGCAAGCTTTTCCTCGGGGATATCTAGCTTTTCAAGCACCTTTTCGTCACGCTCAAAGATTTTGATCGCGTACCAGCGCTGCTGCTCCTCGGGCATATCATGGAGGAAGGTTCCCTCCTCGATATGAGCGAGCGTATGCTCGACCTCTCCGCTGAAGCTGTGTTTAGGAACGGTTTTTTCGCCGCCTGACGCGGCTACGGCAGCCTCCGCCGCCTCAGATACACCGGTGTTCTTAAGCGCGGAAATCTCAACAACCTTACAGCCTAGCTGACGCGAAAGCTCATCCTTATCGATTTTATCTCCGTTCTTGCGGACAACGTCCATCATATTTACCGCTACAACTACGGGGATTCCAAGCTCCGTGAGCTGTGTTGTAAGGTAAAGGTTTCGCTCAAGGTTCGTACCGTCAACGATATTTAAAATAACGTCGGGGCGTTCGTCTATAAGATAATTTCTCGCGACGACCTCCTCCAGCGTATACGGTGAAAGCGAATAAATACCCGGCAAGTCGGTAATAATAACGTCGCTGTGTTTTTTCAGCTTACCTTCCTTTTTTTCAACCGTTACGCCCGGCCAGTTACCGACAAACTGGTTTGAACCGGTCAGCGCGTTAAACAGCGTCGTCTTACCGCTGTTCGGGTTGCCGGCTAAAGCAATTTTAATACTCATATTCTAAGTCCTTTCTACATCAGAGAGTCAAACTTACTCTACCTCAATCATTTCGGCGTCGGCTTTTCTGAGTGAAAGCTCATAACCTCTTACCGTAACTTCAATCGGGTCTCCGAGCGGAGCGACCTTTCTGATCCTGATTTCAACATTTTTTGTGATACCCATATCCATGATTCTGCGCTTGACCGCGCCCTCGCCGTGAAGCTTAACAACCTTTACGGTCTCGCCTATCTTAGCGTCTCTTAAGGTTTTCACAATACTCCCTCCTTTTCTATATATAACAATATTAAACCATAATCTTCATCGCCATCTCTTTACTTACGGCGACTCTCGATTCCTTAACCTGCACGATCAGGTTTCCTCCGATTGTCGAAATAACCTTGACCTCAGAGCCTACGTTAAAGCCGAGGTTCTCGAGGTGCTTTTTGGTTTGCGCCAATCCGCCTATTTTTTTTATGATATTTGTCTCGTTAACATTTGCAACAGCGAGAGGAATCATATACTTAATCTCCTTATAATTGTTAGTTATAACTAACCTATTACCCTTGAATGAAGTTAGCTCTCGCTAACCTCATAGCTATTATATGCTATTGTTAATTAATTGTCAAGACTTTTTTGAATTTTCTTTATTATATCCTACTTGTTTTTTACCTTTTAACTATGCTACAATAGCTTTGGGGAAAAGGATGTGGTGTTATGACTAAAAAAGAAATTGCTGAAAAAGCCGTTGAATCGCTTAAAAAAGAATATCCCGACGCGATATGCTCGCTCGTATATCCCGACGCGCTTCAGCTTTTGATTGCAACGCGCTTAGCCGCCCAATGCACCGACGCAAGAGTAAATATGGTGACTCCGGCGCTGTTCGAGCGTTTTCCAAACGCCGAGGCTTTCGCCGCTTCGTCCGAGGAAGAAGTCGCCGAATACATAAAAAGCTGCGGACTTTATAAAACAAAAAGCCGCGATATAGTCGCGCTGGCGAAAATGATCGTTGACGATTTCGACGGAAAGGTCCCCGATAATATCGACGACCTTATAAAGCTCCCGGGTATAGGAAGAAAAACTGCTAATTTAATTATGGGAGATATTTATAACCAGCCCGCCGTAGTAGTCGATACTCACTGTATACGCATAACCCGAAGACTCGGACTTCATAACGAAAAAGACGCTAAAAAGATCGAGTTTATTCTCCGCGACCTGCTCCCTGACGAGGAAAGCAACGACTTCTGCCACCGCCTCGTTCTCCACGGACGCGCGGTATGTACCGCGAGAAAAGCAAATTGCGATAACTGCTGTATGAAAGATTTCTGCCGTAAAAAGCCTTAGTATAACAGGAGGTCAATATGTTCAAAAACTATGTTTTCGATTTATACGGAACCTTAATTGATATCAACACGAACGAATGGGATATTAAGCTTTGGAAAAAGCTCGCTATCCTTTATGGCTACAAGGTCGCGCACTACACCCCGAGAGAAATCAACAAGCGTTACTGCGAATACGTTGACGCGGAAAAAGCGAGGGTAAAAAAACGCTTTCCCGAATACACCGTGGTAGATATTAAGCTTGATAAAGTGTTTAAAAAGCTTTTTACCGCTAAAGGAGCTAAAGCAACCGCTAAGGAAATTGATTTTATCTGCACAGCGTTCCGCTGTTACTCGACTAAGTATATTAAGCTTTACGACGGCGTATTGGATTTGCTCGATACTCTTAAAGCTAAGGGCAAAAAAATATATCTGCTCTCGAACGCTCAGAGAAAATTCACCTTAAACGAGCTAAATATGTTCGGGCTTATCCCCTATTTCGACGGTATCATAATCAGCTCCGATGAGGAATGCTCAAAGCCTGATAAGCATTATTTCGATATTCTTATCGAAAGATATTCGCTCAACCGCGATGAAACGATAATGGTCGGCAACGACTATATCTCCGATATTAAGGGCGCGCACGACGCAGGACTTAGCAGTCTTTACATCCACCAGAGCATAAGCCCTCCGATCAAGGGTGAGCTTTTAGCCGATTATAAGATTATGGACGGGGACGTATATAAAATAAAAAAACTGATTGTAAAATAAAAAAGGAGCTGTCGCAAACGCGGCAGCTCTTCTTGCTATTATATAGATTATTAAACAATTTTATTATAATAAATGACTTCTTATTTCCTCGCCCGATAACGCGCTTAAGTACGCCGGAGCGATATCAAATACGGTCTTTGCACCAGAAACTCCCTCGTCATTCAGTTTTTTAGCCGCTCTCGCATAGGCTGCGAGTACCGAACCCGTAAACTCGGGGTTGGAATCAAGCTTTAAGCTGTACTCGATAACGTGGTTATTGCCGTTGCCCGTAGTTCCGGAATAAATCACCGAGCCGCCGTGCGGTAGTCCGCTGTGGTCGCGCTTCATTTCCTCAGCGCTTATAAAGTGGACCGTTGTATCATAGTCGGCAAAGTAATTCGGCATAGTTTTTATCTCGTTTTCAATCTTAGCCTTATCCGCTCCGTCCTCTACGACTACGAAGCATTCGCGGGTATGCTTTTCTCTCGTCGTAAACTCAGGGTTTTTACCCTCGCGAACAGCATTGACCGAAGCTTCTACGGGGAGGGTATACTGTCTTGCGTCAACTACTCCCGCGATTCTGCGGATAGCGTCGGAGTGTCCCTGGCTTACGCCCTTGCCCCAGAAGGTATAATCCTTTCCCTCGGGAAGAATTGCGCTCGCATAAAGACGATTTAAGGAGAACATTCCCGGATCCCAGCCGCAGGAGATTATTCCGATTTTTCCTGCTTTCTTAGCCGCTTTATCAACATTCGCGAAGTGCGAAGGAATATTAGCGTGAGTATCGAAGCTGTCGATGACATTATAAAGCGCCGCGTATTTCGGAGTCATTTCGGGCAAATCTGTAGCCGAGCCTCCGCAGATAATCAGCACGTCTATATCGTCCCTGCCGGCTTCAAGCTCCGCCGTTGAGCGAACAGCAACGCCCTCGGTATTGATCTTTAGGCTGTCGGGGCTTCTTCGGGTATAAACTCCCGTAAGCTCGAGGTCGGGGTTCTGCTTGATTGCCGCCTCAACGCCTCTGCCTAAGTTTCCGTAACCTAAAATAGCTATTTTTATACTCATAAAATCGCTCCTTTTATATTAATTTACAAGCCAATTTTAGCACAAATAAACCGCGCTTGCAATATTTTTCTACTTTAGAAACGGCAAAAGCTCAACTATCCACGCTCCGAGCGGAACGAAAGCTATCGGTAAAAACATAGCGGGTATCATATTCGTAAGCTTCAGCTTAATATCGGAAATCATCGTAATTCCGAGTCCGATAATTATTATATATCCGACGCAGCTCATTTCGTCTATTACCGTCGCACTGAGATACGGGCTTATAAACACGGCAAGTACAGTTAATAACCCCTGATACACAAGTACAAAGCCTGCAGCAAACATAACGCCTATGCCCATTGTGCTCGCGAATATCATAGACGAGCATAAATCGAGCGCCGACTTCGCGAACAGTACGGACAACTCTCCCTTGAGTCCCGCGTTAAGACAGCCGACAATAGTCATAGAACCGATACAGAAAAGTATTGACGCACTGACAAAACCCTGAGCCATTTTTGAATCGGGATTGTTTTTGTCAAATCTTTTCTCGAGGAACGAACCCATATTATTTATATGCTTATCGAGATTCAGTATCTCGCCGATAAGCGTTCCGAAGACCAGGGAAATTATAATCAGAATTACACTGTGACCGCACAGACATCCGCTCACTCCGATAAAAACAGTAGCTAATCCCAAAACCTTAAAAAGACTTTCGGTAAGCCGTTTCGGTATTTTTTTATTGAATACTATTCCTATTCCGCTGCCAATCAGCACCGTGAGCACGTTGACTGCTGTTCCTAAAAGCCCAAACATATATTCATCCCTTTCCGATGTAGATTATACATCAAAAAGGGATGTTTTGCAATTATAACCTCAGTTTTTATATTCTCTCGCTACAACCCGAGGAGTTTGAGTATCTACTAAATAAATACTGTCTCCGATATATACGCATCGGTCGCAGTTCTCCATATTCTGAGGAGTATAGTAGTCAAGCTCATTGATTTTATCTCCTTTTACGGAGAAGGTGTACGCACCCGCATAAGCCATATCGTTAACCGGAATAGTGTACCAGTCACGCTCGGGGTTATACACAAACGCCTTCGGTTCATACTGAACGTCAGAATATGCGTATTTTACCGTATGTGAGTCAAGAACCTTCGGAGATCCGGGATCGCTTACATCGAAAATAACGAGTTTAACATAATCGTGGGCGCCAAATCCTACACCGAGAAGTCTGCTGTCGTTTATCGGTACAAGCATTGAGGAAAATCCGTCTATCTTTACGCTTCCGAGGATTTTTGGAGCAGTCACGTTTGATAAATCGATCACGAAAAGCGGATCGGTTTCGCGATAAGTAATCGCGTAGGCTGTATCGCCGACGTATTTTACCGCCTTTATATGCTCGCCTTTTCCGAAGGGCTCTGTTTTTCCGACAAGCGTCAGATTACTGTCAAATACATATACGCGGTTTTTACTCGTATTATTATCCTCGTAATTCGCTGCTACTCTAAGATATCCGTCCTTTTCGTCAAGCGAGTAATTGTCATTAACACTGCCTTTAACCTTTACCGAGCCTGAGGGCTTGATTCCGTTCTTTAAGTCGAATTTGATGATCTGACTGTTTGTTGCAAATCTCCACGGCATTGTTGAGTCGGTTATTACTCCGTAATATCTGTCGAGGCTTTCAAATTCTTCAGCAACCGCATACAGGTTTTCTCCGTTGCAGTAAACCGTATCAGCCGCGCCGAGAATAGCCTTTGTTACGGTTTCTTTCGTTTTAGTTCCGATTTCTACCGAGCTTACTACAAGGAAGCTTCTTTCCGACGTTTTTTCGGGACAGCAGATATTTTTTGCAGGGATTTCATCGGGCGTGCTCTCGCTTCCTGCTTTGGGAAGGCTTGATTTTGAAGAAAAATTCGTAACAAGGAAAAGACTATCTTCTACAATTCGTGAGCTGACATAGTATCCGCTCTGAATAAAGCGCCCGACCTGCTTAATATTTTTCTTATCCGAAACATCGTAAACATACGACGCCGTATAGCTATCGTAGTATTTGGTATAGAAACTGACATTGGCTATAAGCTTGTTGCCGCAGACAAATATGTCGTGAATAAAATCCGCTCTGTACTTTTTATTTTCGTTTTTTATTGTTATCTTTGTTTCAAGCTCGGGCTCGGGATGGCTTTTGCTCTCGTTTGGCTTAGTATCAGGTCTTGTATTATAGATTGCAATAGCTGGGTTTTTATCCCATTCACCGATAACGGCATATATATATTTACCGTCGGTTTTTACGATATCCGCCTCGTCAACTCCCTCAACCTGCTTATAGGTTTCGGAATACGAATCAGCCGAAGCTGATGACGATTTATCCGGAGTATAGTTAAAACCTATATCATTTTCGGTTTTTTTTGAAATTGCCGCCCCTGCCGCCATATCATCATAGGAATAAGGATTTTTTATGCTTTTAAGCTTTTTTATTACTTCCTCCCGGCTTTTAAAGAAAGTGATATTTCCCTTATTTGTCTTTAACACGGGAGCCGATGCATCAAACAATCCTCCTGTTACCATTTTAACAGATATTGCCGTAATCAAGAGCACCGCGATACACGCCGCGGAAGATAACAGTATTTTTGCTTTTTTAGGCTTTTTACGTTCAGTATTATTTAATTTTTCGAATATAGTTTCCTTATTCAAATTCTCGGGAGCGTTGACTTCGCTCTCGTCGAATTTGTTTTTAATAAAATCTAAATCCTTCATATCGTCACTCCAAAAATCCGCGCATTTTAGCAAGACTGCGGCTGAGCTTTGAGCGGGCTGTAGTCGCCTTTATGCCCAGAAGCTTGCCTATTTCCTTACTGTTATAGCCTCCGAGAGCGGAAAGAAGTACAATATCCCTTTCCTCGCCGCTCAAAAACTCCAGCGCTTCCTTAAGCTCAACGGACTTAAAGTCCGTATATGAGGTTATGTCCGTATCCTCGATATTTCCGTTTTCCTTACGCCTTATCTGTTCCCCGATATATGCCGAACAGCTGCGGTATAAAATGCGGAATACCCACGACGAAAACGCCTTTTCACTCTTAAGCGTATAAATATTCGCCCAAGCCTCGGCGACGCAGTCCATAACCGCGTCATATGCGTCAGCCTCGCCGACTTTAAAATAAGCGTAACGATAGAGCTTATCCCTGTACTTTAAAAACAGCTCGGAAAACGCGTCCTTATCGCCGTGCTTAGCGAGTTTTATCAAAGCTCTCTCGTCCATAACCTCACCTCCTGTTACTATGGTATAAACGATATCGTTCATATATATAGTGTAAAATATTTCCTAAAGTGTTGCAAGTGCTTTTAAAATTCATCATAAAACTTAAAAAATTTTTCTCAATTATTGCAAGCTTGATTTATTTATGATAGAATATATCTTGTATATGTATATCTATCTCAATTTGGAAGGAGTTGTAGAACATGTGCGGAATATGCGGATTCACGGGTGAAGTTCAGGACCGTGACGCGATTATAAAAAATATGACTGAGGTAATCACTCACCGAGGCCCCGATTCAGACGGTTATTTTCAGGACGACTATATAAGTATGGGTTTCCGCCGTCTTAGTATTATCGACCTTGAGGCAGGCCACCAGCCCATCTACAACGAGGATAAAACCCTCGTTCTCACCTTTAACGGTGAGATTTATAACTATAAGGAGCTTCGCAAGGAGCTTCTCGAAGCCGGTCACACCTTTGCGACCGATGCGGACAGCGAGGTGCTTGTACACGGCTTCGAGGAATGGAAAGAGGATATGCTCCTTAAGCTCAGGGGTATGTTCGGCTTCGCGATTTATAATACAAAAGACAAGAGCCTTTTTGTTGCGCGCGATTTCTTCGGAATAAAGCCGATGCACTACACCCTTATCGGCAAGGATATCATCTACGCCAGCGAAATAAAAAGTATTCTCGAGCATCCGAAGTATGAGAAAAAATTCAATTATAAGGCTCTCGACACCTATCTTTCGTTCCAGTATGCTGTACCTCCCGAAACATTTTTTGAGGGAGTTTACTGCCTGCTGCCCGGTCACTATATGACATTTAAAAACGGCGACGTCGAAACGATCCGTTATTGGGAGGCTAAATTTAAGCCCGACGATAAGCTGACGGAGGACGAGGCTGTCGATAAGATAGAAAAGATTTTTGAGAACTCCGTTAACGCGCATAAAATCGCAGACGTTGAGGTAGGCTGCTTCCTTTCAAGCGGCGTAGATTCGAGCTATGTTTCAACATATTTTGCCGACCAGAAAACCTTTACGGTAGGCTTTGACTTCGGTCAAAAGTATAACGAAATCTCATGGGCAAGTAATCTCTCGAAGGAAATCGGCGTTGAGCACCATACTCACCTTATCTCGAGCGAGGAATTCTGGGACGCCGTTCCCACGGTTCAGTATCATATGGATCAGCCTCTTGCCGACCCCAGCTGTATCGCGCTTTACTTCGTTTCCAGACTTGCGAGCGAATATGTAAAGGTTGTTCTTTCGGGCGAGGGCGCCGACGAGCTTTTCGGCGGTTATACCTGCTACAATGACCCGAGAGTGTTTAAAATATACCAGACTATTGTTCCATACTGCTTAAGACGCGCGCTGTGCAAGCTCGCTAAAAAGCTTCCGGATATAAAGGGACGCGACTATATTATACGAGCCACTCATCCGCTTGAGAAACGTTATATCGGCAATGCGTATATGTACGATTACGAGCAGAAGCGCGAGCTTCTTCGCGATCCGTCTATCGCTACTCCTCCCGAAAAGCTAAAGCAGGTACGAAGGATTTACAACCGCGCTCACCGCCACGACGACGTCACAAAAATGCAGACGCTCGATATAAACCTATGGATGGTGGGAGATATCCTCTTAAAAGCCGACAGAATGTCGATGGCAAATTCACTTGAGCTTCGTGTTCCCTTCCTTGATAAGGAAGTTTTCAAGGTTGCTTCCTCTCTCCCGACCAAGCTAAGAGTAAATAAATATAATACAAAATACGCTATGCGCCGTGCGGCTCAACTTCACCTTCCGCTCGAAACCGCCGAAAAGGAAAAGCTCGGCTTCCCCGTTCCTACGAGAGAATGGCTTAAGGACGAACGTTATTACGGCATAGTAAAAGAGGCTTTCGAATCGGAAACGGCTCAGAAATTCTTTAACTCGGAAATCCTTATCGGCTGGCTCGATGAGCATTTCAGTCAAAAAGAGGACAACAGCCGTAAAATCTGGACAATCTATATATTCATTGTATGGTACAATATTTACTTCAATGAGAACGAAGCGCACGTTACAAAGCCTCAGAACCACCTCGTTGAGCTTAAGGCTAAAGCCGAGGCTAAGCGCAAGCTTATGAAGCAGAAAGCGGCTATCGCCAAGGTTCAGGCGGAGCTCGCATCTCAGGAGGGTATTGGCGACGACGGTTACGCCGAAAACTCCACAGATAACGTTGAGGAAGCCTTTGAGGACGATAAGCTCGCCTCAAAATTCCAGAGCCTTCAGGACAGCGTCGTAGGCTCCGTATCGGGCGAAAGCCTCACTCCCCTCCAGCAGGCTGAACAGGTCGCTATGGAGATGGAGGTCGAAGAAGACGAAGACGACGAGCATGTTATCGAGGAGGACTCGGATTATTATGAAAGCGAACCCGATGAGGAGCTTATTGATATAACCCAGCAGTCCGAAATCACCGACGACGAAGGCATTATTCTTGACGACGTAATCGACAGCATTATAAGCGACGTCGATTCCATGCGCGGCGAACAGCCCTCCGACTAATAATTAGTATATAACGCAAATCGGGGCTGTCGTTTCGGCAACCCCGTTATTTCAGCTCCGGAAAAAGCGTCAAATTCAGTTGAAAAATTATGGACAATTTATCTGAAAAAACTATAAACTCAAAAACAATATACGACGGGAAGATCCTCCACGTCACGGTTGACGAAGTCGAGCTCCCCGACGGAGAACACGCGATCCGCGAAATCGTTCAGCACAGCGGCGGCGTGTGCGTAGCCGCGCTTGACGAAAACAACGAGCTGTTCTTTGTAAGACAGTTCCGTTATCCGTATAAGGAAATCACCCTTGAGCTTCCCGCGGGAAAGCTCGAAAAGGGCGAAACCGTTCTTGAAAACGGAAAGCGCGAGCTTCTTGAGGAAACAGGCTGCGAGGGCTATAGCTATATCTCTCTCGGAGCTATGTACCCGAGCACCGGCTACACCGACGAAATAATCCACCTCTTCGCGTGCAGAGTAAAATCGGTAGGCGAAAATCAGCCCGATAAGGATGAATTTTTAAACGTTGAAAAAATCCCGCTTGAAAAAGCGGTTGAGATGGTACTCAACAATCAGCTTCCCGACGCTAAAACTCAGCTCACGATACTTAAACTCGAAATGCTTCTGAGGTCGGGAAAAATTTAGGAAAGGAGAACGGAGCGCTGTGCGTATTTTTAAAGACCTTACTCCGTATAATAAAAATACCGCCGTGGCGCTCGGCTTCTTCGACGGACTCCACCTCGGTCACAAGGCGGTTATAGCTAAAGCGGTTGCTTCTAAAAAAAGAGGGCTTACTCCCGCGGCTTTTACCTTTTCATCAACTCCGAAATCCAAGGATAAAAACGCCCAGCTCTTAACCAACGATGAAAAGACCGCTATTCTTGAAAAGCTTGGGATCGAACTTCTCTATATCCTCGATTTCGAACAGCTGAAGGATTACTCTCCCGAGGATTTCGTCGAAAAAATAATAAAGGATGTTTTCAACGCCGACGAGGTTTTCTGCGGATTCAACTACCGCTTCGGCAAGAGAAAAGCCGGCAATACTCAGACGCTCGAAAAGCTCTGTAAAAAAGAAAATATAAAGGTTACCGTATGCAATCCCGTAGGGCTCGACGGAGTTGTCGTTTGCTCCACTGAGATAAGAAACCGTCTTAAAAAGGGAGATATAAAATCCGCCAACAAGCTGCTCGGCTATGACTTCGGACTTAAAAGCATATCGCTTCAGGGTAAAGGTATCGGTTCAAAAATCGATACTCCGACGATCAACCAGCGATTTGAAAACGGTATTATCCTCCCGCGCTTCGGGGTATACGCATCCTTGGTAACGCTCAACGAAAAAACCTACGCGGGCGTTACTAATATCGGCATTAAGCCGACTGTCGGAGACCGCAATCTCCCTAACTGTGAAACCTGGATACCCGGTTTTGAGGGCGGGGATTTGCACGGACAGCTTGTAGAAGTCAGGTTAAAGGAATTTATCCGTCCCGAGAAAAAGTTCAATAATCTCGATGAACTTAAAACCGCGATAAAAGCAGACGGAGAAAAAGCGGTAAAATTATTATCAAAGGAGAAAAACTATGACTAAAATCATTATCGGCGTTGACGGAATGATGTGCCCGATGTGCGAGGCTCACGTTAACGACGCGATCAGAAACAATTTCGACGTTAAAAAAGTAAAATCATCTCATAAGAAAAACGAGACCGTTATAACCGCTAAGGAAACGATCCCCGAGGATAAGCTCAGGGAAATTATCGGCGAAACCGGTTATAAAATGACCTCGTATTCCTGCGAATAAAATAAGTTATCTTAATGTCCGCAGCTAAACAGGATCATAAATATTTCTTATAATGTTAAACAGGGACCGACGTTTTGTCGGTCCCTGTCTTTTACATCTCGGTTACTATTTCATTTACTGTCTTTCCGGGGGGGATCATCGGAAGCACGTTTGCGTCAGGGCTGATGATACAGTCGATAACCGCGGGACCGTTAAGTCCCATCGCCTTGTCGAATACTTCTTCGATATCCTCGGTCTTATCAAGCCTAAAGCCCGGAATTCCGAAGCCCTCGGCAACCTTCACAAAATCGGTCGCACGCTTAGGATCGGTCTGAGAGAAGCGGTTTCCGTAGAAAAGCTTCTGCCACTGTCTTACCATACCGAGCACGCCGTTGTTAAGAACAACAACTACTACAGGAAGATTATAGGACTTCAGCGTTACAAGCTCGTTTAAGTTCATATGGAAGCTGCCGTCGCCGGTGATGAGGAATACCTTCTTTCTCGGGAATCCGCACTGAGCGCCGATAGCTGCGCCTAAACCGAACCCCATAGTACCCATTCCGCCTGAGGTAAGCAGAGTTCTCGGTCTCTCGATCTCAGAGAACTGCGCAACCCACATCTGATGCTGACCAACGTCGGTCGCAATAATATCCTCGGGAGCTTTCTTCTTGTTGATTGTAAGAAGAACATCAAGCGCGGACATATAGTCGCCGAGCTTTTCTCTCGGGGCAACGTGCTCGCCCTTCCAGATCTCAAGCTGAACGAGCCACTGAGTGTGGTTCTGCTTTTCAACATGGTTATTAAGAATTTCAAGAACTTCTCCGACATCCCCGATTATGTGATTGTCGGTCGTAACGTTCTTATCTATCTCGTTTTCGTCGATGTCAATCTGAATTATATTTGCCTGCTCGCCGAACTTCTTCGGGTTACCTGCAACACGATCGGAGAATCGCGCTCCGCACGCAATAATAAGGTCGCATTTTTCGGTAGCCATACCTGTAGCGTAGGTTCCGTGCATACCGAGGTTGCCCATATTCAGCCTGTGGGTCGAGGGAATACATCCGAGTCCCATCAGCGAACAGCATACCGGCGCGTCGATCTTCTCGGCAAACTGAATAAGCTGCTCGGAAGCGTCGGCGCTTATAACTCCGCCGCCCGCGTAAATTACCGGATATCTTGAATTATTGATAAGCTCAACCGCTTTAGCGATTTTATCCGCGCTGTCAACCTCTATAGTTCTTTTCGGAGGAGGCGTAAGCGTCTTAAAATCGGTGATCTGAGCGGTAATATCCTTCGGAACGTCAATAAGCACAGGACCCTTGCGTCCGTCGTTAGCTCTCGCGAAAGCAACTCTGATAGCCGGAGCCAAATCCTCGATACGGGTAACAAGGTAACTCGCCTTAGTGATAGGCTTTACAATATTTACGATATCGACCTCCTGAAAGCTGTCGCGTCCGAGAAGCCCCGTGTTTACGTTTCCCGTAATAATTACCATCGGGATACTGTCGATATTTGCGGTAGCGATAGCCGTAACGGTGTTTGTGGCGCCGGGGCCCGACGTCGTCATACAAACTCCGACCTTACCCGTAGCTCTCGCGTAGCCGTCGGCGGCGTGTGCCGCTCCCTGCTCGTGAGCGGTAAGGATGTGCTTGATTTTATCACTGTACTTATAAAGAGCGTCATATGTATTAAGCGCCGCGCCGCCCGGATAACCAAAGACGGTGTCTACGCCCTGCTCAATTAGACATTCACAAATGATTTCCGCACCTGTAAGCTGCATAATAATTTCCATAGCCTTTCTGCCCACAAAATAGTCATTAAAGTTATTTACAACCTTACCGTGGGCGGATAAGGCGTAAATGGAAATTCAGTCATAGCTCGTTGTCCCACAGGGACAAACTGAGCGGACAATACCAATTGGAATAGTGTGAACTTTCACACTATTTCCCCTATTCATTAAAAAATTACATATTATTTCATTATAGCCTTATTATTTTACTCTATTAAAGCGTTCTTGTCAATATTTTTATATTCATCAAGCGCCGGATACTGCCAATCGGGCAAAGTAAAAAAGGCGTGCGTATGCAGGGCGCAGCTGAGCCGGTAATACAAAAGCAGTTCCCGGCGCCGACCGGGAACTGCTTTTATAACACTGTTAGTTTTTAATCCATACTTATGAATTTCTTTATGGCTTTTACGGATTTATCCGCGGCGAGCTGGCTGAATTCCTCGTAATTCTCCGCCTTATTAAACTTCAAATCATCGCTGATCGAACGCAGTATAGCGAACGGAACCTTATTCATATAGCAGGTATGGCCTACTGCGCCTCCCTCCATCTCACAGCATAGCGCGCCGAACTCGTAGGCGATCGCCTCGCGCTGTCTTACATATGTAATAAACATATCGCCTGTAGCAACAGTACCTTTTCTTACTGTTGAGCCGAGGTTCTGGCAGCATTCCGCAAGCTTCTTGGCTACTTCCTCATCAGCGGGAATATTGATTCTTTTTTCGTCGCGGAACCAAATCTGACCTCTCGGCTCATCTAAAGCCGTACAGTTGATATCGTGCTCAACGCAATCGGTCGCAACTACGATATCTCCGATAATAAGATCCTTGGAAAGACTTCCCGCTATACCCGAATTTATAATTACGTCGGGTTGGTAGGAATCGATCATAATCTGGGTGCCTACCGCGGCGTTAACCTTGCCTACTCCGCACTCGAGAAGTACGACGTCTTTGTCCGAAATCTTTCCGCTCGTGAACTCAAGGCCTGCTTTTTCCGTAACCTCGGGATTTTCCATAAGCGCTTTTAAGCCTTCAACTTCAATCTTCAATGCACAGATTATTCCAATCATTTTTAAACTCCTCTCCTGTTGTTGAAACATTGTCCATTTCATTAAGTTCATACATTATTATAGAAAGCGCCGCTATAGGCGCGGTCTCGGCTCTCAGAATCCTTTTTCCGAGAGTTGCCGTTTCTATACCGTTATTGAGCGCTGTTTCTACCTCGTTTTCCTCAAATCCGCCCTCGCTTCCGATAAAGAAACCGATTTTTTTTGGCTTATTATTCAATACGGTTTTAATACTCTTTCCGCCCAGCTCATAAAACAAGAGATTGACTCCGTTATCCCTGCAATCCTCTACTGCTTCTTTAAAACTGAGTGCTGCGGCAATCTCCGGGATAATCCCTCTGCGAGACTGCTGCGCCGCCTCACGAGCGATTTTCTGCCAGCGAAGCCTCTTTTTTTCGAGAGCTTTTTTATCGGGACGTGATACGCACCTCGCCGAAATGACGGGAACTATTTTCGTTATACCGAGCTCAACGCATTTCTGCACGATAAGCTCCATCTTATCTCCTTTAGGAAGCGCCTGATACAGCACAACCTCAGCCTCGGGCTCGTTTTCACAGGGTTTGCTGCCCCTGACCGAACCCTCGACGCTGTCCGCCGTTACGGCGCTGATTTCACAGTCGTGCTGAGTTTTTGAGGGCGATAAAAGCGTCAGCCTTTCCCCTGCTTTCATACGGAGGCTTCTTGAAATATGACGGGCGTTTTCTCCCGATAAAATGAATTTTTTTGAATTGATTTCCTCGTCAACAAAAAACCAAGGCATATATTTCGCTCCTTTTCCTATATATTTTATCAAATTTTAAACAGTATTGCAATATATTTAGTAAATGTGATAAAATAAAACTGGGTGAAAACTATGAAAAATATAACAGCAACGGAATTTTACGCCTTATTAAAGAAAAAAAGCATAGATGAAAATGAGCTTCAGACGCTTGTCGTTACCGAGCTGATAAGAAAAAACAAAAAGGCCGCCACAGCCGAAAGCTGTACCGGAGGTCTCGTAAGCAAGCGCATTACCGAAGTGAGCGGAGCGAGCGCGGTTTTTGAATGCGGAGTATGCTCTTACGCTAACCGTATAAAAAACAAGGTGCTCGGCGTTAAAAACGAAACCTTAAACTCGGTTGGCGCAGTATCTCCCGAAACGGCAGCCGAAATGGCGCAGGGCGTAAAAAAACTCGCGGGAGCTGATTTCGGCGTTTCGACAACCGGAATAGCAGGCCCTACGGGCGGCAGTAAGGAAAAGCCCGTCGGGCTGGTATATATTGCCGTCTCAAGCGAAAAAAACACCCTCGTAATAAAAGCCCTCCTTAACGACCGCAAAAACAAAAACCGCGAAGAAATCAGAACTGCCGCAAGCAGCGCGGCACTGTATTATTTACTTGAACAATTAACAGATTAACAAGGAAGCCCGCGGAGCAGGCAGCATAATTGTTTAAACACTAAATATACGAATGATTTCTTATAAATGTAAAAAAAAGTTTAAAAAACTATTGATATGTTTGTGCATTTATGATAAAATTATACTACTATTATGGGGTAACATAGGTTACCTTTTAGCGTTATGCTGAAAATTTAATATTTTTCAACTGAAGGGAGTTGACATTATGGCAAGAGTGGCAGGTATTTTAATGCCGATTACCTCACTTCCGTCTCCTTACGGCATCGGAACAATCGGTAAAGAGGCGAGAGAGTTTGCCGACTTCTTAGCAAAAGCCGGTCAGAGAATCTGGCAGATACTTCCCGCCGGACCTACGAGCTACGGCGATTCACCGTATCAGTCCTTTTCAACCTATGCGGGCAACCCGTATATGATTGACCTCGACACGCTGGTTGAGGAGGAGCTTATCTCCAAGGAGCAGCTCGACGCCATTGATTGGGGAGAAAGCCCCAACGAGGTTGATTACGAAAAAATCTACAACAACCGTTTTGTGGTACTCAAAAAAGCATACGAGACATACATAGAAGATTATGAGCTCGATGTTTTTGAGGAGTTTAAAAAAGACAACAAGCATTGGCTCGACGACTACGCTCTTTATATGGCAGTTAAAAAGCATTTTGATATGAAATCCTGGACCGAATGGCCCGAGGAGCCGATTAAAATGCGTAAGCCCGCCGCTGTAAGGCGTTATAAGAAAAAGCTCGCCGACGATATTGATTTCTGGAAATGGGTTCAGTTCAAGTTCTACGAGCAGTGGTACGAATTCCGCGAGTATGTTAACGATCTTGGGATTCAGATCCTCGGCGATATGCCTATCTATGTTGCTATGGACTCAGCCGACACATGGGCTAATCCGGACGTTTTCTGGCTCGACGAAAACAACGACCCCGTATGCGTAGCAGGATGTCCTCCCGATTATTTCTCGGAAACCGGTCAGCTTTGGGGCAATCCTCTCTACGACTGGGAGTATCTTAAGGAAACCGATTATGTATGGTGGTTCAACCGCATAGCGGCAGCCGCTAATCTTTATGATATCACAAGAATCGACCACTTCCGTGCGTTTAACGATTATTACGCAATTCCTTTCGGTTCAGAAAACGCTATCAACGGCGAATGGATGGACGGTCCCGGAATGGACTTCTTCAATAAGATGAAGGAAGCTATCGGTGATATCCCGATCGTAGCCGAGGATCTCGGAGATTTATCCGAGGGCGTAGAACAACTCCTTAAGGACAGCGGATATCCGGGAATGAAGGTTCTCGAGTTCGCGTTCGACGGCGACGAGGAGAACGATTTCCTCCCCGGCAACTTTGAGAACAGCAATTGTGTCGTATATACGGGCACTCACGATAATGATACCATTATGGGCTGGTTCTACTCCGCCGACAAGGAAGAAATCGATCAGGCGATGGAATATTGCCATATCGGCGACGGCGAGGAATTTAACTGGTGTTTAATCCGTACAGCTTACGAGAGTAAGGCTGATTACGCGGTAATACAAATGCAGGATATACTCGGACTCGGAAGCGAAGCGA